>NZ_JBEYXD010000017.1:0-164056 GCF_040644975.1 Streptomyces sp. NPDC046900 | reverse complement strand
CCAACTCCCCGGCCCATTCCCCCTGCATGCCTACAAGACTGGCCCCGACTCCACCGAGCCGGGGCCAGAACCCGAGATTTTCAGCAGTCTTCTAGCTGAAGCCGTCCATGGCCCAGCCGCTGAAGGAGCCCCAGAAGGCATGGCGCTGGGCCTTGGTGAGGCGTTCGGCAGTGGTGTCCGGAGGGCGTGTGACTGCTGGGGGTCTCGTGGCTGATTGCTCGTTGACCGTCACAGGGACCTCGTTTCGGCTCGGATGGTGAGGGTGTGGGGACGGGGGTCGGTGATCTGCGGTCCGTCGCAGGTCAGCCGGCGTGGGTGACGTGGGAGAGGAACGAGCTGAGCCCGGCTTGCATGCTGGCGTAGTCGGCGGCCGGCCCTGCTGATGCCTTGCGCAGCCGGTCCCTGACGGGCTCCAGGAGGGTGTCGATGGAGCGTTTCGCCGCCAGGGGGTGGGCAGTGATCGAGGCGACGAGGGTGGTGATCGTGTCGTCCAGTTCGACTTCGGGCACACAAGCGGTGGCCAGCCCGAGTCGTAGTGCTTCGGGGCCGTCGACGAGACGTCCGGTGAACAGCAGGTCGCGGGCCGTAGCGGGGCCCGTGAGGAGGGCGATGCGGGCGGCGAAGGCGGGCGGTACGAGGATGCCCCAGCGGGCGATGGGCATGCCGAGCTGCGCGTTGTCGGCGACGATCCGCAGATCGCAGGCGCAGGCGAGCTGGCAGCCCGCGCCGGCGGCGGTGCCATGGATACTGGCGATGACGGGGACCGGTAGGCATTCGACGGCGGTCAGCGCGTTCTCCATTGAGGCGAAACTGGCGTCGATGTCGGCGGGGTCGGCCGAGAGCCATTCGCGCATGTCGGAGCCGGCACTGAAGAAGGTGGAACCGGCGCCGGACAGGATCACGGCGCGCAGGGTGCGGTCGTCGGCCAGGTCCTCGAACAGCGCGGCCAGCGCATCCCAGTCGCGGGTGGCCAGCGCGTTGCCCCGGCGGCCGGTGCCGACCCGTACGGTGGCGATGTCGCGGTCGCGCCGGAGGCGGACCGCGCCCGAGCCGCTCATCGCACGGCTCCCGCGGCGTGCAGCTGGGCGATCTCGTCGGGACTGTAGCCGGTCTCGGCGAGCACGTCGTCGGTGTGCTGGCCGTGCAGTGGGGGCGCCGTGCGGATGCGGGCCGGTGTGGCGCTGAGCTTCAGCGGGGAGCCGACCACGGACAGCCGGCCTGCCGTCGGGTGCTGCAGAACGGAGACCATCTCGCGTGCCACTGACTGCGGGCTCGTGAGGGCCTGTTCGACGGTGCTGATCGGTGCGCAGGGCACTCCGGCGGCCTCCAGTGCTTCGGTCCACTCAGCGGTGCTGCGGCGGGCGAGGGCCGTCTCCAACAGAGGAATGAGCTGTTCGCGGTGGCGGACCCGGTCGGGATTGGTGGCGAAGCGTGGATCACCGGCGAGGTCTGGGGCGCCCAACACTTCGGCGAAGCGCTGCCACAGTTTGTCGTTTCCGGCGGCGACCATCAGGTGGCCGTCGGCGGCGGCCAGTGCCTGGTAGGGGACGATCGTGGGGTGGGCCGAGCCATGGGGACGGGGGGTGTGGCCAGTGGCGAAGTAGCCGCCGGCCACATAGGTGAGCCAGGCCAGTTGCCCGTCGAGCAGTGAGACGTCGACGTGCTGGCCGCGGCCCTCGGTTCCGCGTGCGAGCAGGGCGGCGAGAATGCCGATGGTGGCCCACATGCCGGCGCCGATGTCGGCGGAGGCGATGCCGGGGCGCAGCGGCGGCCCGCAGGGCTCGCCGGTGATGCTCATCATGCCGCTCTGCGCCTGGGCGATGGCGTCGTATCCGGGCCGTGAGGCCCAGGGGCCGGTCTGGCCGTAGCCGGATATGGAGGCGTAGACCAGGCGCGGATTGCGTGCGGACAGTTCCCGGTAGCCGAGCCCGAGGCGGTCGGCGGTGCCGGGGCGGAAGTTCTCCACGAGTACGTCGGCGCGGTCTGCGAGGCGCAGCACGAACTCGCGGCCCTGATCCGTCTTGAGGTCGACGCACACACCGCGCTTGTTGCGGTTGGCGGCCAGGAAGTAGGCGGCCTCGGTGCCCTGGAACGGCGGGCCCCACAGGCGGGTGTCGTCGCCGTCCTTCGTGTCCTCGACCTTGACGACGTCGGCGCCGAGGTCGGCGAGGACCATGGTGGCGAAGGGGCCGGACAGGATCCGTGAGAGATCCAGGACGCGGATTCCGGTCAGGGGGCCGGGACCGGTGGGCGTCGTGGCGGAACCTGGTGTGCTGGGGGGCTTCTGCGGCGGGGACCCGGGTGTTTCGGTCGATGTCATGCCGGACTGGGTGCCTTTCTGGGGAGGGCGTGGTCTCGGCAGTTTCTAAATTGGATGGACCACTGGACCACTGGACCGGTGAGCTAGAGTGTTCAGTCGGGGCTGAACAGCTGTCAAGGGGCAGCTCTGAGGTTCGGGGGCCCCATCCGGGAAGGGACCTGCGCCTGTGACTGAGTCGCTGCGCCCGCTGGCACGGCCCCGCCTCTACGAGCAGGTGGTCGCCAGACTGCGGGAGTACGTGGAGCGCGAACACCTGCACGCGGGGGACAATCTGCCCCCGGAGCGTGAGCTGGCGGACCGGCTGGGCGTCAGCCGCACTTCGGTCCGGCAGGCCATCGTCGCCCTTGAGGTGCAGGGCCTGGTCGCGGTGCGGCACGGTGGTGGCACGTACCTGCTGCGTGACCGGCTTGACGCCGAACCCCTGGAGGCGATGATCGACCGGCGGCGCCGGCTGCCGGACGTCCTGGACGCCCGGGACGCTCTGGAGACAAAACTTGCCGCGCTCGCGGCTGTACGCCGCACTGACGAGGATCTTCAGGAGATCGATGCGGCCCTGATGGCCATGGCCGAGGCCATCGACCGCGGCGAACTCGGCATCTCCGAGGACAAGCGCTTCCATGCCGCTGTCACCGCGGCCGCCCACAGTCCGCTGCTCGGCGCCTTCATGGCGGAGATCGCGTTGCCCATCGCCGAGAGCCGCGCCGAGTCACTGCGTCAGCCCGGCCGCCCGGCGCTGTCGCTGGACCAGCACCGCGGCATTGCCGAGGCGGTACGCGCGGGCGACCAGGAGGCTGCCGCGCACGCGATGCACCACCATGTGGTGACCGTCGGCCACGTCAAATTGCTGGACTGGCAGGCAGAGGCCACGGATTGAGCAGAGGAGGCCCAAGCCCCAAGAGATGACGCGGCGGTCGTGATGAGCAGCGCTAGCGCGATTCACCAGTCGAAGCGTGCTTGACCTGCCGACGGGTCTGTGGCGCCAGGTACGCGCCACCCGGAAGGACCACCCTCGGCAGAGCCTCCCGCTCAGCAGTTGGTGTGGTTGTGTGCGGCGTTCCATGCCGCCGGCCACTCCCTCGATGCGTCCGCCATTTTGATGCCGATCTCCCAGGTGGTGGCCGAGCGGCCAGCGCGGTGGGCCGCTCGGTGTCGAGGGAGGTGTGACCAGCTGCCTGGTCAGGGCGAGGGCGTGGATCGGGCGCTGGGAGAGGCGCTCGGCGCAGTAAGCCGACGCAGGAAACCTGGTTCCCCTGGTTCACTCCACACCGCGACGGTGGCATCGAAGTGCCCGGCGCGTGCTCAGGATGGATCCTTCCGCCTGGCCAAGGCAGGCACCCAAAGTCACCCAGCTTGCGGGCTGCCCGTCGATGTAGTCGCGGGGCGTTCGGCAAGTTCCTCATGCAGCCGCGGCTGGCCGGTTGGTGAAGTACCGCCGCCCAAGGCCGCGCACCCTCTTGACATGCTCGCAGTCGGGTAGCACGCTCACCGCGATTCGTTCATTGGTTCAGTGGTTCAACCAATTGCTCCGGGAGTCGTCATGCCCGCACCTGAGTCCTCCGCCAGCCGTGAAGCGACGTACAGACACCGCCGCCGCGCCGTGGTCGCCAGCACGGTGGGCACCGCGATCGAGTGGTACGACTTCTTCCTCTACGGAACGGCCGCCGCTCTGGTCTTCCCCCATGTGTTCTTCCCCGGGGCGGACGCGTACACCGGGGTCATCGCCTCGTTCGGCACGCAGTTCGTCGGTTTCGCGGCCCGTCCGCTGGGGGCCGCGATCTTCGGGCACGTCGGAGACCGGATCGGTCGCAAGTCCACACTCGTGACCACCCTCGTCCTGATGGGGGTCAGCACCTTCCTCATCGGCGTGCTGCCGGGCTACGCCTCCATTGGCCTTGCCGCACCCGTACTGCTGGTCGTGTTGCGGATCGCCCAGGGCATCGGCGTTGGCGGTGAGTGGGGTGGCTCGGTCCTGATGTCGATGGAATGGGGTGACGAGCGCCGCCGCGGGCTGATGGCGAGTTGGCCGCAACTCGGCGTGCCGCTCGGTCTTCTCGCCTCGACCGGCATGGTCAAGATGACGAACGCCGTGTCCGGCGGCGGCTTCGACAGCTGGGGCTGGCGGATACCCTTCCTCGCCAGCGTCGTGCTGATCGGCATCGGACTCTACGTGCGGCTGCGCGTGCTGGAGAGTCCGGCCTTCACCGACCTCAAGCGGGAGCGCGTGGTGGTGCGCCAGCCGGTCTGGAGCGTGTTGCGGCACCAGCCGCGCACGGTCCTGACCTCCGCCTTCGTCCGGATGTCGGAGCAGGCACCCTTCTACCTCTTCATCACCTTCGTGCTCACCTACGGCACCCAGAAGCTCAGTCTTTCCAAAGGCGACCTGCTGAACGACACGCTCATTGCGGCAGCCGTCGGGCTGATCAGCGTCCCGCTCTTCGGCCACCTCTCCGACCGTTTCGGGCGGCGCCTGGTCTACGGCATCGGCATCTTGTGTACCGGGCTGTATGCGTTCCCGTACTTCGGCTTGCTCAACACGGGCAGCTCCGGTCTCGTCCTCCTCGCGATCGTGCTTTCCCTGGTCTTCCACGACATTCAGTACGGGCCCCAGGCCGCACTGATCGCCGAGGGATTCGGGACGAACGTCCGCTACAGCGGCGCCGGGATCGGGTATCAGCTCGCCTCGGTGATAGCGGGCGGACCGGCGCCGCTCATCGCGGCGGCGATCCTCGAGCACACCGGCTCCAGCACGGGAATCAGCTGGTACATCGTCGGCTGCTGCGCCGTCGCCATGATCGCGCTGCTGCTCATGCCACGCCAGGTGCCGTTGGTCACGGCCTCGCACGAGACGGTTCCGTCGCGTACCACCGCCGCGCCGTCGCCGGGGGAGCACTGACCTGACCAAGGCGGCACGGGTTTTGACCCTGCGCTTGCCGAAAACCTCATCCGCACAGTTCAGGCGGCTCTACCGCAGCTGGTCGTCTCCTCGGAGCGCGACGAGCCGGTTGTGATGTACCTGCGCAAGCAGGGCCCGGGTCTGGTCAGCGCCGCCGGCATCGTGCCCCCGGCCGGTGTCGACGTGCACAACCCCGAGCTCGTCCTCGCCACGCTCAACGGCGAGGGCAGGCTCGGCCGAGAGTGTGCGGGATCCAGGCCGTCCTCGTCCAGGCCGAGCAGAGTAGTCGCACGAGCACAAGGACCGATGGTGTCGTATCGGTGTGGGGGAGCGTCGTCCCAGGTCAGGACCTGTGCAGCCATTCTGGAGCGGTACGGGTGATCGGATGCGCTACCGGTTCCCTCGGGCGGTTCAGGATGCGCTTGGTCAACATGGCAATACTCCGGTTGGAACGCCAGAACGGGCGGCGTTTCCGCCAGCTGGGACGGGTGGGAGCAACCAGTGATGGGTGAGCCCCGTGCGGCCTCACAGAGGGTGCCCCTCGCACGACTCTTCCGCCGGGGCGGTGCTGTGCATCCGGGCGGTGGCCCGTGGGGCAGGCGGCCGGCGTCGCGTCAGTGGTCCTGGGGCATCTGGTCATCACGATCGGGGCCGCTCGGGCCCAGCCGCACACAGCATTCTCCGGGCTCGGGGGCCAGGGTGGCCTGAACCCCGTTGACCTCAAGGCCCTTCAGGTAGCCGGACAGGAACGCCTGGTTCATGCCGCACACGAGGTCGGGGGCCTTCGCGGCCAGTGGGTGGAAGGGGCAGTTGCGCAGCCGGAGCCGGGTCGGGGTTTCCCGTACGGGTTCGTAGCCGTACTCCTCCAGCAGGTGCTCACAGGCGGTCAGTCCGCGCTCGGGGCCCAAGCGGCCCGGGCGGGTTTCATCCCGTGCGGCCTCGCCCATCTGCCGGCCGCGCTGCTCGGCGGTCCGTACGGCCGCCTGCGCGGCGTTTTCGTCGGCGCCCTCGGTCAGGACGGCGTCCAGGAGGAACTCCGCCAGGAGTGCGTGGCGCCGGTCGGGGATGTTCACGGTGATCTGGGTGTCGGAGGGCTCGTACACCTTCGGCCGCCTGCCGACCTTCCGAATCCCCCCGGGCGTCTCGTAGCGGGCGCGCAGCAGGCCGGCGTCGACGAGCTTGTCGAGGTGGAAGGCGGCCAGCTTGCGGGAAATGCCGACGCTTGCGGCGGCCTCGTCGCGGGTCACGGCCCGGCGGGCACGCCGGACGAAGACGAACATGCGCCGCCGCGAGTCCTCGCTCAGGACGCTGACGGCATCGATGGCGGTGCTGGCCGAGTCGGCCGGCGGAGTCGAGTCAGAAGCCACCAGACCACGATAACTCCCACTCACGTAGACCCAAAAGTTCTTTTGGCTGCCTGGACAGCACACCTTGACGCACCTCCCTAATAAGACCAAGATGCGTTGGCGAAACTATGGGAGGTTGCGATGGTCGATGAGTCACAGCTTCAGGCGAAGCGCCCTGTCAGCGCCTCGCTCGCCGGCCCGTACGGCCACCCGTTCCACCCGATCCTGGTGACCGTGCCGATCGGCGCCTGGGTGACCAGCCTGGTGTTCGACATCGCTTCTCACGTCGTCAACCGTCCGGGCTTCCTGACCCAGGGCTCGGAGTGGCTGATCGCCGTAGGCGTGATCGGGGCCCTGCTGGCGGCCATGGTCGGATTCCTCGACCTGTTCGCGATTCCGCCCGGCACCCCGGCCTTTCGCACCGCCCTGGTCCACATGACGCTGAACGTGCTGGTGACCGCCGCCTACGCCGTCAACTTCCTCTGGCGCTACAGCACCTACACCAGCGGCGGGAGTGTCGGCCTCGGACGGCTCGTCATGTCCGCACTCAGCATGGCGGCTCTGGGCGTCTCGGGATTTCTGGGCGGCAAGCTCGCATACCGCTACGGCGTACGGGTCGCCGACGAGAGCACCCAGGCCGAGGGCTACACACCTGACCGAAAGCGCAACGCCCGCTCTGCCATGTGATCCGGCCCGCCCACCCTCCACGGCGGCCGGTGCCGTCCGGCTGCCTTCGACATCGTCATCACTTCGGAGTTCCCCATGGACATCGCCGCACTGATCACCTGGGTGGTCACCGCCCTCGGCGGCTTCCACATGCTCGGCACCTGGATCCAACGTGGCGGCATCCGGCAGCAGCAAACCGGCACCAGCCGCCTGCCCGCACCGGCCGTCTTCGGGCACTTCGCCCTCGCCGCGATCGGACTGGTGGTCTGGATCATCTATGTGGTGGCCGACAAGAGCGCCCTGGCCTGGACCGCGTTCGGTCTGCTTCTGCCGGTCGCCCTGCTGGGATTCGTGATGCTGGCCCGCTGGATCCCCGTCTACCGCAACCGCACCGCGGCGCCGGCCGACACCGCGGCTCAGGGGACCGAAAGGACCGTCCCTGCCGAACGGCACTTCCCGCTCGCGGTGGTGGTCGCACATGGCCTGCTCGCGGTGGTCACCCTGGTCTTGGTCCTGCTCACTGCCCTGGGAATCGGCGGCAGCTGACATGACCGAGCGCCCGCACCGCACCGCCGCCCGAATGGACCTGCACAACGAGGAACCGACGGCACCCGCACGGGCCGCCCTGCGGGTCGTCCATCAGCCCGCCGGTATCGACCTGGCCGCCGCGGAAGAAGCGGCCGGCCAGTTCCTCACCGCGCTCGGCATCTCCACCGACTCCCAAAGCCTGCGCGGCACACCGGGCCGGATGGCCCGCGCGTATGCCGAACTGTTCAGCCCGCGTGCCTTCGACCTGACCACCTTTCCCAACGACGAGGGCTACGACGAACTCGTCCTTGCCCGCCGCATACCCGTCCGGTCGGTGTGTGAGCACCATCTGCTGCCGTTCGTCGGTACCGCCCACGTCGGCTATCTGCCCGGCGCCCGCATTCTGGGCCTGTCCAAGCTGGCTCGCGTCGTCGAGCACTTCGCCTGCCGACCCCAGGTCCAGGAACGCCTGACCAAGCAGGTCGCCGACTGGCTGCAGACCCACCTGGAGCCCAAGGGTGTCGGCGTGGTGATCGAGGCCGAGCACTCCTGCATGACCCTGCGCGGCGTCCAGGCCACCGGCTCCAGCACCATGACCTCCACCCTGCTCGGCCTGCTGCGGTCCGACTCCCGCTCCCGCAGCGAATTCCTCGCCCTGACCGGCGCCACCTCCTGACCGGCAACGCCGCGCACAGCCCGGCCTGACCTCGGAAGACCACAGCGCATGGAAATCTGGATCAACCCAGCCTGCTCCAAGTGCAGTTCCGCACTGTCCCTGCTGGACGCAGAGGGCGCCCAATACACAGTGCGGCGCTACCTGGAACAGCCACCGACCACAGAGGAGCTCGAGCAGGTACTGGACCGGCTGCACCTGGAGCCCTGGGACATCACCCGGATGGGAGAACCAGCCGCGGCCGACCTGGGCATGGACACCTGGCCGCGGGACGCGGCGCACCGCGACCGCTGGATCACAGCCCTGGCCACCCAGCCCCTCCTCATCCAACGCCCGATCATCACCGCGGACGACGGGACGGCGGTCGTGGGCCGATCACCTGACGCCGTACGGTCAGTCCTGCGCTGACCCGGCACGATACGGACACACGATCCAACCAACCTTCGCTGACCTGAGCCTGGAACCGGTGTCAGTGCTGCCGAAGCCGCAGGTCGCGTGATCACCGCGGTGCTCTGCCCAGCGATCGCAGACATCCGCCGTCTACAGCGAACAGTCACAGCGCACACGATCGGCCGCCGCAGGTGCCCGTCAACCGCGGCAGGGCGCCGCCGTCTGGTGCGGCAGGCTGCTCCTGGGTGGCGGGTGGTAGCTGGGTGCGGGCCTGGTGTGGGCGGTGTTCGTTGTATCGGTAGACCGTCCGCAGCAGCGTGGCCACCACACTGATGAGTGCCTGCTCGGCCCTGCGGCGGCGCTCCAGCAGCCAGTGCGGGAAGTAACTCCCGCTCCGCAGCTTGGGGATGGCCGGCTCGACCGTTCCCGCCCTCGTGTCCCACTCGCGCGGGCGCTAGCCGTTGTGGTGGTTGACTCCCTCCTCGCCGACCTGCCCGTATTCGGCGTTGCAGAGGGCGTCGGCCTCCGGAGACATGAGCGCGTCGGCGAATGTTTTGACCATCGCGCGCAGCAGGTCGGGACTCGCCGCGACAAGGTTGTCTTCCGCGGGACATGTAGGGGCACACTGTCTGGTGCGGTCATGGTGCTGATCTCCTTCGTGACTCGACATCTCGAAGATCAGCCGGTGGCCGTTCATCTATGCGGGCATCAGCCAGAAGCCGGAGCAAACCCCCGGATCAGGTCGAACCGTACACCACTTCACTGGACGCAACCGCCGTCACCGCCGCGGCCTGCGGCGAGGGACTTTTCGAGCGGCACAGGATGACGGGTCGGCATAGCGCAGCAGTACGCCCACACGCTCGCGCAGGCGCAGCTGCTCTTCGGGCACCAGGACCAGTTCGGCCCTCGTGCTCACGAGGGCGCG
This sequence comes from Streptomyces sp. NPDC046900, assembly GCF_040644975.1. Lineage (NCBI taxonomy): Bacteria > Bacillati > Actinomycetota > Actinomycetes > Kitasatosporales > Streptomycetaceae > Streptomyces > Streptomyces sp. NPDC046900. The sequence goes on along the minus strand of NZ_JBEYXD010000017.1, from coordinate 154,315 downwards.
GGTCAGGGCCGCGTCGGCCCGTTCCTCGCGGACGTCCCGTACGCCGTAGGAGCGCAGTTCCTGTTCGGTGAAGGCGAGTTGACGGGGGTCCGGACCGACCCACAAGCGCAGCCTCGACTCGGGATGGTCGTTGAGGAACAGTGCTCTGACCTGGCCGCGCTGCAGGGCCGATATGGCGGCGGAGAGGCCTTCGGCCGAGGCCCCGTCGCGTGCCTGCTGTGCGAGGAAAGCATCCAGCAGGGTCCGGTCATGCGCCGTCATGCGACCGCCGAAGAGGCTTTCGAGCCGGTGTTCCATGAGCGCCCGCCCCGGCGTCGACTCGCCCACGCCTACCACCGCGGTGACCTGCCCGCGCAGGGAGGCGGGAAGCCGGCGGATGAGGATGCCGCGGGCCCAGATGTCTCCCGCGACGACCACTTCTTCGGCGCCGATGCGCCGTGCGTGGCCCTCCAGCTCCCGGCCGATCACTTCAGAGGCGTGCAGCCAGTCGGCAACGGGGACGTCCTCGTGCAGGCGGTGCGCCGGCGTGACCTTGGTCAGGGGCCATGTGCCGACCTCCGCGTCGACACGCACGGTGCCGGTAGCGTCCGTTGAGTGACGGCCGCTGTAGTGGACGTGGATCGCCAGGTACGGGAGTCCAGGTGCGTGCTGGATGATCAGCGGCATGGTGTCCGGCAGCGTGCCGAAGTGCGCTGTGTTCCGCGCGGGCGGAGTGGGCAGCTCGTCCAGCAGTGCCAGTCGGCCATGCGCCGTGAACATGGCCTGCCCGTGAGTGCCGGGGACATCGGTGTCGCAGCCCACCATGCGCGTCACCGCGGTGATGGAGCCCTGGTCCGCTCCCTCGGACATCAGGGCGTCTCGCAGATGCCGCCAACGCAGTGCTATGGCGGCGTCGGGATCCTCGATGGCGCTGTCGCGAGACGTGTCCAGATACACCGACGCGAAGGGGCCGGACTGCTTGTACAGGGGTTCGAGAAAGGAAAGTCTCATGGCCACTCCCAGGACGCTGTCGACCCCTTCAGGACGGAACGACCGAAGCGCCATGATGCGTAGGGGCGTCGCGGCCGGCGGACCGCCAGCAGCCGACACGATCTCACTCTCGTTGGGGGTCTCGTTCGGAATGGGAATGGTCTCGGCTTGCATCCGGACACCGGGGCTGCCGCACGTCCCGCAGCGAGATCGGTGGGTGGTGGTCTGCGTGTGCCGGGCCGGGCTTGATGCCTCTCGGCAGAGGACGTCGCGGGACGACTCTGCGGCGACCCGTGCGTGCCGGTATGCGCGCAACGTGGCGGCGAACCGCGCTGGCGGAATGGCCTCGATCGACGGCTAAGGGGCGGAAGCGTCCGGTTTCCGCTGCGGACGAGGGCCGCGTGAGACGCCGGACCGGGACCACCAGGACTCGGGGATCTCGATGCCGTCTCGCTTGACGCCGGACAGTTCTGCCTCGATCACGTACGCGTCATCGATCTTTCTCATGTCCTCCGCGGGTCGCCCAGCCCAGTGCCGTCGGCGCGGCCGCGCCGGTTTGCAGGAGCCGGTTCATCCGCTCGCCGAGTTCGTCGAACTCGGCGGTGACCGGTTCACCGAGTCCAAGGGCATGGAACGGTCATCGCGGTTCATCTCCGGGAACAGTGGTATTCAGGTCACTTTCCATGGTGCACGTCCCCGCGCAACCGGGCGACTCCTTCACCAGCCGTCCCGTTGACGCTGCCCTTTGTTGCCGCCCGCTCATGCGCCAGCGAGGGGCGGCCACGGGGGCGACGGCACGCGCGGCCCGCCAGATCGTCCGCGCCCGTGGGGGCCGCACGGATCGTGCTCGCCGTCCCTATGGCACCCCATGACTGGACCGAGCGGCTCGGCGAGGACGCCGACGAGCCGATATGCCTACACTCCCCGTGGAACTTCTTCGCGATCGGACAGTTCTACAAATTCGACTTCCCCCAGAGCGAAGGCAACGACGTCGTCGCCTGTCAGGAAGAGGCTCTCACCCTCCTGGTGAGCCCCCGCCGTACCGTGTCGGGCCACGCCGCGCCTGAGGACGGGGAGCTGGACAACCGGTCGGGCGCGATGGTGCTGCGCGGGGAGTTGACGGCTCCGAGGGTGCGACCGGCATCGTGGTGTCGCACACGGCAGTGGCAGTAGCCCGCGCAACCCGTTCGTGGCGGCCGGGTGTAAATGGGGCTATCGCCCCCTCCCGGACGGCCGCTGCGGCGATCAGGCTGGACAGGGACGACGGCAGGAAAACGAAGCATCGGACCGTCGCCGACACCGTGGCCGTCGGCTGCAGCAGGCCACGGGACAGTGCACCTGGTGGAGTACCGCAATGGCTGACCCGGCCGAGTGCGGCGCCCATGGGGCAAGCGAGCCCACGATCGCTCACCACCGTGCCGATTGGGCGAGGCGGCCCCTGCAACGACCGGATGCAAGAGGAGCACAGTGGAGGTGGGGGCGAGACAGCGTCCACCGCGCGACGCGCAGGTTGGAAGGAGACGCGACCATGACCACCCAGCACAGCACTGTCAGCGAAGTGATGACCCGCGATGTTGTCACCGTCCGCCCGGACACCTCGTTCAAGGAGATCACGTCCGTCCTGTCCAGCCACGGGATCAGCGCGGTGCCCGTGGCCGACGAGCATGGTGCGCCGTTGGGACTGGTGTCCGAAGCCGATCTACTCCGCAAGCAGGCCGAACAGCCCGACGAGTACGGTGGGCAGGCAGCACCGCCTGGGTGGCCGCATGAGAAGGCCAAGGCACGCGCGGAGAACGCCGCCGGGCTGATGACCACTCCCGTGGCCACCGCCCACACCGATTGGACGATCGCCGAGGCGGCCCGTGCGATGGACCGCCAGCACGTCAAGCGACTGGTGGTCGTGGACGAGACAGACCACATCGTCGGCATCGTCAGCCGCCCGGATCTGCTGCGCGTCTTCCTGCGCCCCGACGAGGAGATCCGCGAGGAGATCCGCGACGAAGTCCTCACAGCGATATTGCGGCTGACCGGACAGGAGGTGCAGGTCCAGGTTTACGATGGCGTCGTCACGCTGCGTGGCGAGGTCGAGAACCGCAGCACCGCCCAGATCGCCGAACGGCTTGCCAAGGGCGTGGACGGTGTGGTCACCGTCAGGCCGATGATCGACTACGCCATCGACGACAGGGCCGCAGAGGACCAACCACAGCCAGGCGCCGAGCGTATCGACCCCCGTCGCGGCGACGTGTAGTGCCTCCCGCGGGCCCCTGGATGCCGCGTGTGCGATGCGTCCGCGTTCTGGAGGACAGCCGGCGCGCCGGGTTCCGCGTGCCGGTCAGAGGCGCGGGGTCGACCGGCGTCGCGCTCGGTCCAGAGCTGAGGTTCGCCCTGGCCGAGTGAGCCCGCGCGTGCGAGGCGGTCGTGAAGACGACTGCGACGCCGAGTTCCGCTATGGCCGTGCGTCAGTAGACCTCGCGCCCGTGCAGTACTGCACTATGTGGCCTCTAAACTGGGCTTTTCCGCCACGTAGGTGCCGCGCTGGGGCACCGTGAAAACCTCCCCGGACTCCACCAGGACAGCGATAGCCCGCCGTACCGTGCTGCGTGCAAGCCCGTATTGCTGCACGAGCTGAGTCTCAGAAGCGATCGCGCGTCCTGGTGTCCAATCTCCTCGTCGGATACGCGCACGCAGAATCTCGGCGAGTTGCCGATACGGCGTGAGCGGGGCGCCGTGATCAATCTCCGCATCTGGATCAATGGCCATAGCTGGAAGCTAGGCGTACACCTTCGTAGCGGCACTTTGGGATACGTCTAGAGACGTAGCGATACAAGGCGATACTGTGCGGAGACAGAAAGGCCCCGCGGGTGCGGCGAACACCCCCGGGGCGTGGCCGATCGCTGAAAAGGAGCGAACGGCAATGCGAAGCCTGCCGGCGCTGATTCTCGGCTTCCGACGGACCGTCCTCGGAAAGTGCCGGGCGCAAGCCGTGCCGACGGTGCCGGTACGGACCCGCTCCGCTCCACGCTGCCGGCGTGCGTCGGACGTCATCGAAGCGGATTCCCTGCTGCTGGTGAAGCCGTACCTGGTGGCGCACGAACAGGCGCAAGAAAGGCGGCGCCGGCGGGAGAGGCGGCGCGCGGCAGTACTGGCAGTTGTGAGGCAGGACTATGTCCCGGCGGTGACCAAGTGACCCGCCTTCGGCGCCTCCCGTTCAACGGGCCTGAAGGCAAGCCCGCGTACATCCCTTCCAGCAACCCAGGCGATCCGCTCTCGCTGTTCGCAGACGCCATCGAGGCAGAACAACTAGAGGTAGGAGCGGCGGTGTTGGCGTTGGTGTGTCCCATGCTGGATGCGGCTTTGACCGCTGGTGAGGCCGTGTACATGCTGCGGCGTACGGCGGAGTGCCTCCGCGACGCGCTAGACGTGGCGGAGTCCCGTGGCCAGCGGCTGGGCCTGCACCGACTTCGTCAGACGCTCCGAGCACCTGTCCGTGTCGCTGCTGAAGAGCCGCTACGATCGAGGAACCGGGCAGGTCACCGGCCCCTCGCCCGCGGCCGGGCGAGCCGAGCGCGGGCCTGCGGACCGCGCTCGGGATCGGCACGCTCCTCAGGCCGTGCTCCCAGTCGTGCTACCCGCCGGCAGGCCGCGTGCCGGCGGCAGGATCAGGCGCGTTCCGCCGCGAGCGTGGCCAACTCGCGGTCCACCGCCTGCTGGTGCAGTTCGGCGTCCTCACGGGCCCGCTTGGGGCTCCAGCGCCCGGTCATCAGGAAGACGAACGGCAGAAACAGCACTTGGCCGCCGACGCAGATCCACCACCAGGTCCGCCACTGGCCCGGCCCGTCGTGCGCGGCCTTCTGCACCGTGGTCCCGTACTTCTTCAGCAGGTCGAGCTGTGGCTGCGCTTTCTGCACGGTGGCCAGGTCCGCGGCGCCGACCTCCTGCTGCGCCCGCGCGGCGATGTCCGGAGGCACCTTGCCCGGGGCGTACGAGCCGAGTTCGGCGAAGGTCTGCGGATGGGCGCTGACGATCGCGAGCGCGGGGGCGGCCTGCTTCTGAGCCACGGCGACCTCGGTGCCGTGGTCGACGAGCGGCGTGACCGAGGTGACCAGCACCGGGATGAACGCCGCGGAGACCGCGACGACCACGCGGATCGTCCACCCCCACACCGCGAGGCCGGTCGCGGTGGCGGCCGGGTTGTGCTTCTCGACGGTCTCGGTGAAGCTCGCCATCCACGGCGCGTAGGCGATGCCGCTGAACACGCCGATGGCCACGAACAGCCAGGCGAAGGTGTAGTAGTCGGTGGCCGGGTGGGTGGCGCGGGTCGCGAACACGGCCGTGGCGATGATCGAGCCGAGCGCGCCGATGATCATGAACGGCTTGCGGACCCTGATCCGGTCGGAGAGCAGGCCCACCACGACCAGCGCGATAGCGTTGGGGGCCCAGTACCAGTTGGCGACGGCGTTCGCCCGCTGCTCGCTGTAGCCGTAGGTGGTGGCGAAGAAGACCACGAAGTTGCCGACCGCGGCGAAGTACAGCAGTAGGTAGATGGAGATGGCCACGGCTGAGCCGGTGACGTCCAGCCGCAGCATCTGCCGCCATTCCCCTCGGCGGGCCAGCGCCGGGTCGATGCCCTTGGCGCGCGCCTCGACCAGCGCCCGGTCCCGCAGGGTGACCATGATCTGGTCGCGCAGGGCGGGTGACAGCTCGCGCAGCGCGAAGAGCGCGAACACGAACACCACGAAGCCGGAGAGCGCGGAGTAGCGCAGTTCGTCCTGCCAACTGGAGGTGTCCAGGGTGCTGCTGGTGACAACGGTGACGACCAGGCTGCCGACGACCGGGCCCATCGTCCAGGCGCCCATCGCCGTGGCCCGGCCCAACTGCGGTGAGAAGTCCCTGATCAGCGCGGGCGTGGCCACCAGCACCACGCCCTCGACAAAGCTGACCAGTGCGAACAGCACCAGGTACGTCGCCTTGCCGTCCACGTTGGGCAGCCCGAAGTACACCAGCAGCGAGGCGGCGAGCAGTCCGTAGACGACCATGTTGGCGCGGCCCCACCGGTCGGCGAGCCCGGCGGCGAGCGAGGCGAAGGCGCCGACGGCGTTGCCGATCACCGACACCCACACGAAGTAGCGGTAGGTCATGCCGAAGTGGGTGATGATCGACGTCGCGACCGCGTACTGAATGTAGAGCATGTAGTAGAGCACCACGGTGGTGACGACAACGATCGTCAGATACGCCAGCCGGCGCCCGGTGGCCGGATACGCGGTCAGGTCCCGGCGCAGCAGTCGGGCGAGTGTGCTACGGGCACCGGCGGCCGGGGCTGAGGGCCCCGGTCTGCCGTCGTCGAGTGACGTCGGAGTGGCGGACATACGGCTCCTCCAAACGTTGCAGGAATACCGGTGGGGTCGCCTCGGAACAACCAGAACTCGTACGGCGGGGTCCGAGTTGGGCCGAGGGTAGTACCGACCGGTCGGCATGCCTAGGGGGTGCGCGGCGCGCGTTCCCCGCCCCGAAATCCGGCCTCCCCGCCCCTTGATCCCCTTCGTGAGCCAGGGCGCATCCTTGACGCCGCGTATGCCCCGCTTCCGTAGGAGTCGCAACGGAACCCCGGCACCTCGCCCCTGAAGGCGACGATGTCGTCGTCCTCCCGGCCCGAGGATGTGCGGCGCGGCTTTTAGCCGGGCGGATGGGTCTAAACCACCTGGCTCTTGGTCTGGACCATTGACATGTGCATGAGCTGGACGTATGGAAGGCAGTGGATGGCGCAAGTTCCCATTCCTTCGCGTACGAGGAAGGGCTCCACATGTTCGGACCTTGCACCCGCGAATGGCCCCGGACCCTTACACGGCTGTTCGCACTGTTCGCTGTGCTGCTCGGCTTGCAGGCCGGCTCGGCACACGCCGCCCAGGCGGCGCCTGCCTTCAAGGTGATCGCCTTCTACGACGGGACCTATGACGCGGCGCACATCAGCTTCGTCCACGAGGCCAACTCCTGGTTCCCGCAGGCTGCCGCGCAGTACGGCTTTTCGTACACCTCGACCAACGACTGGAACCAGCTGAACACCGCCAACCTGGCCAACTACCAAGTGGTGATGTTCCTCGACAACTACCCCCACACCGCCGCGCAGCAGTCCGCGTTTCAGACGTACATGAACAACGGCGGCGGCTTCCTGGGTTTCCACGTCTCGGCCTTCAACACCGACAGCAGCGACTGGCCCTGGTACCACAACACCTTCCTTGGCACGGGCACCTTCCAGACCAACACCTGGGGGCCGACCTCCGAGACGCTGAGGATCGACGACTCCACTCACCCGGCGACGGCGGGCCTGCCGGCCACCATCAGCTCCTCGGTCAGCGAGTGGTACAGCTGGCAGTACGACCTGCGGCAGAACCCGGCCATCGACATCCTCGCGTCGATGGACCCCTCCACGTTTCCGGTCGGCACGGACCCCAACCAGTCGTGGTACGGCGGCTACTACCCGATCGTCTGGTCCAACCGCAACTACAAGATGATCTACGCCAACTTCGGCCACAACGCCATGGACTACTCCACCAACACCACCCTGTCCTCCACCTTCGCCAGCGCGCAGCAGAACCAGCTGCTCATACAGGGCCTGCGTTGGCTGGGTGGACAGTCAGGACCGATCACTCCGCCGCGCCCCACCGGTCCGATCCACGGATACGGCGGCAAGTGTGTGGACATCGCGGGTGCCAACAGCGCCAACGGCACGGCGGTGCAGCTGTACGACTGCAACGGCACGTCTGCGCAGAACTGGACGGTAGCCGGCGATGGCAGCCTGCAGGCACTCGGCAAGTGCATGGACGTCACCTCGGGAGGCACCGCGAACGGCACCAAGGTGCAGCTGTACGACTGCAACGGCACCGGCGCGCAGAAGTGGCAACCGGGCACGGCCGGCGCGCTGGTGAATCCGCAGTCCGGGAAGTGTCTGGACGCCACGGGCCCCAGCTCCGCCAACGGCACACGGCTGCAGATCTGGTCGTGCACCGGCGCGGCCAATCAGACCTGGACACTGCCTTCCTGACCGTCTGAGGGGCACACTGCCTGCTCCGTCGTGGACACGCAGCGGGCCGGCGCAGTTTGAACGACGGGGCGCCTACGAGAGGCAACGGCCGTCGGCTCACCTGCGTCAGCCCGTTGTCGGCGTTCCCTGGACTCCCCACGCCGTGTCACTTCGACGGCCATTCAAGAAGCCACGGCACAGGGAGCCATCTGCCGGCAGCAGTCGCTGACGAGGAGTCGGAAAAGGACGGTGGCCCGCTGGTTCAGGCGCGGCGTGGCCCCTGGCAGGCGTCCGTTACTGCCTGCGGGCGGCCGCCCAAGCCGAGGCGTAGCCGAAGCTGTTGAGGGCGCAGTGTACGACCATGGGTGCGATCAGGCTGCCGGACCGGCGGCGCAGTTCGCACAAGAGCACGCCGGCGATGCCCGTGCCGACGACGGCGGCGGCGACGGACCGGATGACGCCGGCTGTCCCGGCACCGAATACGCCTTCGGCCGCGGCGTTGGCCTTGGTGAGTCCCCGCGACGGGGGCACATGCCAGAAACCGAACAGAGCGGACGAGACCGCCGTGGCCCACACGGGGCCACGAAGCCGGATGATCAGGGCCCACAGGACGCCGCGGAAGCCCACCTCCTCCAGCAGTACCGTGCCGAACGGCACGCGCACCAGAACCCGGAACAACTGCTTCGCGGCAGAAAGACCGGCGGCGCGCTTGTCCTTGAAGGCCTCGTGGGTGAACGGCATGTGCCACGCGAGGAGGTAGACGGCGAGGACGGCCCCGGCCAGGACGAGGCCCCAGTCCAGCCCACGCTGCACCGAGACTGGACCGAGCCCCAGCTCCTCCCAGCTCACACCGGACCGGTGTGCGATCGTCACGAGCAGCGCGGCCGCGGTGACGCACACCGGGACGTACCAGTCGTCGGCCAGCACAGTGGTCAGCGTGCTCGCAGCCGCGAGCACGCTGACCGCGAGGAGCAGCGAATGCATGGTCTCTTCAGCATCCCTGACGCGCGGAGATCCGGCAGGTCACGACGCGCCGAGCAGACGAGCGCACCAGTACGGTTGGCCCGCGATGGACCAGTGCGGGCCGGGCTGGTGGTGACGAGCGCGACGATGCCACCAGACGAATGAGTGCCGTCGCGAATGTCCGGCCCGCGGTGGGGTGTGTGGTGGTGCCCAGGATTCGGCTGCGCCTCGTCGAATGCTTGATGACGGCGAAGAGGTACAGCTCGCTCCGGTCAGGGTCTCGCACAGGTCGCAGGCGAGCGGGGCCTCGGCCTGGCTGTCTCTTGCCGCGGGTCGTATAGGATCATATGCTCCTAATTGGCGATGGTCCGATCGCGCGTCAGCCTTGCAGCCGGGCGCGTGGGTCTACCGGCCCCGCCCGCACCCCCACGGATCAAGGAGTCATCTGCCATGACCGATCTCGTCACGACGGCCCTCGAGGCGCACGGCGGTCTGGACCGCTACCACCGGTTCAGCTCGGCGACCGCGCATGTCCGCGTCGGGGGTTCCCTGTGGCGACTGAAGGGACGGGAGGGGATCTTGGATCATGCGGCGGTACGGATCGACCTGCACCGGCAGCACGCGAGTCACTCACCCTTCACCGCGCCCGACCTGCGGACCTCCCTCACCCCGCAGAGGGTGGCCGTGGAGACGGTCACCGGCGAGGTGAAGGCCGAGCGACTCGATCCCCGTGCGTCGTTCCCGGACGACGTGCGCGCCCCTTGGGACGATCTTCACGTCGCCTACTTCGCCGGGTACGCCATGTGGACCTACCTCACATCCCCCTTCACCTTCACCTCTCCCGGATTCGAGACCGCGGAACTGCCTCCGGTCACCGAAGAGGGACAGACGTGGAGGCCCCTGAAGGTCACCTTCCCGGACCACATCGCCACGCACTGCCGTGAGCAGATCTTCTACTTCGACTCGAACGGGCTGCTGCGCCGGCACGACTACACCCCCGAGGTCATCAACGCCGGGCCTGCCGCGCACTACCCCTCCGAGTACCGGGAGTTCGACGGCATCATGATCCCGACCCGGCGCCGCGTCTACCGGCGTACAGAGGACGGAACGGTGGCCCGGGACGTGGAACTCGTCACCATCGACGTCGAAGGTGTCCAGTTCGTCTGACACGCGAGACCGTCGACCCGTGCACGAGCTCCACCAAGAGCGCGTACGGCAACGCCGCACGTCAGCGACCTGGCGCGGGCACTCCCGGAATGTCACCGCGGAAGCCGGATCTCCCGCTTGAGGATTTTTCCGGTGGGGCCTTTGGGCAGGGCGGGGAGGAGCCAGACATTGCGGGGGTACTTGTAGGGGGCGACGCGTTCCTTCACGAAGGACCGCACGTCTTCGGCCGTGACCTGAGCATCCGGGGTGAGGACGACGGCTGCGGAGACCTCCTCGCCGAGGGATGCGTGCGGGACGCCGACGACGGCTGCCTCGACGACGTTCGGGTGCTCGTAGAGCACCTCCTCGATCTCCCGCGGGTAGACGTTGGACCCGCCTCGGATGATCAGGTCCTTCTTGCGGTCGACGACGAAGAAGTAGCCGTCGGCGTCCTGGCGGGCCAGGTCTCCGGTACGGAACCATCCGTCCGGGATCGCCTCGGCCGTCGCGTCGGGCCGGTTCCAGTAGCCCGCCATCACGTTGTGGCCCCGAATGGCGATCTCACCGACTGCACCGACCGGGACGTCCTGGCCGGCGACGTCCACCAGGCGCACCTCGGCACCGTCGATCGGGGTGCCGATCGAGCCGGGCTTGCGGGTGCGGTCGAGGTGGTTGAACGTGACCACCGGTGAGGTCTCCGACAGCCCGTAGCCCTCGGCCACCGCACAGCCGAAGCGCTTCTCGAAGGCGTGCAGCACCTCCGTCGGCAGCGCAGCCCCGCCGGAGACGCACACCCGCAGGGCACCGGCCTCGGGGTCGGTGGCGGACGGGGGCTGGTGCAGCAGCGCGTTGTAGATCGTCGGCACGCCCTGGAAGACGGTCACCCGCAAGGCGTCGAGCAGCGCCAGCACCTCGGCCGGGTCGAAGCGGGGCACAAGAACCAGGCAGGCGCCCTGGCGGACCGCAGCGTTCATGCCGCAGGTCTGGCCGAAGGCGTGGAAGAGCGGAAGGCAGCCCATCACCACGTCCTGCGGCCCCACGTGGATCACCCGCTCGGCCACGACCTCGGTGTTCAGACCGAGGTTGTGGTGGGTCAGCGCGGCGCCCTTCGGCCTGCCGGTGGTGCCGGAGGTGTAGAGGATCACGGCGAGGTCGTCGTCACCGCGCTGTGTCTCCGCGCCGACCGGCTCGTGCTCCTCTGCCTGCGACAGGATCGTGTCGACGGGGATCACAACGGTTCCCGTGACACCGGCCGCCACCGCCGCTTCCCCGGCGGCGCCCTCGTGCACGAACAGGCGGCACGCGCCCGAGTCGACCAGGCAGTGCTCGATCTCGCGCGCCTTGAGCAGCGGGTTCATCGGCACGACGACTCCACCGGCCCGCAGGATGCCGTAGTAGGCCAACGGGACCCGGCTGCAGATCTGGAGCTGCGCCGGCACCGTCAACCAGCAGTGGACACTGCCTTCCTGAACCGTTGCCGCCGCTCCCGGCTGCCCGAGTCGTGAACGCGAGTGGGGGCCCACGGGGCCGGTGCTCCCGCTCGGGCAGCCGCATCACCACCGGCCGAGCCCATCGGGCCCGTCCGGGCCTCGTGTGCCCCTCGCGCCGCCGGGCCGGGTCTCTGTCGGCGCAGTGGGTAGTGACGCGCCGGCCCGCGCCGCGCGCAGGCCGGCAGCACACTCAGCGCCAGCCGAGCTCCGGTGCCACGTGGGTGAGGATGCTCTCCAGCACATGGGCGTTGTAGTCGACCCCGAGCTGGTTCGGGATGGTCAGCAGCAGGGTGTCCGCGGCCTGGATGGCCTCGTCTTCCTGGAGCTGCTTCACCAGCACGTCCGGCTCGGCGGCATACGAGCGTCCAAAGATCGCCCTGGTCGTGTCGTCGATCATGCCGATCTGGTCGCGCGAGTTGCGGTCGCGGCCGAAGTAGGCCCGGTCCAGGTCGTCGGTCAGGGCAAAGATGCTGCGGCTGACCGACACGCGCGGCTCTCGCGCGTGGCCTGCCTCCTTGTACGCCTCGCGGTACGCCTCGATCTGCTTGCGCTGCTGGACGTGCAACGGTTCGCCCGTCTCGTCGTCCTTCAGTGTGGAACTCTGCAGGTTCGTCCCCAGCTTTGCGGCCCAGACGGCGGTCGCGTTCGAGCCGGAGCCCCACCAGATCCGCTCGCGCAGTCCCTCGGAGTGCGGCTCGATGCGCAGCAGCCCCGGCGGGTTGGGGAACATCGGCCGCGGGTTCGGCTGCGCGAAGCCCTTGCCCTCGAGCACCTTGAGAAAGGCCTCGGTGTTCCGGCGGGCCATGTCACTGCCGGTCTCGCCCTCGGCGGGGGTGTAACCGAAGTATCGCCAGCCGTCGATGACCTGTTCCGGTGATCCACGGCTGATGCCGAGTTGCAGCCGGCCACCGGAGATGAGGTCGGCAGCACCGGCGTCCTCGGCCATGTACAGCGGGTTCTCATAGCGCATGTCGATCACGCCGGTGCCGATCTCGATCTTCGAGGTCCGTGCACCGATGGCCGAGAGCAGCGGGAACGGGCTTGCCGCCTGCTGCGCGAAGTGGTGTACGCGGAAGTACGCACCGTCCACGCCGAGCTCCTCGGCTGCGACTGCCAGGTCGATGGACTGGTGCAGGAAGTCGGCGGCGGACCGGGTCTTGGAGTGCGCACTCGGCGACCAGTGGCCGAACGAGAGGAAACCTATCTTCTTCACGCACGCTCAAAGCGTCCGGCGACCACTTTTGATTCCCGGCGTCGGCACGCTGTGACCAGACCGACCGTGCGGGTACGGATACATCATCCGGCCTGGTCATGCGGCATGCGCGTGCTCGTGGAGGATGCCGCCGAGGCGATCGCATCGGCGGGTTGCGCATCGGCCGGGCCTCCGCGCCGCCGCGCTGACGCGTCGCGGTGCCGGCCGGTCCGGTGATCCGCCTGCTGACAGCGCGGCAGGCTCACTTGGAACCGGACGGTCTTCTGGAGACGCCCGGCCCCGGCAGCTCGTCCGCCGACCACGCTTGCACCTTCTCCGGCGGCACGGTCGACCTGCGCGATCAGCTCGCCCTCCGCGACGATCTGATGGAACGTCTCGTGATCGATCCATGGCCGTGGTGGCACCTCGCAGGCAAAGCCCGCGGCGTATCCGGGTCGCTGCCTGCCCGCCGGCAGGGCTCCGCCCGGCCTCGGATACAGGGCTACGAAGACGAGCGCTGCGCCTTCCGCCGCCGTCCCGGCCTGCCGCGGTGGACCGGGACGGCGGCGGCCCCTCACACGAAGGCGCTCTGCCCGGTGATCGACTTGCCGACGATCAGGGTGTTCATCTCGCGCGTGCCTTCGTAGGAGTAGAGAGCCTCGGCGTCGGCGAAGAACCGTGCGATGCCGTAGTCCAGCAGGATGCCGTTGCCGCCGAAGATCTCGCGACACCAGGCGACGACTTCCCGCATCCGCGAGGTGACGAAGCTCTTGGCCAGCGAGGAGTGCTCGTCACGGAAGATGCCGGCCTCCTGCAGCCGTGCGAGTTGCACCAACATGCCCCAGGACGCTGTGATGTTGCCCAGGCTCTTGACGAGCAGGTCCTGCACCATCTGGAACTTCGCTATCGGACGGCCGAACGCCATGCGCTTCTTGGCGTAGTCCAGGGCCAGTTCATACGCGCCGGTCATGAGGCCCAGCGACTCCCAGGCGACCCCGCTGCGGGTGGCGCGCAGGATCTCTGCGACGTCCCGGAAAGAATGGACGTTCTGCAGCCGGTTCGCCTCCGGCACCCGGACATCGGTCAGAGTGATCTCGGCGTTCTCCACGATCCGCAGTGCGATCTTGCCCTCGATCTTCTCCGGGCTGAACCCCGGCGTGCCCTTCTCGACGACGAATCCCTTGACCTGGTTGTCGTCGACGTCCCGCGCCCACACCACGACGTAGTCGGCGAAGGTGGCGTTGCCGATCCACCTCTTGGCCCCGTTGAGGACCCAGATGTCGCCCTCACGCCGGGCAGTGGTGCGCATGCCGCCGGAGACGTCGGAGCCACCCAGCGGCTCGGTGAGCGCGAACGCGCCGATCTTGTCCATGGTGGCCATCCGGGGAAGCCACCGGTCGCGCTGTTCCTGGTCCCCGCCCGAGTAGACGGAGTAGAACGCGAGTCCGTCGTGGACGCCGAAGAAGGTGGCAACCGAGGCATCCGTGCGGGCCAGCTCCATCGCCAGCATGCCGCTGAGCAGGTGGCTGACCGCCGGCTGGCGCTCGCCGTAACCTTCGTAGGCCAGCGCGGCCAGGCCGCTTCCTCGGAACTTCTCGATCAGTTCCTCGGGGAACTCGCCCTTGGCCCAGTTGTCGTTCACCAGCGGCTTGATCTCGTCCTGCATCAGGGCGCGGGCCTTCAGGAGGATCTTGCGTTCCTCTTCCGGGAGCAGCGACTCGTAGTTGTAGAAGTCCGCGGCCAGGTGGTCTTCCAGCGGGACGATAGTGCTCATTTCAATTCTCCTTCGTGCGGGCGTGCTTGGCCGTGCTGTTCAGTGCGAACAGCACGGCGAGCTGCTTGCGGTCGCGTTCTTCAGCGAGGACTGCGCACATGCAAGGGCCTGAGCCTTCGCCACGGGCTTCGCGAGCTGTCGCCGCTGCCCGGGGCTCATCGACGGTCGGCCGAGGGTCGGTCCTGCCGGGTGCCGTGCCCAAGAACCCGGGGATCTCCTTGCGTTCGTCGACGTGGGTGCGGCCGACGGAGGACCAGAAGTCCACCGCCGCCTGGACGGCGTCCTCACCGGTGCGTTCGCCCGGCGCAACCTCGACCAGCGGGATCACATGGGGGGACGCGTGGCCGATCAGGATCCGCCTCGCGTCCTGCGGCTTGGCCGTGAAGTCGCCGGAATCGCCGGCGACGAGCTCAGAAGCAGCACGTGCCGCGCGGCCTTTAGGACCATCGAACGCGCGGGTCAGTCTGCGGAGGGACGCGGGGCGCGCAGGTGGGCCCGCTTCTCCAGTCCCTCCTCGTCGACCAGGGTGAGCCTCGGTCGGCCCGGCGCGCACAGCATGGTCACGACGAACCCGGCACGTCCCATAGGACGTTGCCGTTCTGGTGGTGGATCACGTCACCGCCCGGTCATACCGCGTCTCACCGGCCTTGATCACGCGCTCCGGCTCACCCTCGAGCTCGAACCGGACCGCGCCCTCGATCACGTAGCCGAAACACGGCCCGGAGTGGCGGTGGGGAGGAGTCCCGGGGTCACCGGGAGGCCACTCGACGAGGACGGTCATCCCCGAAGCGCCCTCGGGAATGAAGCGTGGCTTGACGTCCGCCGGCATCAGGGGTCCGAACGCCGCGGGCCACTCCTGCTCGGCAGTCCCGTCCTCTGAGTTGCTCTCCGGCACTGTGCTGCACCTCCGTTGGACCGCCCGGAACGAATGATCTCGCGTCGGCCACCGCCTCCTGGGCGGGTGTACCGACCCCTCGTTCGGGTGACCGCGTTCGTCGATTCCGGGTTCACACAACTTGTTCCGCAATCAAGACAAGGCACGACCTGTATCTGTGACTCGCCCTGCGCTTTCGCAGCGCTACGCAGGCAGGCGCGGCGATCTCAGCCCGACGCGGCGACTGCGCGCTCGATGAGGTGGTGAGCGGCCGCGTCGGTGCGGGTCACGTCGTGGGTCACCAAGCGGTCCTGGCACAGTCCGCGCAGGCCGGACAGGAGCAGCGTGGCCCCCGCCCGAGCCTGCTGCGGCGGGTGGCCCAGCCGGGCGTAGGCGGCGGCGATGGGGCCGAGCATGACCTCGACGGTGTCCGCTGCGAGGTCGCCGTACTGCTCCGGATCGGTGGCGGCCAGGCTGAGCAGTTGCAGCAGCATGCGGACCGGCCCGGCCTGCTCCCCGAGGGTCATCGCTTGCCACAGGGCATGGGCGGCCTCGCGCAGGCCGGCGGTGTCGTGGACGTCGTCGAACATCGCGTGGGCGTCGGGACGGCTGGCGGCCAGCGCCTGGGCCAGCAGGTTCTCGCGGCTGCCGAAGTAGTACAGAAGCATGCGTTTGGTCGTGCCGGTGGCCTTGGCGAGCGGGCTCAGCGACATCTGCGCGAGGCCGTGGTGCTCGAGGTACTGCACAACCTGCTTGCGCTCCGAAGGACCTGCACTCCTGCAGGCGCGGCAACAACCGCGGGCGTCCCGCCGCCAGGCCGGCGGCGGGACGCCCGGTTGGTGTATCGAAGGGTCAGCTGCCGTGGACGGCGCTGACGAGGTCAGGCAGGAGCTTCGCCGCGTTCGGCGTGCCCAGCCCGGTGACGGGGTCCCATCCTGCGGTGGCCGAGTAGCCGGGGACCGAGGTGTCGGTGATGTTGTTGCCCACGGTGACGTCGTTGAAGTCCGCCGCGTAGGTGGCCGGGTCCGAGGCGAGCTTGTACAGAGCCGGGTTGATCAGTCCGAGTCCACCGTGGTTGATCTGGGCGGCGATGGAGACCAGGCCCGCCCACTCGGGGCACGCCAGCGACGTGCCGCCGATGTCGTACCAGCCCGTGCTGCACGGTGCGCTGCCGCACTTCAGCCCGCTCAGGCCGTCGGGCGGGAGGGACAAGTACACCAGGGCTCCCGTCGACGGGCTCGCCTGCAGGGCGACATCCGGAACGCCGCGCATCGCGCCGATGGAGGTGCTGCCGGCCGGCAGCGCGCCCGACTGGTAGTCCGGCTTGGCGAAGACGCTGCTGTAGCCGCCACCGGAGCCGACCCAGGAGATCTCCGACTGGCCGGGCGCCTTCTGGCAGGCTCCCGGCGGGGAGACGCTGTCGACGACCCTGCCGCTGGTGGCACCCGGGTCGGTGCACAGGTCCGTGCCGCCGACTCCGGTGACCAGCGGGTCCGACGCGGGCCACTCGACGGCGGGATCGGTGAGCGTCGATCCGCCCTTGCCCACAGGCGCCTTGAGCGAGCCCACGCTTCCGTCGTCACCTGACGAGCCGAGAACGGTGACACCGTTCTGTGCCGCTGCCTTGTAGGCATCGCGCAGGTTCTCCAGCGACCGGGCGTTGTGGAAGGCGCCCTCCGCGGAGGCGAACGACTGGGAGATGACGGTCGCGAGGTGGTGCTCGACGACGTACTGCTCGGCAGCCATCATCTGCGGGAAGCCCTGCACCCCGAGGGTCTCGGCGGTGGGCGTGGTGACCAGCAGGATGTTGGCGCCGGGTGCCATGGCGTGGGCGGTCTCGACGTCGAGAGCCACCTCCAGCGCCCACGCGCTCTTGTCCTCCTGCTTGGGGGCCTTGCTCGTGGACGGGGGTGCCTTGGTGGCGGGCGAGCCCTGCAGGTGAAGCTCGCTGAAGGACGGCATGCCGGGCGCACAGGTGACGCCCTCTTCGCCGCACATCGATGCGATGCCGAATGCCTGGTCGAAGACGTGCAGGTCGTGGGCCATGGTGTCGCTGCCGTAGGCGTCGACGATGGCGATCGTCTGACCGCGGCCATCGTTTCCGGCCGCGTGCAGCGGGCCTACGTTGTAGGCCGCCTGGACGCCCTGGGGGGTGAAGCAGCGACGTCCCACCGACGCGCACTGGGACTGAGTCGGTGGAGTCTGGCTGGTCGTCAACTGCGTGTAGTCAGCCACGGTTGGCCGTACTTGCGGATAGGTTGCCTGGTGGGCAGCGCTAGTGACGGGTACGGCGCCTGCCGCTGCGAGGCTGAGGGTGCCCACCCCCGCGAGCAGCCATCGTCTGATGCTGCGTGCCATCAGAGTCCTCTCTTGAGATCGAAAGGGGACTTGCGTGTCCGCCCCTCAGGTGGGGGGTGGTGGCACAGGGGTTGCGGACGGGGGCGAGGCTATCCCTCATGGTTGTCGGACGGAAAGGGTCGTCCTGTCAACAACGATCAAAAAAATTCGGCCGGACCGTTGTGCGGCGGTGCCGGCGCGTCCCCCCCTTGCGCGGTGCTGCGGCGTGGTGGGTGCGACCGTAGACGCGCAGGGCGCGGCGCGGCCTGATCTGGATCAACACCATGCTGATCAGTCCAGCCATGAGCAGCAGAGTCCCGGCCGCCGACAGGTAGTTGAGCTTGGAGGTGGTGGCGAGCGGGTCGCCGTTCGGCTTGACGATGTGCAGCCCCGGCTACTTGACGATGCGCGTCACCGACTCCAGGCCATGTCGCCGTCGGCACCGCCGAGGTCGTCGTCCTCGCCGTGACCACCGAAACCCACCAAGATATTCAAACCTCGAATCTCAGGCGCATCGCGCCGGCCCCAGGTGGTCGCCGTCCTACGATGGACGAAGATCAAATGCGATCAAGGAGCGTGAAATGATCTTTATCACGGCCAAGTTCCGGATCAAGCCGGAGCACGCGGAGAGGTGGCCTGAGATCTCGCGGGAGTTCACGGAGGCCACGCGCAGTGAGCCCGGATGTCTCTGGTTCGACTGGTCGCGCAGCCTCGACGATCCGACCGAGTATGTGCTCGTCGAGGCGTTCCGGGACGGCGACGCCGGTGCCGCGCATGTCCAGTCCGACCACTTCAAGTCGGCACAGCAGACCCTGCCGCCCTATCTGGTCGAGACGCCACGAATCGTCAACGCGGTGCTGGAGCAGGATGACTGGTCCCTGCTCGGTGAGATGGCCGTCCAGGGCTGACGGAGTCGCGGAGGAGCAGGGGAAACACGCCTGCCGCGTTCTCCCTGGACCGGAACGAGGGTGTCTTGGCCTAGCTCTGGCCAAGACACCCTCGTTGCCGCGTCATGAGGCCTTGCCATGCTTTGTCTGCGGGCGGCCGGGGCGGTGAGAGAGGTGCAGAAGGCTTATCAGGGGGTCTCCGGGTCTCCGATCATCAGGACGCTTTGGGGCGCTTGTAGTTGCCCTCGCACGCACGCTGCCAACTCATGACACCCCGGCTCGTCCGGACGTCGATATCCCCTTCGGGGGCTCGGCAGCGCTGCCGTACGATCAACCGCCGACAGCCGAACGAGAGAAAGCACACAGCATCGTGGCTGACAAGCCATCCGAAGAAGCCAGACCGGAACCCGAGTCCGAGTCCACGTCTGAGCTCGGGTCCGGTTCCGGTACCGGGGCGTCCTCGTCCATACCGGACGACGTGTGGGAGAAGTTCGTCCGGGACAGCGAGCGGGACATACGTGCCTCCTCCGCGCCGAAGGAGCCGTCCGCGCGGGCGCGGTTGGTGACCGAGCGGCTGCGGCAGAGGGACGAGGAGGCCGCCCGCCAGGACTCCAAGAAGCGCCGGTGGAGCAGGAGCGGCGACAAGGCCGCCGCCGACCAATCCTGGCAGCCCGAAGGCTGGCGTACCGGCCCCGCCTGGCAGGAGATGGAAGGCCGCGCGGCCCGGCGCCGGCGGTGGTGGGGCATCGTCGGCGTTCCCGTCGCCGTTGCCCTCGCCGTCGTGGCGATCAAGCCGTCCCTGATTCCCGGCGACCCCTTCGGCACCGGTGAGGCGGCCGCGGACACGGCGCCGCAGCTGCCCCCGGAGACCGCGGCTCCTACCGCCCCGCCCTCCCCTGTCGCGTCCGACACGCCCACCCCTGAGCGGCCGTTCGCCGGATCCCCGGCCCAGCGGTGGGCCGACGGGGCCGCAGGTATCGTCCTGCCGAAGGCGACGCCGTCCGGTGTGTTCTCCGCGTCGCAGGTGGAGCGCGCGCTGCAGCAGAGCAAGACACTGCTGATCGACGCCAATATCAGCCCCGGCACCCTGCGCGGTCAGCGGCCCGAGGCAGCGCTCGGCGTGCTCGACCCGCGGCAGCCGGACCTGCTCGACCACCTCGACGCCTCGTTGCGCGCACCGGACAAGAAACACGATCCGCTGGCGCTGTTCAGCCGTTTCGACCCGGCCGAGGTCCGGCTCGTCGGCGACGTGGTCAAGACCCGCGGTCGTATGACCTTCGGGACGGCCAATCGCGGATCCCTGGTCGTGCACGCCGACTACACCTTCGTGTACCCGCTGGTGCGGCCGAGGACCGACGAGGTCACTCGCACCATCGTGCGGCGCGTCGTCGATCTGGAACTGCCCAACCCCGCGCACTTCCAGATCACCCCCGGCAAGCTCAGCCTCCTCCGCTACGACGAGGACGCGGGCAACTCCGCCTGCCAGATCTACGACGGCTATTTGCACCCGCAGTTCGACTCGCAGCAGCCCACGGGCGCGCCGCCCACCGGTCCTACGACCGACCCCTACGACCGCAGCAAGGACCTCGACCAGGACCGCAGCAAGGCTTGCGGGACGGTCTCCCGTACCTGAGCCGCGGACGAGCGGTGTTCCGTCGGACTACGACGTCACCGAGTCCGAGATCGCGTCCGCCCCGCCGACGCGGGGGTGTTCGGACCCGTGGAGCGGCAGGGCCGACAGATGGTCGGCGACGGCGACGGCGAGTGGGTTGTCCCCGTCATTCGCCGTGTCGAGCACGCGCCAGAACACTTCGGTGTCCATGGCGCTCAGTCTGTCAGGGCACGTAACAGCCTCCTGTATGCGGGATGGAGGCTGAAGCGGGCGAAAAGACGCCGGTGGGCGGGGCCGTTGTTACGGCCCCGCCCACCGGCGTGCTTTGAACTACCTCGGCTCAGTGCCGGCTGACCGTGAAGGGCAGTCGGACATGAGTCGCCGAATCAGCGCCGGCCAGCGTGATGCTGGTCGGACCCGGCTTCGCTGTCCCCGGAACACTGATGGTCGGGGCAGAGATGACGCCGTCACCATTCGCGTGCACGGTGATGGAGGCGAGGCCGTTACCGAATCTGATCGTCACTGCTTCGTTCGGCTCGAACCCGGAACCATTGACGGTGATCGCCGTACCGCGCGGTCCCGAGGTGGTCGACAGCAGCACCTGCGGTCGGTACGCCGGCGCTGCCGGCTCCTCGGTCACCTGGACGGTTGCCGTCGCCGGTGTCCGCGAGGACTTACCGGCCGCGGTGATGGCGTACCGGCCAGGCTGCGCGTCATCGGACGCGGCGATCGATGCGTGTACCGCTCCCTCCGCCGTGGCCGCGACCGTCAAGGTGCGCGCC
Source organism: Streptomyces sp. NPDC046900 (assembly GCF_040644975.1). NCBI lineage: Bacteria > Bacillati > Actinomycetota > Actinomycetes > Kitasatosporales > Streptomycetaceae > Streptomyces > Streptomyces sp. NPDC046900. The sequence continues at coordinate 133,271 of NZ_JBEYXD010000017.1, read as the reverse complement.
GGGCTGGTGCCGAGCTTGACGGTCACCTGCTCGCCGGCGGCGAACCCGCTGCCGTTGATGGTGATCGAGTCACCGGCGGAGACGGTGCCGGATGCCGACGCCGAGATCGACGGCTGCAAGCTCGCCTTGCCCACGGTCACGGTGAACGTCTCAGTACTGCTCGAGAGTGTGTCCCATGTGGTGACGTGCACCGTGTACGTGCCCTCCTGCACGTACGTGTGTTGTCCGCTTATCGCCCCGGACGAGTCGACCGTGGCGTCATCCGGAACCGTGCCGTCACCCCACTGGACGCGGGCCTGGTAGCCCGTCGAGCCCGGAACGCCACCGGTCACCGAACCGAGGTCCGCCGAGAGGGCCTTCCCCGGCGTGGCCGTCTGGTCCTTGGGGGCGGTGGTCGCCAGCTTGGCGTCCGGCGTGCCGTCATGGGCGATGGCGAACACGTGGATCCGGCCCGCCGAGCCCGGCTCGCCGGTCTGCGTCGGCAGGGTCACCGAGACCAGCTTCTTGCCCGCCGGGATCTGGTACGGCGTGGTGGCGAACAGGAACGGCTGGGCGCCGTCCCGGCTCGTGCCGAGCAGTCGGTACGCGGCCTTGGCGACGACGATGTTGCCGTAGGACGGCGTGCCGTTGGCGTTGCCGCCCAGCGTCCAGTCGCTCATCTGGATCGGGATGGCGGCGGTGCTGCCGTCACTGAACGTGGCCGTGCCGGTGGTGCTCTGGTTGCCCTGCGTTCCGGCGCCGATGAACGAGATGCTCTTCGCGTCATCCGGCAGGTTGAGCGCGATCGTGCTGCCGTTGCCGGTCGCGTTGTCCGGCTGTCCCGCCGGAACGGTCGGCAGCGTGAAGCGCAGCGCCGTTCCAGGTACCTCGTGCTCCTGGCCCTGGGGCACGCCCGCCGCCTCAAGAGCGGCACGCGAGTACGCCCACGACTTGCTGTCGCAGTTCGCCGCGAGGACGCCCTCGTCTCCGATGCACACGGTGTCGAATGCCGCGGTGAGGCTGGAACTCGGCGCGTAGCCGACGTCGACGCCCACGGTTCCCGAGCCCTGGCCGGCGCCGTCGCTCACCGTGACACTGGCCTGGTAGTAACCCGGCTTGTCGTAGGTGTGCGAGCCGCTGACGCTGTACACGCCCCGGGAGCTCAGGTCCAGGGCGCCTGCCGTGGCCGGCGAGCCGTCACCCCAGTTGATCGTGGCCTGGTAGCCGCTCGCGGTGCCTCCGGTGACAGTCGCCAGCGGCATCGACACCGCGGCGCCGGACGTCGCGTGCACGCTGCTCGCCGCGGAGACCGCGATGGCGCCGCCACCGAGTTGGACATCGCCGCCGGCGAGCAACTCGACCTCGGCGAGGTTCGTCTGCGCAGCGCCGAGGGTCTTGTTCACGACCAGGCGGAACTGTGCGAACTTCCCCAAATTGCCGATCTTGAACGGCCGGGTCTGGCCGCGTGACGAGAAGACCTCGCCCTTGCGGGAGTCGACGGTGGTCCAGGTGATCCCGTCGTCGGAGCCCTGCAGCTTCCAGTCCGTCGGGTCGCCCGCATTCGCCCCCGAGGTGAGGGTGTAGTACGACGGCATCTGCTTACCGCTGCGGAAAACCCAGTTCATCTGCGGCGTGCCGTCGGTGAAGGTCATCTGCGTGGTCGACGAGTCGTCGAACAGCTTCGACGCGTCCTGCCCGTCGCTCGCGGTCGCGGTGCCGAGGCCGGGGCCCGTGGTGTCCTGCAACGGCTTGGGCACCTCGTTGCCCTTGGTCAGCGACGAAGGCGCGTCGTTCTTGCCGGTGCCCCAGGACGACGGCTTCGGGCCCATCTGGAAGTCGATCGTGCCGCCATGGTCGAGCACGGACGAGTCGATGGACACCCCCTGCTGCGTCTTGCCGTTGACCTTCACACTCTGCACGTAGACGTTCTTCGTGCTGTTGTCCGGCGCGTTGACGACGATGTCGCCGCTGTCGCGGTGGACAGTCATCTGGGCGAACTGCGGTGAGCCGATGGCCCAGTTGGAGGAGCCGGCCTGAAGCGGGTAGATGCCCAGCGAGCTGAGGATGTACCACGACGACATCTCGCCGTTGTCCTCGTCACCCGGGTAGCCCTGGCCGATCTCGTCGCCGACGTAGAGGCGCTGCAGGATCTCCCGCACGATCGCCTGTGTCTTGGACGGCGCGCCCGCATAGTCGTACATGTACGGTATGTGATGCGACGGCTGGTTGCTCATGCCGAGCTGGCCCATGCGCACCGCACTCGCCTCGAGCATCTCGTGGATCGTGCCGCCGTAGCCGCCGGGCCTGTCGGCGTTCTCCGGGGTGGCGAAGAACTGGTCCAGCTTCTGCTCCAGTGCCTTCTGCCCGCCGTACAGGTTGGCCAGACCCTGGCCGTCCTGCTGCGCGGTGAACGCGAAGTTCCAGCCGTCGGTCTCGGTGTAGACGCCGCCCCAGTCCCTGGGGTCACCGGCGAGGAACTTGCCGTTGGCCGCTCGTCCTTCGAAGAACTTCGTGTTCGTGTCGAAGAGGTTGACGTAGTTGCGGGCACGCTCCAGGAAGTACTGCGACTCCTCCTTGAGCCGCTTCCGCTCCGACTTCGGTGTGGCCGGGTCCTTGGCCAGGGCCGCGCCCATGTTCCCGATGCCGTAGTCGTTGATGAATCCTTCCAGCGCCCACGACACCGACTCGCCGGTGGAGGTCGGCGTGTAGCCGAGGAACAGCCCCTTCTCGATGCCCTTGCGGCCGACCTCGCTGCGCCCGGACGCAACGGTCGCGTCCTTGACCGCCGCGTCATACGCGGCGAGCGGGTCGGGCACCTTGACGCCGTTGAGGTAGGCCTCGGCCAGCGCGACGTTGGAGCTCGTGCCGGTCATCAGGTCGGCGTAACCAGGCGACGACCAGCGGGCTATCCAGCCGCCGTCGCGGTACTGCTGGACGAACCCGTCGGCGATCTTGGCCGCGATGTCCGGGTACAGCAGCGAGTACGCGGGCCACACGGTGCGGTAGGTGTCCCAGAACCCGTTGTTGACGTAGATCTGCCCGTCGACGACCTTCGCACCGGTCTGGGTGGCGGTCGACGTGCCGGTCGGCGCCGACACCGGGCTCGCGTACTGCCAGTGCGGCGCGGCGGCGGTACCGGTGTTCTCCGACTGCGAGTTCGGGTACAGGTTCAGCCGGTAGAGGTTCGAGTACAGCGTGACCTTCTGCGTCTCGGTCGCGCCCTTCACCTCGATCCGGCCGAGCCGGTCGTTCCACGCAGCGGTGGCGGCGGCGTGGATCTCGTCGAAGCTCTTACCGGTGACCTCCAGGTCGAGATTCCGGTGAGCCTGGTCGACCGAGATGAACGACGTCGCGATACGCATCGTCACTTGCGAGCTCGCGGAGGTGTCGAACGTGGCGGACGTGGCGGAGGACGCCGTCGGCGCGCGGTCGAAGGTGCCGTACACGAACATCCGGCTGCGACCGGCTGACAGACCGCTGCCGTTGTCGACCCAGCCGCTGAACGTGCCGTCCGTACCGATGGAGAACGTGCCGTTGTAGAAGACGAGGCTTCCGGTGGCCTTTCCGGACGGGAAGGTGAACTGCATGATCCCACCGTGGTCGGTGGGCGACATCTGTGCGATCAGGCCGTTCTGCAGAGTGACCTGGTAGAGGTCCGGCCGCGCGATCTCGTCGTTGTGGCTGAAGGCGAGTGCGCGGGTGCTGGGCGCTCCGGTGAGCGATCCGCCGGCCGACACCGGCATGACCGACATCTGGTTGCGGTCACCCATCCACGGGCTGGGCTCGTGCGAGAGCGCAAGTCCCTGCAGCATGGGCAGATTGGCCGCGTTGTTGCCCTGCTGGTAGTCGTACTCCCAGGAGTTGGACGTGGCGTTGGTGACCGGCGTGAAGAAGTTGAAGCCGTTCGGCATCGCCGAGATCGGCAGGTTGTTGCCGCGCGAGAACGAGCCCGATGCGTTGGAGCCGCGCCGCGTGTCGACGAACTTGGTGAGGCTGGAGCCGTCGATCGACGTCGGCGTGCCCGCCACAGAGATGTCGTCGAGCCAGCCCTGGAAACGCGTCGAGGCGGTTGCCTTGGGATCGTCGTAGGCGAGCAGGACGCGGTCGATCGTCTTGCCGTTCGCGACCGCCCCGACGTCGGACTGGACCGCGTTCCACTGGTCGGCGTAGAGCACCTTCGACGCGCCCTGCCCGGCGGCCGTCAGCGCGTAGCCGTGCTGGTCGACAGGCGAAAGCCCGCTCAGGTAGCTGCCGTCGGTGAAGTGCAGGTCGACCGCCGCGTAGGTGGACGGATACTGAGCGTCCTTGCCCGTGAACTCGGGGAAGAGCTTGTACGACAGCCGGGTCTTCGGTCCGACCGGGATGTTGACGTCGAACAGCTTGTTGGTCGCGTACGAGCGACCGTCGGCTTGCGCGCCGCCCGAGTACCGCAGCGAAGCCACTCCGGTGAATCCGGCCCCTGACTTCATGTTGTAGCCACTGACCGGACCGGCGCCGACGACGCTGACCATCGGGGTGGCCGGCGGTACGACGTTCGATCCGTCGCTGATGTTCCAGTCGGCGAGCTGGACGATCGAGTCACCGGAGTTCGCGGTGACGTTCAGCCGGTAGTAGCTGTAGGCGGTCGTGTTGGTGAAGCTGTAGGTGTTGGTGGCGAACCGCCCGCTGAAGCTCACCCCCGTGCGTGTGTCCAGGTCGGTCCACGAACTGCCGTCGTCGGACCCCTGCACGGTGAAGTCCTTGGGGTCGCGGCCCGGCGCGTCGTTCGCGGAGGTCAGCGAGTACTTCACCACCGTCGCGGGCTTGGCCAGCCGGTAGGCCACCCAGCCGGTCTTGTCGAACGCCAGCCACTTGGTGGACGGATTTTCGTCCTTGAGGTTCGTGGCGACTTCGCCCGGCGGGTTCTCGGCGCTCGCGGTCACCGCGCTCACCTGGTCGAGCAGGCTGCCGGGCAGTCCGGAGGGGCTCGATCCGCTCAGGTTCGTCTGGATCGGCTTGCCGTTCGCGTCGACCTCGACGGTGCTCGTCGCGGGTTGCGGGTCGGCCGACTCGAACGAGGAGCTGAAGTTGCCGGGCGGCGCCTCGGCGCTCGCCGCGGGTGCGACGACGAGCACGCCCACCGGCAGCGACAGGGCTATAGCCGCGCTGGCCCATCTTCGGAGGGACAGAAGGCGAGCAAAGGGGGAGTAAGACACAACGGGGCCTTTCGTCGATAGAGGTCGAGAGCGTCGAAGGACGGGACGGAGAACCTGGTGGCCGCGGTCGATCGACCGCGATGGATCGCGCGTACGCCTCACGGGCACTCGGGGGCTTGCCGCATGCCGACCCTGGATCGGCACTCAAGAAGCGGTTCGGCTCCGACGGCGGGTCAGCGCGGCCCGGAGCCAGGTGAGTTGCCGTAAGGGTGCGGCAACCACCGTGACCACTGCTGTGAGTTGGTACGTAGAACGTGAACCATGCGGAAGCTCCATGAAGGGATGGCGAACTCGTGGAAGGGCACACCCAGCCAAAGATCGCGGTCAGCCTGATCCTCTCGGACAACGTTGTCAAGACTGATTACGCAACCTCCTTCAAGCAGCACCGTGTCCGGACGCACCGCAGCCGTATCCCGGGCAGCGCCCGTGAGGGAGGCGGTGCAGCTATGCCGCCAGGAACGGGCCATCGCTCAGAGTGAACCGGAGTCTCTCACCGCCGAGTTGATCCCGGTGGTCAATCGGCGCAGCGTCACCGCAGACGTTCCTCGGGCACCCGCACCTTCAACCACCGGCTCGCGTTCCGGTCCGTTTCTTCCTCGGCAACTGCGGTGTACGGCGGGTCACTTCCGGTCGGCTGTGTTGTGTGGAGCGGTCGGCCTCATGTCGGGGGAGAGCGTGTGGACGACCGTCCCGCCCTGCGGCCAGGGGTAGCCAACGAACACTCTGACGGCGGGAGTTCTTCCTTGAGAGCCGCTCCCGGACGCCGTCCGGCCGCGCGGCACGCGGTGTTCCTTGCCGCCGAGCCGCGCGGCTGACTGCGGGCGCGGGTGATGGTGCATGCGGCGACGTACGTCCACGACGAGTTGACCGCCGCGGGTTGGCTGGTAGAGCGGTGGTCGTTCGATGCGCGCCAGCGTGGTCGCCGGGCATTCTTCAGGGAGTGTCGCCTGTCGAACGGGTGGTGACGCGTCGCCGGTGATCAGTCGGAGTGCGCCCTGGGGCCCTGGAGCAGGTCCGCGGTGGCGACGTCCCAGTCGATTTCCGCGAACTCGTGACCGGCGGGAACGAGTTCGTAGGTGTACTCCAGCCAGTCGGCCAGCGGAGGCACGGGCAGCTCGAACAGGGCCGCCATGTCCCTGGAGGTCAGCTGAAGTCGCGCGGTGGCCCGGTCCTCCGAGTGTGACGGCCATATCTGGACGTCACCGAGGCCGCTCACCGAGTACAGCCCCTGCTGGAGGAGGTCGCGGCCGATCCGCCACAGGGCACGCGGGCCGCCCTCGACGACCAACTCCACGCACACGACCAGGGGAGCGTCCGGGTCGAACCGGAACTTTGCCCTGATGGCCTGCCGGGTGGAGACGTCCAAGACGCGCTCGATGTCCAAGATCAGCTCAGGAAGGCCGTGCGGCGCCGTTCGGCGGGCCTGTCCACCCGGTTGGGACTTGCGTGCCTTCGACATCGGAACGTGCCTTCCTGCAAGTGGTGCGCATGGACGGGTGTGCCGTCCATCGCTGACGATGAGACCCATGAGCCTGGCAGTACCAAACCGATCTGTCACTCTACTGTAGCAGTTGTTGGGGGTTCCACTCCTGTGAGGCGTCTCAGGCTGCACATTCCGCCAACGGGCTCCGGGCGGTGAGAGCCGGCTCAGTACGCAACCTGGAGCCGTCCTGACCTGTGGAGCAGCTGATTGCCGTTCATGGTGGTGGGTCCTTCTCTGTGGCTCCGTGGCGGAAGCCGGCCCGGCCTACTCTCGTCCCCGCGGGAGCGACGTACATAGGTATCTTGACCGTCCGACTTCACCGACCTTCGACGGTGACCGTGGTGACGGTTGCCCCGCCGTGCGGACGCTGTCCGCCTCGTGGCCCTGTCCGGGGCGGTCCGCCGGGGTGCTCCGCCCTGGGAGCGCTGCGGGCCGCCGACATTCAGTCATTCGACTGTCGCCCCAGACCTGTGCCTGAACGATCCTGAGACGGTCGCCCGCGTGCCAGTGTCGGGTGATTGTCATGCTCGGAGGGGTCAACCGTGAACCACACTCCCGTCGTCTTCATCCATGGCGCGTGGCTGCACGCGCTTTCCTGGGAGTCGTGGGCGGAACGCTTCGCCAGTCGGGGGTTCCTCGCCTTCACGCCCGGATGGCCGGGGGAGGCGGCCGCCGCCCGGGACATGCGCAAGTCCTCCGAGGTGCTCGCAGGCATCGGCCTGGACGTGCTGACGGACCACTACGCCGAAATCGCGTGTTCGTTCGATGTCGCGCCGGTGATCGTCGGCCACTCGGTCGGCGGGCTCATCGCGCAGCACCTCATCGGCGCCAACATCGGCCGGGCCGCGGTGGCGATCGCGCCCGCCCCGATCAACGGCATCCCGCTGCCGCACGCCTCCCCGGCCCGGTTGTGGACCCCTGGCCAGGCCGACGACGCCGAACAGTTGGTGTCCCTGTCTCAGGAGCAGTTCCACCACGGCTTCGCGAACACCGTCGGAGCGGAGGAGTCCGACCGGCTCTTCGAGCGTTATGTGGTCCCGACGCCCCGCCGTCTGCTCGCCGACCTGGGGTACGGGGGCTCGGTGCGCAGCCCGCGCGCCGTGGTGGACGTCGGCAACGTGGACCGCGGCCCGCTCCTGCTGATCTCCGGGCAGGAGGACCGACTGGTGCCCGACGCCGTGACGCGCGCGGTGTACAAGCAGTACGGCGACTCCACAGCAGTGACCGACTTGAAGCAGTTCGCGGACCGCGCCCACTCCCTGGTCATCGACAGCGGATGGAGTTTCGTCGCCGACCACGTGATCGGCTGGCTGGACGAACGCGGCCTCCGTGCCCGCCCCGCGTAGGGACGGTCCGAACGTGCCGCCGGCGCCGGCGGGCGGCACGTGTCGTCCCTGGGCCGCCGGCCGGACCGGTCAGACGTTCTGGTCGTCGGGGATCTTGCCCAGCGCGTCGCGGAGGGCGGCGCGGGAGGTGATGCCGAGCTTGGGGAAGACGCGGTACAGGTGGGAGCTGACGGTGCGCGGCGAGAGGTGCATGCGTTCGCCGATCTCCTTGTTGGTCAGGCCGCCGGCGGCGAGATCCGCGATGCGGCGTTCCTGCCAGGTCAGCGCCGCGAGATGCGCCGAGGAGGAGGCGGTGGACGCACCGGTGGCACGGAGCTCGGCCCGGGCCCGCTCGGCCCATGTGGGTGCGCCGAGCCGTTCGAACGTCTCCGCGGCCAGGGTCAGCGACGGCCGTGCCGCCTTCCGTCCCTGGGTGTGCCGGAGGCGGATGCCGTGGGCGAGGCGGATGCGGGCGAGTTCGAAGGGGAAGGTGGCGGCGGCCGGGTGGGTTTCGGCGCGGTGGTACATCTCGTCGGCTTCGGCGGGGTCGGTGGCGGTCATGGCGAGGGCGCCGTGGGTGATGAGGGCGAGGCGGGGCGAGAGGTCGGGCAGGTGTGCGTCGCGTGCCGCGAGGGCGTGTCGGCGGGCTTGTTCGGCGCGGCCGGTGTGGAGGGCCGCTTCGACGAGGTCGAGGAGGGTGCGGGAGGCCTGGTGGGCGTAGGGGGCGAAGGTGCCCGGGGGAGTGAGGCCGATGGCGTGGAGGTAGGCGGCTTCGTAGTCGCCTTCGCTGAGGGCGGCGGTGGTGCCGATGGCGTCGGCGATCTGAGTGAGGAAGCCGACGCCGCGGGGGCGGGCCCAGGCGTCGACGACGGCCTGGAGCTCGCGGGCGCGGTCCGTCTGGCCGCGCATCGCGGCCAGCAGACCCAGGTACGCATGGGTGTGATAGCCGAACAGCCCGTGCCGGTGCGTCGTCGTCAGCTCCAGGCAACGCTGTCCGGTGCGCTCGGCCTCGTCCCACTCACCGACCGCGATCTGGTCGAGCATGATCAGGTGCAGCATGGTCATGGCGTCGGCCAAGGCCCCGGTCTTCACCTCGCGGTCCACGGTGCGCTGCAGATGCGGCCGGTAGTGGCTGAGGGTGTCCACGTGGTAGGCGGCGACGGCCAGCCGGGTGACATCCCACGGCTCCAGGTCGTGGAGGCCCGCGAAGGCGCGTTCCACCCGCTCGTGGACGCCCGCGCCGCGACGCACCACGTCGCCCCAGGCGTCCTGGTAGACGCGTGAATGCGAGGGCACCAGGTCTCCCAGGGGGCTCAGGAGTTCATGAGTCCGCTCCCACGCGGCCTCGTCACCGGCGTACTGGTTGATGGCCAGCAGCAGGTCGACCAGTCGCGTGAGCACCTCGTCGGGCTCCCGCACACCGCTGTCGCGCATGCTCTCGATCGCCGCGAAGACCTGGCGCTGCGAGGACCGTACGTCCCCGTCCTCGAAGAGCGCGACATAGCCCGACGTGACCGCCGAGTTCGGGGAGTCGTTGCCGGACCCGGTGCCCGAGCGGACCAACTGCCGGGCCTGGTCCAACTGGCCGGAGTGCCCGGCGATGTACGCCGCGCTGCCCAGTCTGCGGGAGCGTTCCTCGTGGCTCTCGCTGAGTTCCGCGGCCCGGGTCAGCCAGGCTATGGCTGCCTGCGAACCACCGCGCCGGGTGGCGGAGTCGGCCGCTGCCTCGAGGGTGGCCGCGACCTGCTCGTCGGGGTCGATCGTCGAGGCCGCGAGGTGCGTGGCACGCCGTTCCAGATCGTCACGGTGCACGTCCGCGAGCACGGCGTGGGCCGCACGCCGCTGGTTGGGGGTCGCCATCTGGACGACGGTCGAGCGCACCAGGGGGTGCCGGAAGACGAAGTCGCCGCTGAGCGGGTCGATGTCCAGCAGGCCGCACGCCGCGGCCTCGTCGGCGTCCATCATGCGGTAGCGCGTGCCTCGGGTGCGGTCGGCCGCCGTGCCCGCTCCGACACCGTCGAGGGCGCCGCGCAGCAGCTCCGCGCGCACGGCCTCACCGAGGGACTTGATGCGGGTGCCGTACACGTGCTGCAGGCGCAGGGGGAGCGGAACGCCGGTGTACCCGAACAGTTCCTCGGGGTTGCGTCCCGCCCGGCCGCCGCGCACGTAGGGTGGCAGTTCCAGCAGGGCCAGTGGGTTTCCTTGCGCCTCGTCCAGGACCAGGCGGCGGATCTGGGGTTGCAGCCCGGGGTGGTGCATGTCCAGGAGTTGTTCCGCGTCTTTCTCGGACAGTGTGGTCACCGGCAGTTGGGGCAGCGCGGCGGTGTCGAAGCCCGAGGGCACGTTGGAGCGCAGGCCGACGATGAGCTTTACCGAGCCGCCGGTCAGCCGGCGCCCCACGAATCCGCACACCTCGGTACTGGAAGTGTCGAACCACTGGCCGTCGTCGAGCACCAGGAGGAGGGGTTTCTGCGAGGCCGCGAGGGAGAGCAGATCCAGGACGGCGATGCCGAGGGTCATCACCGAGGGAGGCGCGCCCTTGCCTCTGCCGAAAACGATGTCAAAGACTCCCCGGTGGGTGTCGTCCAGCCGGTCGATGTAGGAGAGCAGCGGATACAGGAACTGGTGCAGACCGGCGAACGGGAGTTCCGACTCAGCTTCCACCCCGGCCGCTCTGATCACCCTGTGCTCCTCGACCGCCGCGAGCTCGACGACGTGGTCCAGCAGGGCGCTCTTGCCCACACCCGCGTCTCCGCGCAGAACGAGAGCCCGGCCCCCGGAAGCCGCCACGAACTCGGACAACAGCTCCCGCTCGCGTTCCCGGCCGACCATGTTCCCGACGAGTGACTCCGCTGTTCCCCCCACTCCCTTCACCGCTGAACCAGCCCGGACCGAACGCGCTTTCATGTTCGTGTGAACGGATCGCGCCAGGCGCAAGCGAGGGTACGTCGTCGTTCCTCATCGCCTTGGCGGCGAGTGTCACCGCCGCTCGCCTCCTGGACCTCGGGGGTCGCCCGTTTCCGGAAGCCGCAGGGGGTTGGCTGCGCGTGACACCACGGGTCGGTGGCCCGCTCGTCACATCCCTCGACAGTGTGCCCGTGACGTGTCCGCCGCCCCTGCCACCCACACCTCACGCAGAAGAGTAGATGCCGCCGGGGGCGTTCGTCACCTGGTGTGGCCGAAAAAGTTCTTGTGTGCGGCTTCCCACCGAGCACCCGCCGGACGTGTGCTCGGCCCCTCGCGTCGGGTGTGTACCTTCGACCGTGCGACATGTTTCGTCTGCTCGACGTCCCGATTCTTCGGGAGGAAACACCACGATGAGTTGTCACACACACGTGATCGGCTCATGTTCCGTACACGCGACGACCGAGACGCTGGCTCACACATGCGAGTGGCGTGTCTCACGTGAACCTCGGCCTGCGACACACGTCGACACGGGTGAGTGAACAACCACATGTCTGCGGAGGCGGTCCGGCACATTGTCCGCCGCTAGGGACGCGTTGGGTCTCTCGACCTGGGCCGGGTGCGTCGACGCCGATCCACGCGGTACCAGAGCGGGAAGAAGCTGATGCACGATGAAAGACGGCATGACCGTCTGGCTCCCTTATCGCCGAAGCCGGATCGCTGGTCTGCCGGACGGGCTCATCTGCTCATACTGGGGCGAATCGGGCCCACAGCCCGGCGATCCAGGCGACGTCCGTTTCCTCGTGGGCCCACCGGGGCCCGGTGCCGAACGCGTCCTGCGCCCCGTACGGCCGCGGATGCGCAACCTTGGGGTGCTTCAGCTGCTCAGTTCCGGCTACGACCACATGATGCCGCTGCTCGGCGCCACGCCCGCCGGCAGCCGGCTGGGTCGCGCTCGCGGTGGAATCGGTTCGCCCTGGAATGCGTCGGCGGCATCGTCGGTTTCTTGGAGCACCCGCCCTGTCCGACCCTCGGCGTCATGCGCCGGGGACACGGCACGTCGAACGCATCGATGGGAGAAGCCTTGAAGCGCCCCGCCTCCAGGAACGAGCCGTCCCGACTCCGCCGTGTCCGCCTGCCCGGAACCGTTCCGCTGCCCCCTCCGGCGGTTTCCCGGCGCCCGCAGGACGAGGACGAGGAACAGGAGGCCTCCGGCACGGACACCGCTCGACAGGTCGTGGAATGAGTTGAACGGCGGCGGGACGCGCCCCCTGAGTCGACCGGCGGCGGGACGCCGCCGGACCGCTGCCCGACGGGCCGGCTTGCCCTCGGTGACATATGTGCCCATGTGCTCCCGAGGGCCATCTGTGTATCAGGACGTTCCGAGGCCGTTCAGCAGGGTGTCGACGACGACGTCCGCCGCTTGTGCGGGGCTCAGTTCGGGCAGCTGACGGGACACGAGGTGCATGAGCTGGGGGAGTAGTGCGCTGGCCCATCCCGGGGGGAGGTGGGGGCGTAGGAGGCCTTCGTCGGTGGCGCGTTGGAGGAAGGTGTCGACTTCGCGGACGGATGTGTCGCGGCGGGCCTGGATGGTGGCGTCGGCGAGCATGCGGGTGAGGTCGACGGGCCAGATGCGGTTGACGGTGATGATGTTCTCGACGTAGCGGTGCAGGGCGACGGCGACGGGTGCTTCGCGCAGTCGTGCGTCGTCGATGGCGTGCTCGATGGCTGTGAGGCGGGATTCGTAGATGGCTGCGAGGAGTTCCTCGCGGGAGGCGAAGCGGCGGTAGACGGTGCGCCGGTCGACTCCTGCCTCGGCGGCGATGCTCGCGATGCTCGCGCCGGGATCGGTGGCGAGCATGCGTGCTCCGGTGGTCAGAACGGCTTCCAGGTTGCGTGCTGCGTCGGCTCTCACCGCACCGAGTCTAGTGGCGGAATGTGAAGTCTGAGACACCTAGCGCCTCTCAACGGTGGAGTCATGCCCGCTAAGTGCTACAGTGAAGTGGCATATAGACCTGGTAGTGCCAGATTGATGGGTCGATTCGTCCAGCGCGGGTCGGCACATCGTCCATGCGCACCACTTCCAGAAAGGGCAAGTTCCGATGTCGAAGGCATACAAGTCCCCCTCACCCAAGGCGGGTGGCGTCGCCGCCGCAATGAGTGCGCTGATCCTGGCGGTCCTTCTCGCGGCCCTGGACCAGACGATCGTCTCGACCGCGTTGCCCCGGATAGCGGAGGACCTGAACGGGTTCGACGACATCGCGTGGGTCAGCGCCGCGTATCTGCTCGCGTCGACGGCAGTGACACCGCTGTGGGGCAAGCTCGGCGACATGTTCGGCCGCAAGCGGCTGTACCTGGCCTCGACCTCCATCTTCCTGGTCGCCTCGGTGGCCTGCGGTCTGGCGCAGAACCTGCCCGAGCTGATCGGGGCCCGTGTACTGCAGGGTGCGGGCGGCGGCGGCATGATCGTGCTGACCTTCGCTCTCGTCGGTGACATCGTCACCCCGAGCGAACGCGGCCGCTACCAGGGCATGTTCGGTTCGGTCTACGGCGTCGCCAGCATCGTCGGCCCCCTGCTGGGCGGCGTCTTCACCGACCAGCTGTCCTGGCGGTGGGCCTTCCTGATCAACCTGCCCGTCGGCATCGTCGCCCTGGCCATCGCCGCGCGGGCGCTGCCCGCGGCCACCCGGGGCGCCAAGGCCAGCATCGACTACCTCGGCTCCACCATGCTGGCCGCCATCGCCACCGGCCTGGTCCTGATCACGTCCTTCGGTGAGCGCTGGGGCTGGGGCTCGCCGGCCATCGTCGGCCTGATCGTCGCCACCGTCGCGCTGGCCGTGCTGCTGGTGCCGGTCGAGCGCCGCGCCGCCGCCCCGGTCCTGCCGCCCGCCATGTTCGCCTCCCGGACCGTGGTCTTCTCCTCGCTGATCGGGTTCTTCGCGAACGCCGCGATGTTTGCCGTACTGGTCTACCTGCCGACCTACCTCCAGATCGTCCACGGGGTCTCGGCCACTCTCTCCGGCGTCCACATGCTGCCCCTGGTCGCCGGTCTGGTGGTCAGCCAGTCCCTGGCCGGACGCTGGGCCGCACACGTCAACCGGCTGCGAGCGATCCTTCTGGTGGGCCTGATCACCAACCTCGCCGGGCTGCTCCTGCTGGGCACGATCGGGGCGGCCACCAACACCCTCGTGCTGAGCGTCTACTTCCTGATCACCGGTATCGGCATCGGCATGGTGCCCATGGTCGTGCTGACCACCGTCCAGAACAGCGTGCCCGCCGCCGATCTCGGCGCCGCCAGCGCGGTGGTCACCTTCGCCCGCTCCATCGGCGCGGCCTTCGGTGTCGCCGTCTTCGGCACCCTCCTCAACTCCGGCTTCGCCCACCGCACCCACGGCCTGCCGACCGCCGGTGGCTTCGACACCGCCCGCCCCGACACCATCGGCCGGCTGCCTGCCGCCCTGCGCGACACCGCGCTGGACGCCTTCGCCCACGCCACGGCCATGGGGTACCTGTGGATCGCCCCGACCCTCGCCGTCGGCACCCTCCTCGCCTTCTTCCTGAAGCCGGCCCGCAAGGCCGAGGAGAAGGTTGGTGCCTCCGCGGCTGCCACCGCCAAGGAGACCGTCCCAGCCGCCTGACCCACCGGACAACGCTCTTCGACCGGCCGACGCCCTCACGGGTGCCGGCCGGCGGCGTTTCCGGAGGTCCAGCTCGTGTCCGCGCCAGCTGTCCTGGCTGGTGCGGTGGCCGCGGGGGAAGACCATGACATTGATGGCGTACGGAGCCGCCCAGGCGGTTTCCGCGGCCGGCGCCCTCCCGGGCCCAGGAAACGGGGTGCTCAGTCGCCGAGCCGGTGACAGGACCGGCGGCCCGGTGACGGGGCGGCCGCCCGGCGGGTGAGGGAACGACCAGCGGATGAGTTAGGCGTACTCCTCGAAGTCATCCGAGAACGCAACGATGTTGCCGTCGCCCAGGAGCACGAGAGGGACGCCGTGCGGCTTCATCGGCCCGGGACGCGGCCGGACCACTGGGCTCGGTCGCCTGATGTGCGCCGGCGCCCGCGACGGTCGAGCGCGGTGGTTCCTGCGGCGCTCAGGTGGTCACGGTGTCCTGTCCTTCGCCGGGCCGGGTTCCCCCCGCCCGGCGGTCCAGGAGGTGAGGATGAGCAGCGCGTCGTGGGAGGGGCTGCCGGGTTCGGCGGTCAGCACCATCAGACGTTGTCCGGAACTGTCGAAGCCGGCCCAGGCGTCGCAGTTCATGGTGAGGTCGCCGACCAGGTGATGGCGATAGTGCTTGGTGCCTGAGGTCGCGCCGTTGACGTGGTGTTCAGCCCACAAGGTGCGGAAGTCCGCGTCCTGGGTCGTCAGTTCACCGACGAGGCGGGCGAGGTCGGGGTCGTCGGGGTCGAGTGCGGCCTCCATACGCAGTGCGGCGACCGCTTCGCGGGCGTCGTGCTGCCAGTCCTGGTGCAGCTCGTGGACCACCGGGTCCGTGAACAGCAGGTGCACGTAGTTGCGGCGGCCCGGCGGGAGCGACGAGAAGTCTGCGTAGAGGGCCGCGGCGGCCGGGTTCCAGGCCAGGACATCCAGGCGTTTGCCGAGGACGAGCGCGGGGGCGTGGGTGAGTTGGTCCAGCATGCGTCGCATGGCGGGCCGTACACGCTGGGCGGGTCGGCGGTGTGGGCGGGGGTCGTTCCGGCCCGCGAGTTCGTAGAGGTGTTTCCGTAGGTCGTCGTCGAGGCGCAGGGCGCGGGCCAGGGAGGCGAGCACGGGCGCGGAAGCCCGGACGCGGCCCTGTTCGAGCCGGGTGTAGTAGTCCACGCTGATCGCTGCGAGCCGGGCGACCTCCTCGCGGCGCAGTCCCGCGACCCTGCGGGCGGAGTCCGTCTCGGGCAAGCCGCACTCCCGCGGATCCAACTGCGCCCGACGGGCCCTGAGGAAGGCACCGAGCGCACGGGGGTCGGGGTGTGAGGTCAAGGCGTCCAGTCTCCCGTGAACGGCTCACGTGTGAGGTGTGCCTGTGATGTCCGTGGCGTGGCTCGAGGGCGGCGGGACCTTGCGCCCGCCGCCATCGAGGGCTGTCAGTGGACGGTGGCGTGGGCGGCCTGTTCGATCACGTCGGCCACCAGGTGGGGGTGGGAGACGGCGACCGAGTGGGAGGCGGCGACCTCGGTGGTGTGCGCGTGGGCGCGCTTGGCCATGAAGCGCTGGACGGCGGCGGGAATGTTGAGGTCGCGGGTGGTGACGATGTCCCAGCTGGGCTTGGTCTTCCAGGCGGCGGTGGCGGCCTTCTCCTCCAGGGCGGCCCCGGGACCGTCGTCCTGGTTTGTCCACGGGGCCCCGCAGGGTGGATGTCCGCCGGCGTCTACGCGCAGCCGGAGGGCATCCGTTCGCCTGTCTCCAGGCCGTCGGCCGGGCGTCGCCAGCGACCCCGGACCCGGTCCGGTGATCCGGCCGAGGGGCACGGCCATGTGCTCCTGGGCGTGACCGACGCGGTGTCCGGGGTGCGGGCTCGGCGGCGGATGCGGATCTCAGAAGTGGTCGACGTCGACCACGGCCTGGGCGAAGGTGGTGGGCGCTTCCTGAGGCAGGTTGTGGCCGACGTTCGCGATGGTGCGGTGCTGGTACGGGCCGGTGAAGTGGGTGCGGTAGACGGAGCCGTCGCCGGCCGGGGTGAAGGGGTCGAGGGCCGCGTCGAGGGTGATCGTGGGAACGTGGATGGAGGGCTGGGCCGCCAGCTGCTTCTCGTAGCGGTCGTAGCGGCGCTCACCGTCGATCAGGCCGATGCGCCAGCGATAGTTGTAGAGAACGATGGCCGCGTAGTCGGGATTCTTGAAGGCTTGGGCGGTGCGCTCGAAGGTGGCGTCGTCGAAGTTCCAGTTGGGGGAGACGAGGGTCCACACGTAGCGGCACAGCGCGATGCGTTCGTCGACGTTCTCCATGGCCTTCTTGCCGCGCTCGGTGGCGAAGTACCACTGGTACCACCAGTTGTGCTCGACGGCCGGGAGGGCGGGCTCAAGCTGCGTCTTGATGTTGGTGATGAGGTAACCGCTGGTGGAGACAAGGGCCTTGACGCGCTCCGGCCACAGGGCGGAGATGATGTCGGCGGTGCGCGAGCCCCAGTCGAAGCCGGCGAGGACGGCCTTGTCGATCTTGAGCGCGTCCATCAAGGCGATGATGTCCAGCGCGATGGCGGACTGCTCGGCGCTGCGGGGGGTGTGACGGGACAGGAAGCGGGTGCTGCCGTGGCCGCGCAGGTAAGGAACGATGACGCGGTAGCCCAGGTCGGCGAGGAGCGGGGCGACGTCGACGAAGCTGTGGATGTCGTAGGGCCAGCCGTGCAGGCAGATGACGACCGGGCCGTGGGCGGGGCCGGCCTCGGCGTAACCGATGTCCAGGAGGCCCGCCTTGACCTGCTTGATCGTGCGGAACTCGGTGTGGGTGCCCGGAGTGAGGGGCACGGTGGGAACGGGAGCGCCGCCGGGCTCGTGCGAGGCGGTCGCGGCGGATGCGCTGGTCTGCAGGCCGGACAGCGTGACCGCGGCCGCGCCGGTGCCCAGGCCGACGGCCTTGCTGAAGGTACGCCTGTTGATCATGTCAAACCCTCCGTCGTGCGTTTCCGGTGACCGGCCCGAGCCCGGGAGACCTCCCGCTGACATCGGCGGTACGAGATCACTGCGGCTCTTGGCGCGATGACCCTCGCACAGCGCTCGTCACCTGTCAAACAGGTGACGTATGACGGCTTCGATGAGGACGGGCGGCAGGTCCAAAGTTGTTCTTGTCCGGGAATCCGGACCGGCGACACACACTCTCGTCCGCAAGGCGACCGGACACATCAGTCATGTGACGGTGAGACGCGGGCAGCGACGTCAGGCGTGCCGCACACTCCCTGTGCCACCCGGAAGCACAGGTGAGGACGCTGGGCGACACACTCGGAGTGGCGAAGGGGGCCTTGCGTCTCTCGGTCCGGGGTGTGACGCCCCAAGTCATTCGACTGAGGGAACGCTCCTCGACGCCCCAAGAAGGGCTCGATGCATGGCAATCGGCGCGGAGCGGGCTCTGCGGCCCTCAAGCAAACTGGTCCCGCACATCTGGCCGCCGTCCGGCCTTCGCCGGACCCTGGGGCCGGGGTGCGGGTTGCGGGGTGCTGATGCCGTGCAGATACGTGTCGACCACCACGTCGGCCGCCTGCCCTGGGCTCAGGTGTGCCTGCTGGTGCGACGCCAGGTGCACCAGTTGGGGGAGTAGTGCGCTGGCCCATCCCTGGGGGAGGTGGGGGCGTAGGAGGCCTTCGTCGGTGGCGCGTTGGAGGAAGGTGTCGACTTCGCGGACGGATGTGTCGCGGCGGGCTTGGATGGTGGCGTCGGCGAGCATGCGGGTGAGGTCGACGGGCCAGGTGCGGTTGACGGTGATGATGTTTTCGACGTAGCGGTGCAGGGCGACGGCGACGGGTGCTTCGCGCAGTCGTGCGTCGTCGATGGCGTGCTCGATGGCTGTGAGGCGGGATTCGTAGATGGCGGCGAGGAGTTCCTCGCGGGAGGCGAAGCGGCGGTAGACGGTGCGCCGGTCGACTCCTGCCTCGGCGGCGATGCTCGCGATGCTCGCGCCGGGATCGGTGGCGAGCATGCGTGCTCCGGTGGTCAGAACGGCTTCCAGGTTGCGTGCTGCGTCGGCTCTCACCCCTTAAGAGTACCTATGACGTGCAAGAACAGCGCCTTGCAGACACGCTTATGTGTATCTAGCGCAAATAAGTGCTACAGTTCAGTGGCAGTTGACTGATGCGTCCGAACGAACTGAAACGAAAGCACCGGAAGAGAGAAAGCACATGATCACCTACGACCGGCTTTTCATCGGAGGTTCCTGGGCCGAGCCGAGCAACCGGGAGCTGCTCGACATCGCCTCGCCGCACGACCAGTCGGTGGTCGGCCGCGCCGCGCAGGCACGGCCGGCGGACATCGACCGAGCGATTGCCGCGGCACGTGCCTCGTTCGAGGCGGGCGTTTGGCGTCTGACCCCGCCGGCGGACCGGATCGCGGTCCTGCGGCGGTTCAACGCGCTGCGTGAGGAGAACGCGGAGAAGATCGCACGCTTGATCTCGCTGGAGAACGGTTCAGCCGGCTGGTTCACCCGTGCCGGACAGCCCGGCCTGACCCGGCAGGCGAACGCCTACCTGAAGGCGGCGGAGGAGTTCGGCTGGGAGGAGACGCTCGTCCCTTCTGACCCCGCGTCCCCTGTGCGCAGCGTGGTGCGCCGCGAGGCGGTCGGCGTCGTTGCCGCGGTGATCCCGTGGAACTCGCCCTTCTCCTCGGCCACCTCGAAGATCATCCCCGCCCTGGTCGCCGGTAACTCCGTGGTCCTCAAGGTGTCTCCGGAGAACTCGCTGAGCATGGGCTTCCTGGCCGAACTGCTGGAGCAGGTGGGCCTGCCCGAGGGCGTGATCAGCGTCCTGCCCGCGGACCGGGAGACCAGTGAGTACCTGGTGTCGCACAAGGAGATCGACAAGATCGCCTTCACCGGCTCGACGGGGGCCGGCCGCCGCATCGCCTCGATCGCCGGCGAGCAGCTCAAGCGGGTCAGCCTGGAGCTGGGCGGCAAGTCCGCCGCCCTCATCCTCCCCGACGCGGACATCGAGAAGGCCGTAGCGGGCGTGAAGTTCGGCTCCCTGCTCAACAACGGCGAGTCGTGCATCGCCCAGACCAGGATCCTGGCTCCGCGCAGCCGGTACGAGGAGGTCGTGGCCGCGCTGAAGGAATTGGTGGAGTCGCTGAAGGTCGGCGACCCCAGCGACCCCGACACCTTCATCGGCCCGGTGATCCGCCCCGACCAGCAGGATCGGGTGCGGAGCTACATTCAGCTCGGCATCGAGGAGGGCGCCCGTCTGGTCACCGGCGGTCCGCAGATCCCGGAGGGTCTGGAGAAGGGCAACTACGTCACTCCCACCGTCTTCGCCGACGTCGACAACTCCATGCGGATCGCGCAGGAGGAGATCTTCGGCCCGGTCCTGGTGGTCATCGCCTACGACGACGAGGACGACGCGGTCCGTATTGCCAACGACTCCGAGTACGGCCTCTCCGGCGGTGTCTGGTCCTCCGACGAGGAGCACGCCCTGGCGGTCGCCCGCCGCGTCCGTACCGGCACCATCACGATCAACGGCGCCTCCGTCGCCTTCGACGGGCCGTTCGGCGGCTTCAAGGCGAGCGGTATCGGCCGCGAATACGGCGCGGTCGGCCTCGGCACCTACACCGAGTACAAGACCATCACCGTCTGACCCCGGCGGGACGAACCCCGGCCGATCGCACGACATTGCATTACCGCCGACGGTGGCAGGTGGCCCGACCCCCTGCCACCGGCGCGGCGTTTCCGGCTGTCGACTGACGGTTCCGAGCGGTCCGTTTCACGCCGGCCATCGAGACAGGGAGCCTTTTCCAACCGGGCGTCTGGCAAGGCTCACTGGCTGGGGAGCTTCGAAGCGTCCGTCCCGGGGGAAGGGCTACCGCTGTGCGGCTGCCTGGCGCAGATGGCGACTCACATCGCCGACCAGGTTGATGCGGACCCGGCGCTCCACGAAGCGCCACTGCCCATCACGGCGCTCGAAGCGGTCGTGGTAGCGACCGCCGGCGATGGGTTGCAGCGGCAGGTCGGGCAGCGCCTGCAACACGGTGACGTACGCACGCGATACCGCCGTGCTCGCTTGTTCGTCGACCTCGATGGCCACATTGGTGGTGACATGCTGGGTCCGCGGCGTGCCGTCGGCGTAGACGATCAGAGTGTCCTGGAACATCTTCTCGATCGCGTCCCGGCCGCTCACCGGCTCGCCACTGCCTGTGAAGGTGGCGTCAGCGAGAAGGATGCCGAGTCCTGCGAAGTCGCCGTCGTCCACGAGCTCGGCATAACGTGCAATCAGGTTCTCGACAGCCCGGTAGCTCGACGCGGGATCGGCGGGCATGGGAGTGGATGTGGACATGGTGTCCTCCAAGCGAGAGGGGCGATCTTCAGCGCGCTGCCGCCGACGACAACAAGGCTGCAATGGGCCGGTTGTGACACGTAGATTGCCATGATCGGTGTCGTCTGCATGGTGCTTAGGGCCGGCGACCGCTGCGGAAGCCGCGATGCAGAAAGAGGCTCAAGGCCAAGGCGCACACCAAGGTCGAGAAGATCACTTCGGTGTGCGCCTTGCGCCGATTCCTTGCGCCCGGGCCCGGTTGTACGGCTGATTCCGTGCCCCGGGCCCGGTGGGCCGGGTGACACGGACTCGCGCACCTCACGGACGGGAGGCCGTGCCGACCTGTGAGGCTCAGAGCACCGCGTTGTCGGCGGCCCCCGGGAAGTCCGTGCTGAACGCCAGCTCCTTACCGGCTTCGAACTCGGTCCTCAGCTGGTCCAACTTGACGCCGATGCGCCGCTGGGCGTCGCTGCCCAGGACGACCCAATGGGGCAACTCCGAGCCGCTGACGGCCTGGTAGATCGCCTCGGCGGCCCGCTCCGGGTCGCCAGGGAACATCTCCGGCGTGAGGTTGCTCATCATGGCGCGGAATGCGCCGGCCGTGGCGGCGTAGTCCGCGATGGCCTCGCCGGACGCCCGGGTCCGGTTCTCGATGCCGGTCCGGAAGGAACCCGGCTGAATGATCATCGCGTGCAGGCCGATGGGCTCGATCTCCTGCCACAGGGCCTCGGTGAAGCCCTCCAGCGCGAACTTGCTCGCGGAGTAGTAGCCGTTGGCGGGCAGACTCGCCAGGCCGTCCATGGAGGAGACATTGACGATGATGCCGCTGCGCCGGCCGCGCATACCGGGCAGCACCGCCCGGGTGAGGGCGACCGCGCCGAAGAAGTTGACCTCGAACAGCCTGCGGTAGTCGCTCTCCTCCTGCTCCTCCAGAGCGCCGACGAAGTCGATGGCGGCATTGTTGACGAGGATGTCGATGCCGCCGAAGCGCTCCTGCGCGGCGCGCACGCCCGCGGCACGGTCCTCGGCGTCGGTGACGTCGAGCTTGACCGCCATCGCGGTCTCCGGATAACGGGCGGCCAGTTCGGTGGTGGCCCGCGTCGAGCTGGCCGTCGCCACCACCTGGTCGCCCTGTGCCAGGACGTGTTCGGCCAGGGCCCTGCCGAGTCCGCTGGAAGCGCCGGTGATGAGCCAGGTCTTGCGAGACATGAAGTGGTCTCCTTCAGATCGGGTGAAAGGGGTGTCGTAGGGGAGGGAGGAAGGCGGGGGAGACGCCGGGGCGCGAGGGGCTACGGCGGCCCGGTGCGCCTACTCCCCGGCCGGGAAGTCCGCCGCGCCGCTGGCCGCGGCCCACCTCCGCGTCTCCGCGGTCCGCGCCTCGCCCGCCTCCAGGGCCATGGCCACGGCCTGGGCACCGAGCAGGAGACGGCGCGGCGGGTCGTCCTCGTTGACGACGTCGATGAGGACCTTGGCGGCGCGGACCGGGTCGCCGGGCTGCGTGCCGTTGTTCTCCGCCCGGTACTTGTTCATGGCGCCGACGGTCTCCTCGTAGTCGGCACTCACGGTGTGCAGCTCCATCGACGAGCCCTGCCAGTCCGTCCGGAAGGCGCCCGGCTCGACGATGACGACCTTGATCCCGAAGGGGGCGACCTCGTTGGCCAGGACCTCGGAGAAGCCCTCCACGGCGAACTTCGCGCTCTGGTAGGCGCCCATGCCCGGGGTGCCGCCCACCCGGCCGCCGAGCGAGGAGAACTGCAGGAACGTCCCCGAGCGCTGCCCGCGCAGCACCGGAAGGGCGGCCCGGGTGACGTTGACGACCCCGAAGAAGTTCGCCTCGAACTGAGCGCGGAAGTCGTCCTCCGCCATCTCCTCGATGGGAGCGCTGTTGGCGTAGCCGGCGTTGTTCACCACGATGTCCAGACGGCCGAAGGCGTCGGCGGCCGCCCGCACCGCCTGCTGGGCCGCGGCTGTGTCGGTGACGTCCAGGGGGACCGCCCGCACTCGATCGCCGTAACGGGAGATCAGATCGGCCAACTGCTCCGGGCGTCGGGCGGTCGCCACCAGCCGGTCACCGGACTCCAGAACAGCTTCCGCCAAGGCGCGCCCGAAGCCCCGGGAAGCGCCTGTAATCAACCATGTGCTGGTCATCAGTATCCTTCGTTGGTTCGGCTGGGAGTGATCCAACTCGTAGTGCAGGGAGAGCTTCCTGAGGAGAACGCGCACGGCGAATCGGGCCGTCGACACATGCATGTGTCGTCGGGACGCGTATCGGCAGGATGTTTCTCAGTCTTGCTGTGTGTCCCGCATGAGGCGTCCGTCGTTTGACTGCCTGTTGCCTCCGTGCCGATCGCCGACGTCAGCGGCATGCGTAAGTCATCGGCCGTACGCGTCATCGACGAGACCTGTGGGACGCGGACGCGCTCCGGGCCGACACGCGAAGTCCGGTCTCGGACGTCGGGTGGCCGTGCACGGAAACATACGCTCATACGTGCGCGGAATCGACGTGCCTGCCCCTACGTGTGACCACGTTGTATGGTTGCTCTCGCGGAACTCCTGGCGGAAGCGGCCAACAGGTGTGTCTCCAGTCAGGAAGAACGGTCCCCTTCAGGGCGCAGGCACAGGAGTGACGTCGACAGCCACTTCGTTCGGACCGTGCACGACCGCCGCGGAGGTACTCGACAGCGTCGATCTGAGCGGGCGCCGGATGATCGTCACCGGAGGGTCCTCCGGTCTCGGTGTGGGACTACTCCCTTCCCGCGGTGTGCTGACCCCGTCGGCCCTGTCCCCGATGCGGGACCGACCCACGAAGGAGTGAGATGAACGACAGCAAGCGAAGCCCCCAGTTTCTCCTGGTGCACGGGGCATGGCACGGCTCGTGGTGTTGGCGCGAGCTCCAGGACGTTCTCGCCGACCGGGGCTGGACCAGCCACACGGTCGACCTGCCGAGCGTCGTCCCCGAAGGGTCCGGTGGGAAACTCCCCGGTCTCCTCGACGACGCCCGGGTGGTCCGAGAGAAGATCGACGCCGTCCAGGCTCCCCTGGTGGTCGTCGGGCACTCTTACGGTGGCGCTCCGGTCACCCAGGCGACCCCGGGAGCCGCCAACGTGTCCCACATCGTGTACCTGGCCGCCTTCGCCCTGGACGAGGGGGAGAGCCTGATGACGTGCTTCGGCGGTGAGCAGCCGGATCTCTCGACGGTGGAGGGTGTCATCCCCGTCCGGGAGAACCCGGAGGTGACGCTCTACAACGACGTGCCTGGGGACAAGAGGGATGTCGCTCTGGCGCGCCTGCTGCCGCAGACCGCGCTCTCCTTCGCCGAGCCGGTGCGCCGGGCCGGCTGGAAGACCCTTCCCACCAGCTACGTCGTCTGCGACGACGACCAGAGCCTTCCCCCGTCGTACCAGGAGCCGTTCGCCGAGCGGACCGGTGCCACGTATCACCTCCCCAGCGGCCACACTCCGCTGCTCTCCATGCCCGGCAAGCTGGCAGACCTCCTCGAACAGATCGCGTTGGGCACTCCCGCATAGGGTGCTGGACCGGACTGTCGAGGCGTGGGCCCGCGCGACGAGCGGAAGGTGCCTGATGAGCTCCGTGCCCCGACAACAGGCCGAGCATCATGGCGCACGTTCGGCCGCGACCCAGGCGCTGGTGATGTCCAGCCTGGACCGGCTGCTCGATGCCGGCGAGCCCTTCTCCGAGCTCAGCATCCAGCGGACATCGAGGAGGCGGGTGTCTCCCTCGACGACCCTGGCCCCGGCCCGGGGCCGATGTGCTCTCCAGGTATGTTCGACGCCCGCCGCGAAGGCCGCCCAGTGAGGAACACCGCGATGACCGCACAAGCCGCCCTGCCGACGCTGCATGAGGCGACCTACGACACCGGCCGCCAGAAGATCTTCGTTGCCAAGGCAGGGGAGGGCCCGGCGGTGCTCCTGCTGCACGGCGGAGGACCCGGCACCAACGGCGTCTCCAGCTACGTCCGCAATATCACGGCACTGGCAAGGGACCACCAGGTCATCGTCCCCGACCTGCCCGGCTACGGCCGCAGCACCAAGGGCGTCGACCCCGCCGACCCCTTCGGCCACCTCGCGGACGGCGTCCGCGGCCTGCTGGACCGGCTCGGCCTGGAGAAGGCACACCTGGTCGGCCACTCCTACGGCGGTGCCTGCGCCCTGCGCCTGGCCCTGGACACCCCCGACCGGGTCGACCGCATGGTCCTTGTGGCCCCCGGTGGTATCGGCACCACCCGCGCCCTGCCCACCCCCGGCGTGAACCGCCTGCTGAGCTACTACACCGGCGACGGGCCCTCCCGGCAGAAGCTGGAGGAGTTCATCCGCCGCTACCTCGTCTTCGACGACGCCGACATCACCGACTCCGCCATCGAGGAGCGCTATCGGGCCAGCCTCGACCCAGAGGCCGTCGCCGCACCACCGCTGCGCCGCCCCTCCGGCCGGGGCGCCTTGCGCACGATCTGGAAGATGGATCTCACACGCGATGCGCGCCTGACCCGCCTCGCCGTTCCCACACTGGTCGTGTGGGGCGCGGCGGACAAGGTGAACCGGCCCTCCGGCGCCCGGATGCTGGCCGACCGCCTGCCCGACTGCGACCTCTACCTGGCTGCCGGGACCGGGCACTGGCCCCAGTACGAACGCGCCGAGCGGTTCAACCGACTGTGCGCTGACTTCCTGGCCGGCCGTCGGTGAAAACAGGCCGGCCCACGGCGGGACAGCGGCACGCGAAGGACGGGCAGGCCTCGACCACCTGGGCGCCGTCCTGAAGGTCCGCCGTACGTAGGGCGTAGCACTGGGTCACATGGGTTCGTGAGCAGCTCTGAGACGGTGCCGTGTCGGTGGGGCCTTGACAGGGATGCCCGACTTGAGGACCCTCGTAACTCATTAGAACGGTGACGAATGACGGGGCCGGGCAGCCTCGGGCGTTCCCTACCGCAGCCCTCGAAGTCGACGCCGTGAGGTGGTCGCCGATCGGGCCGCGTGTGCGATGCGTCACCACCTTGACAGGTGACGCATGTAGGTGCACGCTGATAACGTCCCTGGTGGCGATGGGGACGCCATCCGTGATCGGCGAAGTGGAGAATGGTCATGAGCAAGGAACTCGCCGGCGATCCCGCCGCGGCGGCGCGGCACGCGCGCTTTGGCAAGCTTCCCGAGCGCATCCGCTTCGAGGACATGACCGAAGAGGTGGAGGCCGGGCCGAACAGCGGGGTGAACGCTTCGTACAACCCCGAAGGCTCGTGGAATTACTACTCGTGCCTGGCTCTCGACCTGGGGCTGTAGGCCGCGGGCCGGGTTACAGTCGCGCGCCTCGCTGATCGGCGGCCCGCGCGCACCCCGGCGTCACTCGCCGGCAGCCAAGGACGGGCGGACTGTCGATGTCCGTATACCCAGCCGGTGTGAGCAGGCCGGCCAGGGCACCAGGGCCCCCGCTTGCTGCGGGCGAGCGGAGTGCAGTCCGAGGCGGGCATCAGCCAGGCCGGTCTCAATCAACTGTTCGTGCCCCTCTTCACCTCCTTCGAGCTGCTGGACCGCAGTCACCGCGAGGCCCCGCGACACGTCGTTGCTGCTCATCGTCGACGACCTGCCATGGCTGGGCCTGGCCACACCTCGGTACGGGGCTTCGTGGCCCGACGGCTCATCGGCAGCCGCATCGGCTTCCTGCGCGCCTCCCGCGTCAGATCCTCGCCGATTTCCTGGAGCAGGCCGCCCGGGTGCGCCTGGCGCCACCGGACTGGCGGCCGCTGCGTGAGCACGCGGCTTCCCGCCTCCGTAACGGACCGTGCGGACAGGGTGGTTGAACCGGGCTCTCTCGTTGCCAGCCGCGTCGGGCGCGGCGAGCCAGGCGGGCTGCATGCGTGTCCCTGCACTGGCATCTGCCATCACCCTCTGGATGCGCCGCTGGACGTTCCTTCGGTTGAGGTCCATCTGTGAGGCGCGATCATCCCGCCTCCGAGAGGCACAGACGGCGCGCCCTCCCGGTAGCTCTCGAACGGTAGTACCGCCCGGAACACCCGAGGTGTGCCATCCGTGCGGCCGGCCGACCCCTGGCGCACGAGGGATCAAGCACACGTGTGCTGTCGGCCCCGCTCAGCCGGTGCGCCGGGGAGACCTCGTCGGAGGTCGCTCCGCCCACCGTCAGGGGGCGCGTCAGAGGGCAGATGTAACTCACGGCGCGCGCGCCCGCGTTGCCGAGCGCGGTGCGTCATCCGTCAAAGACGGCACCGGCTCGTCGTGGGGAGACGGCCACACAAAAGACTCTCGGTCACCCCTTTGACAGGTGACGAAAAGCTCTGCCATGCTTTCGTCACCGCCTCAACCAGTGACGCGAAAGTGTCCTGGCCTGCAGGCGTCCGAAGACCTTTCGACCCAGATGGGGAGCACCAGTCATGGCAGTCAGCTACACCGCCGTTGTCGACGTCGACGGAGAGGGCCGGAACGGCGGTCACGTGCGCTCCTCCGACGGTCTGCTGGAGACCGGCCTCGCTCTCCCCAAGGAGGTGGGTGGCGCAGGCACCGCGACCAACCCCGAGCAGCTGCTGGCAGCCGGCTGGGCCGCCTGCTTCCTGGGCGCCCTCCGCCGCGCCGCCACGCTGCGCAAGATCCGCCTCACCAGCACCACCATCACCGCCGAGATCACCCTCACCCACGGCGATGACGGCGAGTTCTCCCTCTCCGCGGTCCTCAACCCCGTCCTAGGCGGTGTCGACCAGGCCACCGCCGAGGAGCTCGCGCACGCCGCCCACCAGATCTGCCCCTACTCCAAGGCCACGCGCAACAACATCCCGGTCACCATCAACGCCAGCGCTGCTGCCTGATCGACTCCTCCCCTCCACCTTGGGTCCCGTGTTCCCCCTCTACGCCCCTCTGTGCGGGATCCGAGATCTCTCAGCCGTACCCACACCGCCGACCTATGAGCGAGGGCAGGACATGGCTTCCATGACGCACACATACGTACGGACCGTCAGGCATCGTCGTTCGGATCTCGACCGTGTCTCCGGCGAGCGGCTGTCCCGAATCGCGGCAAACCCCCAGGACGGTGACCGGCCCACGGACACGCAGATATGGAACTGGGCGGAGAGTGTGACGCTGTTGGGGTACGGCCCGGCGGCTTCGACCTTCCTGTGACGGACGCGCGGTTGGGCCCGCGCGGGTGGCCATCGGCACCCTGCTGCAGGGACAACCCGAGCCGACTCTCCCTGGCCCTGCTCGCCGCAGCCGGTCCGGCCGGAGTTCGTCCGCAGTCCGACGCCGCGTCCGGTCGAAGGCCATGGACTGCCGTGCGCGCACACCCGGTTGAGGGCAGCGCGCCCAACTGCCTCATGTATCTGAAGGGTCATCTGGTGCGGATGGCTTAGGTGCCTGGTGCCGGCGGCCGACTGGGACACACCGTCAGCTGACTGACGCGGCAGATATCGATCGCGGCCAACACTGAGGGCACGGCCCCGGCCGGCGTACATGAGGCCGGTGACTGGTGTGGTCTCGAGACCCACGGCGGGCCCCGCGCTCGGCGCGTCCGTCCGCGGGGGCACCGCCCACCGACCCCAACCCCAAAACCCGACCATCGAAAGCGAGATCACAGCCATGGACATGAAGCTCGAAGTCGTCATTCTGCCCGTCTCCGACGTGGACCTCGCCAAGGGCTTCTACGTGGAGCAGCTCGGCTGGCGCCTCGACGCCGACTTCCCGATCAACGACGGCTACCGGATCGTGCAGGTGACCCCGCCCGGCTCCGAGTGCTCGATCATCTTCGGGGAGGGCCTCACTCGGCAGGAGGCGGGCACGCTCCACGGCCTCCAGTTGACCGTCACCGATATCGCCAAGGCCCAGGAGGAGTTGACCTCCCGGGGTGTGGAGGTCTCCGGCCCGTTCCGCGACGAGACCGGTGCCTTCCACCACGCCGGCGACTCCCATCGGGTGCCCGGCCTGCACCCCGAGCGGGCCAGCTACGGCACTTTCGCCGCCTTCAAGGACCTCGACGGCAACGAGTGGTTCCTCCAGGAGGTCACCGAGCGCGCCCCCGGCCGCTGACAGCCCGTCCCGGCGCGGCTGACCTCCCCGGCCGCGCCCGGACCGCCATCCCCTACGGACCACGACATCCAATCGACCGGCATCCAGCCACCGGAGGACACATGACGACCGAGAACATCCGCACGTACGACGTCATAGTGATCGGCGCAGGTCCGGTCGGCGAGAACGTCGCGGACCGCACCACCGCCGCGGGTCTGAGTACCGTCATCGTCGAGAGCGAACTGGCCGGCGGCGAGTGCTCCTACTGGGCCTGCGAACCCAGCAAGGCCCTGCTGCGCCCCGCCTTGCTCCGTGCCGATGCCATGCACGTCCCCGGTCTCGCCCCTTCCGTCAAGGGCCCTCTGGACGTCGAAGCCGTCCTGGCGCACCGCAATCGCATGTCCGCCGACTGGAACGACGACGGCCAGGTGGAGTGGATCAAGTCAGCCGGCATCGACCTGTTGCGCGGCCACGGACGCCTGACGGCGGAGCGCGAGGTGTCCGTGGAGACCTCCGACGGCGACACCGTCCACCTGCGGGCCCGGCACGCCGTCGCCGTGTGCACCGGCAGCCGTGCGGCCCTGCCCCCTCTGCCCGGGATCGAGAACCTGCGGCCCTGGACCAGCCGGGAGGCGACCAGCGCCCAGCAACCGCCACAGCGCCTCGTGATCGTCGGCGCCGGTGTGGTGGGCGTCGAGATGGCCACCGCCTGGCAGGCCCTGGGCAGTCGGGTGACCCTGCTCGCCAGGGATGAGGGGCTGCTGCCCCGGCTGGAACCCTTCGCGGGCGAGTTGGTCACCGAGCGCCTGCGGGAGGCCGGTGTGGACGTACGGTTCAACATCTCCGTCGTCGGCGCTGCGCGGGTGGACGACGGAGAGGGCGAGGTCCGAGTCACCCTGTCGGACGGCAGTGAGATCACCGGCGACGAGATCCTCTTCGCCACCGGCCGCGCCCCACGGTCCGACGACATCGGGCTCGACACCGTGGGACTCGAACCGGGTGACTGGCTCGCCACCGACGACAGTCTGACCGTCACCGCCGTCCCCGGAAACTGGCTGTACGCCGTCGGCGACGTCAATCGCCGCGCCCTCTTCACCCACCAGGGTAAGTACCAGGCCCGTATCGCCGGTGCCGTGATCGCCGGCCGGGCCCGGGGCGAGGAGCTCGTCACCGGCCGCTGGGCACCCCACAGCAGCACGGCCGACGTCGAGGCTGTTCCGGGCGTCGTCTTCACCGACCCCGAGGTCGCCTCCGTAGGTTTGACGGTCCGCGAGGCCGAGCGCACCGGCCGGGCCGTCGAGGTCGTCGACTACGACATCGGTCACCTCGCCGGCGCGGTCCAGTACCGCCCTGATTACCGAGGCAGGGCCCGGATCCTCGTCGACCGGGACCGTCAGGTCGTCGTCGGCGCCACCTTCGTGGGACCGGGCGTAGGCGAACTGCTGTACTCGGCCACCGTCGCCATCACCGGGGAGGTGCCGGTCGAGCGTCTTTGGCACGCCGTACCCGCGTTCCCCACCATCAGCGAGGTGTGGCTGCGCCTGCTAGAGACGAGGCGGGACTCATGACCACCGCACGGGACCTCGTGCTCGTCGCCCTGAGGATGCCGTCCGACCGGAGCGTCGAGCAGGGCGATCTGTCCCTCGCCCTCGCGGGCGCCGAGGCGATCGATCTCCTGGAGAGCGGCGCGTTGAGCCTGGACGGCGATCGCATGGTGCCCGGCCCGAGGGCGGCGACGGGTGACCGTCTGCTCGACCAGGCGGACGCCTCGCTCGTCCGGCGGGAGCCTTACGAAACGGTCGACAACTGGCTGTGGCACCGTGGCAGAGACCTCGCCGCGGCCTACGTCGACGACCTGGAGCGGGCCGGGCTCGTCACCCACCCACGGGGCCACGGATTCCGGCAGCGGTTCGCGCGGGACGTGCCGGCCGATACGCAGGCACGCCGCAGTGCGGAGGAACGCAGAGTGTCCGGCGAGCCCGTCCTCGCCGCTCTGCTGGCAGCGGTGGGAATCGGGGAGGACCTGTCGGAGGCCCGCGAACGCCTCATCGGGGACGCGGTCACGACGGTGCTGGCCGCCGTCGGCGACGCGGTGACGCAGCTGGAGGCCGTACGACTGCGGCGGGACATCGAGAACGCCGCGTTCGACAACGTGTGGCGGGGCTAGCGTCCTCCAGCAAGCGTGCCCACCCGTCCAGCGTGGCGGACCGTGTCGCACACGGTGCCTATCGGGGCACGCAACGCACCGCCGTCCGCGGGCGCACCGACGTGTCAGTCGGAGCTGCCCGCCGCACCCGACTTCACCAGGGTGTACATGACGGAACGCTCCTGCTTGTGACGCCTGATACGTCCCTTGGCGACCAGGGATTCGAGGGTGTTCCGCACCACCTGCGGTGTGGGGTTGCGGTCCGGGTGTTTCTTGAGGAGTTCGTCCCGCAGTTCCTTCGCCAGACGCGGCTCCTTGTACTGGCCGAGCAGGTCCGCCAGAAGGTCACCGAGCAAAGGCTGGCGCGACTTCCCCTTCGCGTCGGCCTTCGCCGTGTTGCCGGCAGGAGCCGTCCTGGCCGACGCGGAACGCCGTGAGGCGGTTCCAGCGGGGGCCTGCTTCGCCTTGGCGGCGACGGGCTCGTCCTGCGACTGCTCGGGCAGACGGGACGCGTCCGCGAAACCCTCATACTGCTCGGCGAGGTTGATGATGTCCGCAAGGAGGGCCTCCTCCTGCTTCAACACCATGATTCTCTCCTGCAGCTCCTGCTGCCGCCGGCGGTTCTCCTCCAGGTCCGATGCGGCCTGTGCTACGTACCGCGATCGGAGGGTGGCGGCTGATTGGTTGGTCACAACCATTCACTTCCTCGATATGGATGATGTTGCGCATGGTACCCACGCCGAGGGTCCCTGCGGACAAGTGTCAACGCCAGATGCCTCGTCTGACATGTGCACCCTTCACGATAGGGGCTGATGTGCCTGCGCACGTAGGAAGTGTGGCCCTTTTTTCGGCCTCCCGAGGGTTCGACGACGTCAGTGGCACAAGGTTCGCTCCACACATACTGCCCGGTAAGTGTGTTGCCGAACCGCCTGTGACGCCCCTTCATGGACCGGTGTGTGTGGGACGCATCCGTGTTCGATGCGGCTGCCGGTCTCGCCCGACCGATTGAACTCGGCATCGGTCAGGTGGGACCGCGTTGCACGGTCCGGGGGACAAGGCCGGGTGTCGTCCGTCCGCCCCGCGGAACGGGGTCCCTCACCTCACGGCGTACTGGCGGGCGGGCGGCTTCAGGTGGGGGTGGTGCCGCACATGTCCACGTGGCACGCCTTCCCTACAGGCGCCCACGAAGATCACATGGGTCCGGCTCCGGGGCAGGTCATGGCGGCTCGCCGCACGTGGCATACACCTCACACCTTGCCTCTGCTCGGCCTCTGCCGAAACGCGGGGTCCGATGGAAGTCGGCCCACCGCAGCCGCAGAGCCATGTATCTCTGAGACACCCAGAAGTGACGACCGGATACGCACGGCGTACTGAACACGATCCGCGAGGCCCCCTTGAGGACCTCGTCGCCGGCTGAACGTCACGTCCGACGGGACCGTGCGCCGCCCGGGTCAGGAGGTCAGCGCGCGGCCACGGCGGGCGCGGTCTTCTTACGTGCTCGGTAGGCGGCGGCCTTGATCTTGTTGCCGCAGGACTCCATACCGCACCACTGGCGCCGCATGCCCCGGGAACGGTCGATGTAGACCCGCGTGCACTCGGGGTTGCCGCACTCCTTCATCAAGGGGACGTCCGGGCCGCTGAGCAACTCCACGGCCTGCCGGGCGACGGTCACCAGCGTCTGCTCGGGAGTCGCCTCGGTGAGCCGCCCGGTCGTGGTGAGCTGAGGCGTCACAGGGGTCTTGCGCGCGGCGGCGTTGACCGCGTCGAGTGCGTCCCGGTCGAACTCCTCGCCGAGACGGCGGTTGGTGACGAGCCGGTAGATGGCCTCGCGCACGGCCGTCGCCTCCCGGACGTCGTCGTCCTCCCCGGGAGTGATCGTGTCCACCAGCCCGGATTCCAGGTACCAGGCATTCAGCCGCTCGGGCGTCACGAACATCTCGAACCGGGCCGAGCGCCGGGCCCGGAGGGTGGCCGCGAAGTCGAGGGCCGGGTGCCCGCATACGAATACATGATCCAGGTTCACATCACCATCTTGACAGGTGATTCCCGTCGGGCGCAAGACGCGTCGCCGTTCCAGAGGGTGCCCATGGCGCCGGCGCGGTCGGGAGCGTAGGACATCTCGCGCGGTCCACGCAGGCCAGGATGTGTGAGCGCGCGGGTCAGGACCCGGATCGGTCCGGCGCCGCCCCCTCTCGTCGGCTGCGGCCCGGTTCCAGACGGAGTTCGCGGCCCTGCCATCGGCGGCGCAGCCAGCGGTCGTGGCTCGCCACGACGATCGCGCCGAGGCCCGCACCCAGTGCGGCCTCGAGTTCGTCGCACAGGCGCGGGGAGAGGTGGTTGGTGGGCTCGTCGAGCAGGAGGAGCTGGGGTGGGCGGGCCACCAGCAGTGCCAGCGCCAGCCGCCGGCGCTGCCCCACGGACAGTTCTCCGACCGGCTTGTCCAGGTCCGCTTCGTGCAGGAGACCGAGGGAGCCCAGCGGCACCTTCTCGGCCCGCGCCGGGCCCAGGGACAGCTCATAGGTGAGCCGGACCGTGCGGTCGGACCGCTCGAACACGGTGTCCTGGGTGAGCAGCCCCACCGTCAGCCGGCGCCGCCGGTGCACCTCGCCCTCGGCCGGGAGAGATCCGGCGAGTACGGCGAGCAGCGTCGACTTGCCCGCCCCATTGCCACCGGTGACGAGCAGCCGGTCCTTCGCCGAGACCTCCAGGCCGCCGAGTGCGAGCCGGCCGGGCACCCGCACGTTGTGCAGGGACACCAAGGGCCGCGTGCCCTCCTCGGCATGTGCGGCCAGTTCCCGGCCGCGAACCGCAGGGGGCGCGGCGGCTCGGCGACCGGGGTGCGCTCCAGCGCCTCCAGCCTTCGGGCGGCATTGCGGACCCGGCGGGAGATCTGGTTCTGTACGCGGCCCGCCCGATGGCCGTAACCCATCTTCTCGTTGTCGCGCCGCCCCTGATCCGGAGCCACCCGGTGCGCGGTCACGCCCGTCGAGTGACGCAGCTCCTCCAGCTCCTGCTGCTCCGCGGCGTACTGCCGCTCCCAGCGCTCCCGCTCGGCGCGCTTCTCGGACAGGTAGGCGTTGTAGTTGCCGCCGTAGCGGACCGGGCCGCCCATCGCGGGATCGAGGTCGATCAGGTCGGTGCAGACGGCGTCCAGGAACGCCCGGTCGTGGCTGGCGACCACCACGGTCCCGGGCAGGCCGCGGATCTGCTCCTCCAGGAAGGCGGCGGCGCTGTCGTCGAGGTGGTTGGTCGGCTCGTCCAGCAGCAGCGCCGACGGCCGCCGGACGAGCAGCGCGGCCAGGGCCAGCCGGCCGCGCTGCCCGCCCGAGAGCGAACCGAGCGTGCGGTCGTGCCCGAACGCGCCGAGGCCCAGGCCGTCGAGCACCAGGGCCGCGCGGTGGTCGGCGTCCCAGGACTCCCGGTCCTGGGCCTGTTCCAGCCGCCTGCCGTAGGCGTCGAGGAGTTCCTGGTGCCCGGGGTCGTCCTGCGGGACGCGGGCGAGCTCCTCGCCGAGCCGTTCCAGCTCCGCGAGGTCCTCGCGTGCCTCGCGCAGCGCAACGTCCAGCACCGTGGCGACGGTCGCGGCGGCGTCGAACGGCATCTCCTGGTGCAGGAAGCCCAGTTCGGGAGGGCGGGAGACGCTTCCGGCATCGGGTTCGTCCACGCCGGCGAGCACCCGCAGCAGGGTGGACTTGCCGACGCCGTTCTCCCCGATCAGCCCGATGCGGTGGCCGGGGGAGGCGGTCAGGGAGACACCGTCGAGGACGCGGCGCCGGCCCAGGTTGCGGACGAGGTCGTGGGCGAGCAGTGCGGGTTGGGGCACGGGGATCCGTCCAACGTGATCGGTGGTCGGCCCGCCGGGAGCTGCGCCTCGGACGCGGGCCACGGCACACTCCGGCGGCTCACACCGCAGGGGCTGCCGTCTCCGTGAGTCCTCCGTCGGCCAGTCGCAGCCAGCGGTCGACCCCGATCTCGGTGAGGAACCGCTCGTCGTGGCTGACCACCATGAAGGCGCCCTGGTAGGAGTTCAGCGCGCTCTCCAGCTGGCCCACGCTGACCAGGTCGAGGTTGTTGGTCGGCTCGTCGAGCAGGAGCAGATGAGGGGCCGGTTCGGCACACAGCACGCAGGCGAGGGTGGCGCGCAGCCGTTCGCCGCCGGAGAGCACCCCGACCGGCAGGTGCGCCCGCGCGCCCCGGAAGAGGAAGCGGGCCAGCAGGTTCATCCGCTCCGCCTCGGGCCGCTCCGGGGCGAACGCGGCGAAGTTCTCCGCCACGGTGCGGTCCAGGTCCAGCAGGTCCAGGCGCTGCGAGAGGTAGGCGATCCGGCCGTCGTTGCGCTTGATCTCCCCGCCGTCCGAGGCGAGTTCGCCCGTGATCAGACGCATCAGAGTGGTCTTGCCAGCGCCGTTGGGCCCGATCAGCGCGATGCGCTCGGGACCCCGGACGGTCAGGTCCACACCGCCCGCGGCGAACACGGCCTTGTCCCCGAGGTGGACCTGCATCCCCGTGCCGAGGAAGAGGTTGCGTCCGGCGGGCACCCGGGTGTCGGGCAGCTCGAGGGTGATGCGCTGCTCGTCGCGCAGGGTGCGGCCGGCCTCGTCGAGCCGGGCCTGCGCCTCGCTGATACGAGCCGCGTGCATCTGCCCGGCCCGGCCCGCGGACTCCTGCGCGCCGCGCTTCATGTTGCCGGCGAAGATGCGGGGCAGGCCGGCATTCTTGAGGTTGCGCGCGGCGGTGCTCTGCCGGCGGTCGGCGCGTTCGCGGGCCTGCTGCATCTCCCGCTTCTCCCGCTTCAGCTCCTGCTCGGCGTTGCGCACGTTCTTCTCGGCGACCTCCTGCTCGGCGCGGACGGCCTCCTCGTACTCGGTGAAGTTGCCGCCGTACAGGCGAAGTTCGTCGCTGCCGAGTTCGGCGCTGCGTTCCATGCGGTCGAGCAGTGCACGGTCGTGGCTGACCAGGAGCAGACAGCCGTTGAAGTCCGACAGCACGTCGTACAGCTTGTGCCGGGCCTCCAGGTCGAGGTTGTTGGTCGGCTCGTCGAGCAGGAGTACGTCGGGACGCTTGAGCAACTGGGCGGCGAGGCCGAGCGAGACGACCTGGCCGCCGCTGAGCGTGCTGAGGCTGCGGTCCAGGGCGAGGTCGGCCAGCCCGAGACGGTCGAGCTCGGCGCGGGTGCGCTCCTCGATGTCCCAGTCGTCACCGATGGTGGTGAAGTGCTCCTCACTCACGTCTCCGGACTCCACGGCGTCCAGGGCCCGGATCACTGCGGCGACGCCGAGCACCTCGGCGACCGTGAGGTTCCCGGTCAGGGGCAGGCTCTGCGGGAGGTAGCCGAGCGTGCCGCTGACGGACACCGAGCCGGTGGCGGGTTTGAGTTCGCCGGCGATCAGCTTGAGCAGCGTGCTCTTGCCGGAGCCGTTGGGGGCGACCAGGCCCGTGCGGCCGGTGTTCACGCTGAAGGACAGGTCGTGGAAGACCGGGGTGTCGTCAGGCCAGGCGAAGGAAAGGTTCGAGCAGACGATGGCGGCGTCGGACATGGAAAGACCTCGGAGGGACTGAGGGCAGAGCTTGGACCTCTGCCCTGGGCAGACGTGGAAAAAGGGGGACGACGAAACCGGCCACCTCGGCAGCGCTCCTGAGCGCCGGCCGGTGGCCGTCAGACCCGGGTCTCACCCCGAGATGTCGTCTTCACCTACCACGTCTGCGACTCCTCGATACATGGTCAACGTCGCTGACAGCCTAGCAGCCGTCCTCGGCGATGTGGCCGGCCTGGACTCATACGTGTGTGCATCGTCACGCAGTCGGCAGCTCGTTGTTGACAGCTCAGAGACCCCATGGCACTATCGTCACCGGTTGAACAGGTGACGATAGAGTGTATAGGTGCGCCTCAGCTCACACGTGTGAGTCGCCCTATCCGTGCCGTCCACATGCCCTGTCTCGCCGGGATCGCCGGCAATCCGAAGGAGCACACTGACCATGGCAGGAAAGCCGAAGCGGAGGACCGAGGGCGCACCGGTGGCGCGGCGGGCGATGCTGGGCATGCTCGGCGTGGGCGCGGCGGGGCTCGTCACCGCGCCTTATCTTCAGCGCGGCTGGGAGGGGTTCCTCGGCGCCGCCTCTCAGATCGACGCCACGGGCCTGACCGGTCTGCTGCCCAATCCGGGCGGCTTCCGGTACTACAGCGTCGTCGGCTCGGTGCCGCGCAAGGACGAGACGAACTACGAACTGCGGGTCGGCGGACTGGTGGATCGGCCGAAGACCTACACGCTCGACGAGCTGCGCGCGATGCCGCAGACCCGGGTCGTCCACGACGTCGTGTGCACCGATGGATGGCGCGTGGAGAAGACGCCTTTCGACGGTGTGAAGCTGGCGGACATCCTCGACGACGCCGGGGTGCGTTCCCCGAGCGCGGCGATCCGGTTCACCTGCTTCGACGGCGCCTACAGCGAGAGCCTCACCCTGGAGCAGGCGCGCCGCTCGGACGTCCTGGTGGCACTGAACATGCAGGACAAGCCCATCACACACGAGCACGGCGGCCCGGTCCGCCTGTATGTGGCTCCCATGTATTTCTACAAGTCGGCCAAGTGGCTGTCCGGCATCTCGGTCACCGACAAGGTCGTTCCCGGCTACTGGGAGGAGCGTGGATATGCGATCGACGGCTGGCTCGACGACGCCGAGCGGCACCGCGACGCGGCCTGAACACGACGGCCGTGTCCGCCGTTTCAGCACCGCCGAGCGCATGGTTCACCGGGCCACCGGCTACCTGATGCTCGTGTGCCTGGTCTCCGCCGCCTGCCTCTACCTCGGACCGCTGGCCCAACTCGTCGGGCGGCGGCACCTGATGGTCACGGTCCACGAGTGGTCGGGCATCTCGCTCCCGCTGCCCTTCCTGCTGGGGCTCCTCTCTCCGGCCTTTCGTGCGGACCTTCGTCGGCTCAACCGTTTCGCGGTGTACGACAGGCGGTGGCTACGGGCCGTCCGCAGGCGCCGGACGTCGCCCGAGGCCCGCCCGGCGGGCAAGTTCAACGCGGGTCAGAAGCTCTACGCGGGCTGGATCGCCGGCTCCGTGCTGGTGCTGGCGTTCACCGGCCTGCTGATGTGGTTCATGGGGCTGCTGCCCTTCATCTCCCGCACCAGTGCGATCTTCGTCCACGATCTCCTCGCCTGGGCGATCACCTTCGTCGTGCTCGGACACATGCGCAAGGCCTTCGAGGATCCCGAGGCGAGGCTGGGGATGCGCACCGGGTATGTCAGCCGCTCCTGGGCGGAGCGGTACCACTCCCGGTGGCTGCGTGAGGAGGGCGCGGGTACTGCGACCGATGAAGCAGACAAGGGGTGATACCCACTCCGCCGTAGTCTTGGTGAGGAGTTGACGGCGGTGCTGCACCGCGCCGTCCGCCAGGCCGCGGCCACCGCCTGCACGCGGTGGCTGCGGCCGTGTGTCTGCTGACCCCGGGCGACGGCGCCCTGGCATCTCAGGGCGCCCGGGCGAGAGGTGTGCGTGGCGTCAACGTGCGAACTTCTCGATGGCCGCCAGGGTAACGGGGGTGAAGAAGTTGACGAGGTTGCCGTCGGGGTCGCGGAACAGCAGCGACCGGTTGCCCCAAGGCATCGTGGTGGGCTCGTTGACGAAGTCGGTGACGAAGCCGGTCAGGTTCTGGTGGACGCGGTCCACGTCGTCGACGAGGAACTCGGTGATCACGCTGTGGTTGTCCGCCGGGCGGGCAGAGTCCGGGGCGAACAGCGGGACGGTGCGGGTGCCGGCGATCGCGAGGGTGGCGTTGGGGGTCTTGAGCTCGGCGAAGTCCTCGGTGGCCCACATCGCCCGCACCCCTGTGGCTCGCTCGTAGAACTCGACGAGACGCGCGACGTCGCTGGTGATGATCCGGATCGAGACGAAGTCCATGGGGATCTCCTTGGCTGTGCTGGAGTCGTGTACTTCGCAGGCTAGGAGAAATAGTGGACAGAATCGGTCCTCTATTCACGTAGGCTGAGCACATGCCTCGACCCACCGGCCGCGTGCTGACACTCCTGGAGCTGCTGCAGTCGGGCGGCACCCGGACGGTGGCCGAACTCGCCGACCGGCTCGGCGTCGAAGGGCGCACCGTGCGGCGGTATGTGGACCAGCTGATCGACCTGGACGTGCCGGTGGAGTCGGTGCGTGGCCGCTACGGCGGGTATCGGCTCGCCCCCGGGTACCGCTTGCCTCCGCTCATGCTCAGCGACGACGAGGCACTGGCCGTGGTGCTCGGCCTGGTCGCCGGCCGCCGAGCAGGGCTGACGACGATGGAGCACACGGCGAGCGAGACGGCATCGGCGAAGATCCGGCGGGTGCTGCCCAAGCACATCGCCCGTCGGCTCGACACACTCCTGGAGGCTCTCGCCTTCACGGAACAGCCCGGTGAGTTCGACACCCCGGACGCTGGGGTTTTGCTCGCCATCGCCGATGCGGTGCGCCACCGCCGACCGGTCTCGATCCGCTACACCGACCGCGACGGACGGGGCAGCGAACGCACGCTGCACGCGTATGGGATCGTCGCCCATTCGGGCCGGTGGTACGTCACGGGCAAGGACGCCCGGATCGGCGAGGACCGAACCTTCCGGCTCGATCGCATCGCGGACGCGAGGACCTTGCCCGGCTCATTCGAAGCGCCCGTGGGTCCGGATCCGGCGCAGCGCGTGGTGACAGGGTTCGCCACGGCTGAGTACCAGCATGCGGTGACCTTGCGGATTCAAGGGACAGTTGAGCAGATCCGCGCCCACCTTCCCGCCGGCGTCGCGAGCCTGGAGGAGGACGCGCCCACGGCAGGCGAGGAGCGGGCGACCGAGCGCTGGCTGCGCGTCGAGCTACGGGCGGAGCGACTCGACTGGTTGCCTCTGGTACTCGCCTCGCTCAACCGGCCGTTCGTCATCGAGCGCCCCGATGAACTGCGCGACCTCGTCGTCGCGTTCGCCGATCGCCTCGCCTCTTACGCCCGCCACGCCTGACAGTCACCTCTGAGCGGGTCAGCAACGCCCTCGCCCATGTGGGCAGCGACGTCGGCCTGCGGCTGCGGGCGTCTGGCTGGAGGTGCGGGACTCGGACAGCGGCCTGCCCGTGCCCACCGCCTGCTTGCTCACCGATGAGGGCTGCGCGTGGGCCGAGCACGGGCGTGGCCTGTTCCTGGTCGACGGCCTTGAGCGTGCCTGGATCATCCAGCCGGGCGACTGGGCCAAGACCGTTTGGCGGCAGAGGAACATCCCCGACGCGGGCAGTGGCGCGGCGGACCGTCGTATGACCTAACACGTCCTGTGCGGGGTCCGGCCGGGGCATGTGGTGCGCGGACCG
The DNA here is from genome assembly GCF_040644975.1 of Streptomyces sp. NPDC046900. Lineage (NCBI taxonomy): Bacteria > Bacillati > Actinomycetota > Actinomycetes > Kitasatosporales > Streptomycetaceae > Streptomyces > Streptomyces sp. NPDC046900. The sequence continues at coordinate 92,951 of NZ_JBEYXD010000017.1, read as the reverse complement.
TCAACTGACTGATGTGGGGTGTGGGGCGCGCGGCCAGAGTAGGACCGGGTCGATGCCGTACGGACGACCCGGGCACCTGAATTCGACACAGCTCCTTTCGTCACCGCTTTAACCGGTGATAAGGTCTGGCTCAGTCCTCGGCCAACCCGAGGCCGGGGGCGCACACCGAGGTCACGCAGGCATGCGCGGACGCCGTACGCGATGAGGCCACTCGGTCCACCCACCGTTCTTCTCGTGGCACGCACACGTGTGGTCGCAGCCAGGCGCACACCTACTTCTTGGATGGGAAAGCAATGAAGAGAGTTCTGACTGTTCTCGCGGCCGGTGTGCCGCTGGCTGCGGCGGTCTACCTGCCGACCGCCTCGGCGGAGCCGCAGACCACCTCGGCCGCCGCGCCGTCCGCCTGTGTGAACCCCTCCGTGAAGGCCCCGGCCGGCACCAAGGTGGAGTCCGTGACGGCGGTTCGCCAGCCCGGCGGCACGATCCACGGCACCGGGATCCTGCAGGGCGTGGCCGAAAATGTCCCGGCCTTCTGCCAGGTGACGGTCACCCTCACCCACCCGGGTGACGGCGACCACGCCAAGGTGCAGACGTGGCTGCCCGAGACGGGCTGGAACGGCCGCTTCCAGGCACTCGGCGGCTCCGCCTACCTCGCCGGTGACAACGGTGTCGGAATGGGCAACGCCGTCAAGGCCGGCTACGCCGCGACCACCACCGACGCCGGCGTCGGTGACGTCCTGGACGTCAGTTGGGTGCTGAACAGCAACGGCCAGGTCGACAACGCGCTGCTGAAGAACTTCGCCTCCCGCTCCCAGCACGAGGCCGCGGTCGTCGGCAAGGAGGTCGTCGACGGGGTCTACGGCAAGCGCGCCGCCTACTCCTACTTCACCGGCTGCTCCACCGGCGGACGCCAGGGCTACATGGAGGCCCAGCGCTACCCCGACGACTTCGACGGCATCCTCGCGGACGCGCCCGCCATCAACTGGGACGAGTTCGAGGTCGCCACCCTGTGGCCGCAGGTGGTCATGAACAACGAGAAGACCTATCCGACCGGTTGCGAGCTGGACGCCTTCACCAATGCCGCCGTCAAGGCCTGCGACAAGCTCGACGGTGTCACGGACGGCCTGGTCAACGACCCGTCCCGCTGCGACTTCGACCCGCGCACGCTGATCGGCACCAAGGTCCTGTGCAACGGCAGGGAGCTGACCGTCACGGCGGCCGACGCGGCCGTGGTCCGCAAGATCTGGGACGGCCCGCGCACCACTTCGGGCAAGAAGCTGTGGTCCGGTATCCCGCTCGGTGCCGACCTGAAGGGCCTGGCGGCGACCAACCCGCCGGACGCCGACGGCAACGTCACGGGAGCGCCGTTCCAGGTGCCCGAATACTGGGTGAAGCTCTGGCTGAAGAAGGACCCGTCCTTCGACGTCTCGAAGATCACCTACAGCCAGTTCACGCAGCTGTTCAAGCAGTCCGAGGCCGAGTACGACAAGGTCATCGGCACGGACGACCCCGACCTGTCGGGCCTCCGCAACTCCGGCGGCAAGCTGATCACCTGGCACGGCCAGGCCGACCAGTACATCCCCACCCAGGGCACCGTGCAGTACCGCAAGCAGGTCGAGCAGGAGACGGGCGGCGCCAAGCAGGCCGACGACTTCTACCGGGTGTTCCTCGCCCCGAACACCGACCACTGCGGTCTCAACGGACTTGACGGCTCGGCCGACGGACTCGCCGCGCTGACCAACTGGGTCGAGCACGGCAAGGCCCCCAAGACGCTGCCCGCCACCCTGATCAACGCCAAGGGCGAGCAGGTCAACCGTGACCTGTGTGCCTACCCCGAGGTGTCCCGCTACAAGGGCGAGGGCGACACGTCCCTCGCCTCCAGCTTCCGCTGCGTCGCCCCCTCCCGGCACTGACCGGGTCGGCGACAACCCCCTGACCTGAGAGAGGCCGAACCAACATGAGCACCCGGACAGCGACCCCGACCGGCCAGGCGGCCACGGGCGAACGTTCCTCCCTGCTGAAGCTGTACCTGATCCGCGGCGTCCTCGCCGTGGTGTGGGCCCTGGTGTTCGCCGGAGCCCACAAGGACGTCGACGCGGTGGCGATCACGCTGCTGGTCGTCTACCCGCTGATCGACGCGGTGTCCTCGCTCATCGACTACCGCGCGACGCCCAACGGTTCCGAGCGCCGGATCATCGCGTTCAACGGGGTGCTCAGCACGCTGGCCGCCGTCGCGATCGGTATCGCCGGCGCCGGCGGCGAGGCACCGGTGCTCCATGTGTTCGGAGCCTGGGCCGTCATCTCCGGTGCCGCCCAGGTGGTCGTCGGGCTGCGGCGGCGCGGTCCCGAGCTGGGCAAGCAGTGGCCGACCCTGATCTCGGGCGGCCTGTCCTTCCTCGTCGGCATCACCTACAACATCCAGGCCGCGGGCGAGAACCCCTCGCTCGACGTGCTCTCGGTGTACGCCACGGGCGGTGGGGTGTGGTTCATCCTCCAGGCCCTGCTGCTGGGCTGGAAGACCCGCCAGTTGCGCACCCGGACCGTCTGACGGCCGTACCCCTTCGGTTCCGTCCCGGCCCGCGCCTCCACGGCGCGGGCCGGGACGTTTTCGTGCGGTGGCCGTCGTCAGCCGACACGGTGGTCGTCGTCAGCCGACGCGGTAGCACACCGGAAGGGACAGCACACCGCGGTGATCTCGGAGCCGATCCACTTCAACGAGTTCGCCGACGCAGCGAGTTCGACTCCGAGTTCCGGGACGCGGGAGTGCAGGGTGCGTAGGGCGGTGGTCGTGTGGAGGCGGGCGAGCGGGGCGCCCCGGCAGTAGTGGATGCTGTGCCCGATGGCGAGGTGGCGGGAGCCCTCCATGGACGTGTCGTAACGCAGGAACTCCTCCACCGTGCCGGGCACCAGCTCGGGCCGCTCATGCAACAGCCCCACCTGATCGGGGTGTTGCAGCAGGGCCGGCACGGCGTTGCCCAGTCGGTTCACCGTGCCTCATGGCCGGCGACGGCCGACATCATCGCCGTACGCACCAACTCCCCCTCGGAGATGCGGCCGTCGTCCTCGTCGCGTACGGCGACGAGGGCGGAGAGCAGATCGTCCTGGGGACGGCGCCGCGGTGGAAGTGCGCTCACCCGTTCTGGCGGTCAGGTCGTCGACATGAGAACGAGCCGGGTTCCGTGGAGGCTCATGCGGCGGTCCCGTGTCCGGACACGTCTGAGGGGCATGCGCGGCGCGCATGCCCCTCAGAGGTCGGAGAACTCAGTTGTCGCTGTTGAAAATGGTCAGCACCCGCAGGACCTCCAGGTAGATCCACACCAGCGTGGTGGTGAGACCGAAGGCCGCCAGCCACGCCTCCTCGCGCGGGGCGCCGTAGGCGATGGCGTCCTCGACCTGCTTGAAGTCCAGGGCGAGGAACGCCGCGCCGAGCAGGATGCCGATGACGCCGAAGACTATGCCGAGGCCGCCGCTGTGGAAGCCGAGGCCGTTGCCCGCACCGAAGGCGGAGAAGAGAAGGTCGGCGACCAGCAGGAGGAGGAAGCCGGTCGTGGCGGCGGCGACGAACCCTGTGAACCTCCGGTTCACGCGGATCCAGCGCATCCGGTACGCGACGAGCACACCCGCGCACACCGCGAAGGTGCCCAGCACTGCCTGCACGACCACACCCGGCGCGATGTAGGTCGAGATCGTGCTGGACAGTACGCCGAGGAAGACGCCCTCGAACGCGGCGTACCCGAGGACCAGTGCCGGTGACGGCGTCCGCCTGAAGGCCTGGATCATCGACAGGACGAAGGCGAAGAGGGCCGCTCCCACGGCGATTCCGTAGGACCGGCCGATGTTCGCCTCGTCGACGGGCAGCAGGAGCCAGGACAGCACTGCGGCCAGGACCACGGTGCCGAGGGTCATTCCGGTACGGACGATGATGTCGTCCATCGTCACCGCGGTCCGGTCTGTCCGCGGTGACGTGCCGGCGCCCGGGGCGTAGGGGTTGGTCTGGTAGTCGGCCGTCGACCGGCCTCCGACCGTGGCACCCACCGGCTGGAGCGCGTAGGCGTCGGCCGGGCCGGCGTCACGGGCGGCACCCCAGCGGGAAAAGATCGGGTTGCTGGTCCTCACGTCATTCCTCCTCGTCTGCCGCACACGCGCGGCCTGCGGCACATCGCTGGTATCGGGTGCCCGGGACGGCATACGTGTGGCGTCGGCCACGTGCCGGGCCGAGGGCGGCGGCAAGCCTTGCCCGTCACCACTCTGACAGGTGACGCACTGCGGAGCAAGTCCAGTGGCTGGATCCGGTGGCGGTCATTCGGACGGCGCTCCCGGGTCGTCGAGTAGCTCCATGAGGAAGCCGTCCCAGTTCAGACCGTCCCACTCGGCCTCGGCCGAAGTGATTTCGTAGGTGGTGTCGAGCCACACCGCCAGGGCCGCGATGGGCACCTCGAACAGGGCCTCCACCTCCTGCGATTCGAGAAGCAGCCAGGACGAGGGCTGCTCTCTGGGCAGCGCCGGCCACATGCGTACGTCGCCGCAGCCGCTCATCGACGTCAAGCCGCCATGGAGAAGTTCGCGGCCGATGCGCCAGATGAGACTCGGTCCTCGTTCCGCCAGGAACTCGACCGTGATCATCGCGGGCATGTCCGGGTCGAAGCGGAACTCCGCTCGCATCGGCAGCGGGGTGAATTCATCGAGCATCTGGGTGAGGTCCAAGGACAGTGAAGGCACAAGCTCGGGCGCCGAACGTGCCTGCAGGGGTGGGTGATCACGGTGCATGGCAGGAGTTCCCCTCCGTGGGACGAAGTCTGTGTCCACCACTCTTCGCCAGGGGGCGGAACGCGCACATCGGTCAGTTGACGGTCGAAGGGCAGTCTCGGACGCAGCAGTTGACGGAACAGCCGCTCCGGTGGATGGCGTCTGCGAGGCTTGCGTCAGCGCAAAGGCGGCGCCTGGATGTGTCTTACGGAGTGCTGGGGACGTGACGTAAGTCAATTGTCTGCCGGTGCCGCACGGCCGTCACCACTGCCCGTGCAACTCAAGGAGATACGTACCTCATTCCGCGCCGTGCAGGCCCTGTCAGGCCGCGATGGCTACTGGATGTATGCAGGGGTGATGGCGACCGGCCGGCGACCTCCGGCTGCCGTCCGCGCCGACATGACGAGGGGCCGACAGCTTGCGCTGTCGGCCCCTCATGGTGTGAGCCGTGCCGCACCGATGGCCCCGCGGATCAGGGGCCGGGCGCGCGTCACTTCGCCTGCAGGGGTCCCGCGAAGGACTTGCGCAGGGATGACGGCGCGGCCAGGGGGAGCAGTGCTGCGAGCATCTTGCCCTTGACCGTGCTCGGTTGCCGTGTCAGCTCGACATCGACCCGGGTGCCGTCACCCTCCGGGGTAATCCGGAAGACCCAGCCGCCGCCGGCTCCGAAGAGTTTTGAGTCGACCGTGGTGATGGTGACCGTGTCACCGGCCGGCTCCCACTCGTAGCGCGCGCGCTCCCAGGCTGCGGCGGTCCCCTCGGTGACCTCGGCCCAGGTGTCGCCGAGTTCGTGGACCTCGAAGTGTTGGGCGTCGATCGTGGGCCAGGCCTTGGCGCGTGAGGGGCTGAAGTCCGTCAGCACCGCCAGCACGTCTTTCGGGCTGAGCTTGGAGACGAGATCGAACCGTACGACTGCCATGGGACGTCCTCACCGAGAAGTAACCGTTCTGACTGGTGACGAGAGCCTCCCAGGAGCTTGCGTCACCTGTCAAGGCGGTTACTTTGAAGGGCTCGGTGCGGAGATGCCGGCCCCGCCGATCGCCCGGCGAAGACCCGCTTCAGGCCTTGTCGTTGGTCTGCGGCAGACCGATGGTCCGGGCGATCTCCAAGACCCGCTCGGACCACGGCGTGGGCGTCAGGGTGGTGCGGTCGAGGCGGACGACGGTACGGCTGCCGTGCGCGTACGTCGTTTTCCCGTCGGCCGAGCACATTCGGTAGCCCGCGGTGGCTGAGGAGTTGCCCAGGCGCTTCATCCACAGGTGCACGGCGTACTCGCCGATCCCCGAAACGGGGAGATGGTCGGTGGTGTCGAGCGCCTTGGCGACGTTGAAGCCGTCTCCTTCGAGGTCGCTCTTGCCGCCGACGCCCCTGTCCCGCCAGAACCACCCCCACGCTCGCTCGACGAGCACCTGGTAGTGGCCGTTGTGCAGCAGGCCCATCGGGTCCAGGTCGTCGAAGTGGACGACCACGGGCATCAGGACACCGACATCGGTGCCCGGTGCGTCGGCGGTCTGGGTGGTGGAGGACATGGCTCTGCTCCTTGGGTCATACGCCCGTCTCTCGGGACGAGACCGGGCCTCACGTAAACACGTGTGAACACGTGTTTCGGAGGATGACGGGGGGAGTGCGGACCCGGTCCGTGAGGATCGTGGGCAGGGGTCCGGGCTGAGGCGCCTTCGCGTATGAACTCCGCGGCACGTTCCCCGATGGCGTAGACGGTCGCGACACGGCGGCGCTCAGCCCCGGCGAGCGGTGCCTGCTCCGTGAGTGGCTCAAGCGGCTGGCCGACGCGGAGGCCGGGGACGACTGACGGCGCCGCCGGCCGGGGGTCGGCAAGGGCGGTCAGCTCCCGTGGCACACCTGGTCACACCCTGGACGGCAGCAGGAGCCGGGCCGCCTGAAGGGCAGCCTCGGACCTCGCGCTCGCGTCCCACCAGGAGGTCGGCGGAGCTGACTCGCTCCGGATCAGTGAACACCACGGCGCACCGCCATTTTCGGGCCCGGCCCGGCTGTTGCCGAGAGGCCGGCATGAAGTATCGGCTGATGAAGACGGGGGACGGCTGGGCCGCGCCGTTGAGGTCCGACCACAGCTGCGCTGCCTGTCGGTACTGGTCCCGACGCTCGGTCCATCCGGATCAGGCCAAGGGCAGCTCGGTCCACCCGGCTCAGGCCAAGGACAGAAAGAGCTTCTCCAGTCGGGCGCGCATCTGCTCTCGGTCTCCGTCAGCGGCCATCTCGGAGTCGCTGAGGCAGTGCTGCAGACCGGTCGCGATGATTGCGAAGCCCGCCTTGTCCAGAGCGCGGGAAGCCGCAGCGAGCTGCGTGACCACCTCCTCGCAGTCCCGCCCCTCCTCGATCATCTTGATCACGCCGGTGATCTGTCCCTGCGCCCGGCGCAGCCGGTTGACTACCGCCTTGAGTTCCTTCTCCGCCATCGTCAGTTCCACGACCACTCCCTGGATATACCCCTCCCGGTATCTTAGCCCGTGAGGTCCGCGATCAGGGGCGCCGAAGAACACGCCTGACGATCAGCGTCGCGGTTCTTGCCCTTCAAACGCGGCCGGTGCCCATCTCGGGGAGTGAACCGCCCAGGCCCCGCGGCACAACCACCACCTGGCTGCATCTGCGCCGCCCATGGGGTGGCGGATCGGGAGACCAGCTGGCCCGCCGGCTGTCGCAATCCCGCCCCAGAATACCCCCGGGGGTACCCGTGCTACGGTGTCTCATATACCCCCGGGGGTAATTTCTCAGGAAGGGAGCGCCCGATGTACTTCGTCGACACCATCGAGCTGGAGGGCCTGGGCAACCGCAGCTACCTGGCCGGCGGCAGGCGTACGGCCGTGGCAGTGGACCCGCCGCGGGACATCGACCAGGTCCTCGCGGCCGCCGCCCGACGCGGAGTGCGGATATCCCACGTGGTGGAGACGCACATCCACAACGACTACGTCACCGGCGGTCTGGAACTGGCCCGGACGACGGGCGCCGCCTATCTCGTGCCGGCCGGAGCGCGCGTCTCGTTCGCCCGCGTGCCGGTTGCAGACGGCGACGTGACGGACATCGACGCCGGGCTCGCGCTACGGGCGGTCGCCACCCCCGGGCACACACCGCATCACACCTCCTTCGTGCTCGAGGAGAAGGGCCTGCCCGTGGCCGCGTTCACCGGCGGTTCCCTGCTGATCGGCACCATGGGCCGTCCGGACCTGGTCGAACCCCGCCTGACCGAGCAACTGGCGCGCGCCCAGCACGCCTCGGCGCACCGCCTGGCGGCCGAGCTGCCGGACGAGACGCCCGTCCTGCCCACGCACGGCTTCGGCAGCTTCTGCTCCTCCGCGCAGGCAGAGGGCGACGCCACCACGATCGGCAAGGAGAAGGCCGTGAACGTGGCGCTCACCACCGACGTGGACTCCTTCGTCGCCCGTCTGCTGGCCGAGCTCGATGACGTCCCCGCCTACTACACGCACATGGGGCCGACCAACGCCGCCGGACCCGTCCCGGTGAACCTGACCCCGCCGGCCGTCGCCGACGCCGAGGAGATCGCCGACCGGCTGGCCGCCGGTGAGTGGGTGGTCGATCTGCGCAGCCGCGTCGCGTTCGCCGAGGGGCATGTCGCCGGCTCGTTCAACTTCGAGGCGGAGGGCAAGATCGCCACGTATCTGGCCTGGATGATTCCGTGGGGCAAGCCGGTCACGCTGCTGGCCGAGTCCCCGGAGCAACTGGCGGCCGCACAGCGCGAGTTGGTCCGGGTCGGCATCGATCGTCCCGCGGCTGCCGCCACGGGCACGCCGGACCGGTGGGTGCCGAAGGGAACCAGGCCGGTCTCCTTCCCGCGGTCCACGTTCGCCGGGCTGGCCGAGCGAGGCACGGACGGCGTGGTCGTTCTCGATGTGCGGCGGGCCTCGGAACGGGCCGCCGGGCACGTCGAGGGTTCCGTGCACATCCCGGTCCACGAACTGCACAAGCGGCTGGGCGAGGTGCCGACGGGCACCGTGTGGGTGCACTGCGCCGGCGGCATGCGGGCCGCGATCGCCGCCTCGCTGCTCGATGCCGTGGGCCGGGACGTGGTGGCCGTGGACGACGGGTTCGCGGCCGCCGCCGAGGCCGGCCTGAACCTGGTCACCGGCTGAGCCGGACCGGACGAAAACCCATTTCGAGTTCTTGAGAGGTAGAGCCATGTCCCTCTTCCGGCGCGGCGACGACCGGGTCACCGTTGACGAGGCCGTTCGATGTACCGGTGGCGACCATGCCCAGGCCGTTCTGCTGGACGTGCGGGAGGAGCCCGAATGGGAAGCAGGGCATGCCCCTGGCGCCCTGCACGTCCCGCTGTCCCGGCTGGCCGCAGGGGCGGCACTGCCGGCCGCGGCCCAGGGCCGGGCGCTGGTGGTGATATGCCGCAGTGGTCGCCGCTCGCAGGACGCCGTCGAACTGCTGGCCGCACGTGGCGCCGAGGCCGTCGATGTCAAGGGCGGCCTGAAGGCGTGGGCCGCCGCAGGCCACCCCGTGGTCGACGAACGCGGGAACAGCGGCTCCATCGCATGACCGGTCTGGTTCTCGCGCTCGTCGCAGGTGGCGTCATAGGCCTGGCCCTGGGCGGCCTCGGCGGTGGAGGAAGCGTCCTGGCGGTGCCTGCCCTCATCTACCTGCTCGGCTTCAGCCCGGCGGAAGCGACCACGGCGAGCCTGATCATCGTCACACTCACCTCGGTCACGGCCCTGACCGGGCACGCCCGGGACGGCAACGTCGCCTGGCGTACCGGGCTGCTGTTCGCCGCTGCGGGCATCGTGCCCGCGATGCTCGCGGGGGCAGCAGCCGGCCACCTGCCGCAGCCCGTGCTCACCGTGGCCTTCGCCGTCGTCGCAGGGCTCGCGGCCCTGCGGATGCTGCGCCCGCCGCACACGAAGCCGTCGGGCCACGTCCGCCCCGGAAAGGCCGGCGCCGCCGGAGCCGGACTGGGCGCGATCACCGGGTTCCTCGGCGTGGGCGGCGGCTTCCTCGCCGTACCCGCCCTGGTCGGCGTCCTCGGTATGGCCATGCGCGCCGCTGTGGGCACCAGCCTGCTGGTCATCACGATCAACTCACTGGCCGCCCTCACCGCTCGCGCCGGCACCGGGATGCACTTGGACTGGGCGGTGATAGCACCCTTCACCGGGGCGGCGATCCTGGGCGCCTGGGACGGCAAACGCCTGGGGAAGAAGATCAAGGGCAAGACGCTCCAGAGGGTCTTCGCCTGCCTCCTGCTCGCGGTGGCCGCCTTCATGCTCGTCGACGTACTCGTATGAGCCGCTCCTCGGCAGATGCAGCCACCCGCCGCCCTGGCCCGTGCTGCCCGCGCCGTTCCGCGTGCCTGTCAGCGCAAGTTTCCGATCACCCTCGTCCATGCCCCCGTGTCACCGACGCACAAGGAAGACATCTGCCATGACCACCCCCACCACCCTCGACCCCCGCGAGGCCCACTCGCGCCTCCACGAGCTGACCGTCATCGATGTCCGCAGCCCCGGCGAATACGCGGGCGGACACGTGCCCGGCGCCCTCAACATCCCGCTCGACCAACTCGACCGGGCCCTGCCCGACATCCGCACCGCCTCCGAGCGCCGCGGCATCCTCGTCGTCTGCGCCTCCGGCGCCCGCTCGGAGAACGCCTGCCGCATCCTCGCCGGCCGCGGTATCGACACCGCCACACTCGCTGGAGGCACCGGTGCCTGGGCGGCCCAGGGTCACGACCTGCACCGGCCCGAAGGAGCCCCGAAGGCGACCTGGAGCATGGAACGCCAAGTCCGTCTCACCGCCGGTTCGGTCGTCCTGCTGGGCCTGCTGCTCGGTCTGGTTCTGCACCCGGCTTTCCAGCTGCTGTCCGCAGGCATCGCCGGCGGCCTGGTCTTCTCCGCCCTGACCAACACCTGCGGCATGGCGGCCATGCTCGCCAAGCTCCCTCACAACCGGCCTCGTCAGGCCGACCTGGATGCCACGCTCGCTCGCCTGCGCGGCGTCGGTATTGACTGAGGAGGTAAGCACCGGTGCCCTGTGAGCCGGCCCCTGTGAAACGTGAGGAGCACGCCGGTCAGGCCCGTTCGACCGGCTGTCGGCGGCTGGGCCGGCGACGGGTTGCTCAGGCCGGATAAGGGTTGTAGCAGTCGAGAGCCGGGTGGTAAAGCACCTGCCAGGTGCGCGCCTCGATGAGACCGTTCTCCGGCAGACCGTGGCAGCCTTGGATCCACTTGATCTTTTTCAGCATCACGGAGTTGAAGACCCCGTCGACGGCCAGCTTCGGCGGCAGTCCTCCCCACACGTTGCTCAGGCATTGGGCCTGCCGGACCGCCGCACCGGCGTCACCGTACGTAAGCACGGGCCGAAAAGTCGACGAGACGTAGGAACAGTTCGTGCTGGTGGCCGTGGCGACCTGTGGCACAGCCAGACCCAGGGAGGTGGCGGTGCACAGTGCCGCGCCCAAGGTGACCAGTCTGCGCTGTTTCATGCTGCTCCTTCCGGCCCGGCCGCCCACTGGGCGGCCGGGGTGATGGATACGGCCCATCCTCCCTGCGTTCAGCGAAGCCCGCGAGTTTGCGACGGTGTGATCGCAGCGTGACGTGGGACTTTTGCGCCGGCCTTCGATCGGGGTGAGCAGGCCGGACAGTGGAGTGAGGAGCGCACGGAGCGAATTTCGGCTCGTGCCTGCTTACCGAACCAGGCGGTGCAGGGCACAGGCGCCGGCTACGACGAACTCGGCGCGGGCGAAACGAGGGTGGGCCCCGTATCCCGCAACTGCCGAACCGCCCTACTGGGTTGCGTACTGAGCGGCTCGAGCAATACCTCCAGTGCGCTGACCACTCAGCGTGAGCCGACGGCTCACGAGGCCGGCGTCGGGGTGGGGGAGGCGGACGGGGGAGGGTAGCTCGGGTGCAGCGAGGGGGACAGGGGAGCCAGTGCGTCACACATGCTGGACGGAAAGGCGGGCTCCTTGCGCTGCACGTTCTGGCAACCTCCGGCCGCGCCTTCGGCTATCGGCTTCCAGCCGGACTTCTCCGCTCGGAAGAACCAACGGTCGCCGAGCCGGGACGAGCAGGCGGGGTCCGTCGTATCGTCGCAGGCCGGTCCCGTGCGCCAGGAGAAGTCCAACACCAGCCACTTCCCGTCGCAGCGCTCCGAGTCCCTGTACGTGTGCTCGGGCGCGTCGACCGCCATCAACGCCTGGTCGTAGGAGGCAGCGGTACAGCCGGTGGCAGGCGGGTGGCAACCCAGCTCGCCGCACAGCCGCAACGCGGGCGGCTTGGCGCCGTCCACGGTGAAGCGCACGTAGTCATCGACGATCACGTCCCGGCCGCCCAACGGCTCGGGCAGTTCGAGTCGCACCGTGGCGGTGCTCTCGCCGGTGCACCCGGACCGGGTGTCCCCCGACGGGGAAGAGAAAGTGATCTGGACCCGCGCAAGGTCTGTCATGGGGTCTGTGAGTACCGCCTTGAGGTCTCGCACACACGGGTGCTTGCCACTGGGGACCTGTGTGTCGAGGAGCAACGTGCGGTGGTCGTCGCCGAGGCGGGCTCCGGTGACCGCGGCCGGCTGCGCCGTGGTCCACGGGATCGGCCCGGTCGCCGTCGGCGGCGCGATCGTCCCCCCTTGCCCGGCCACCTGTGTCCCGCATGCCCCGAGCAACAGGACGGCCACAGCGCAGAACACGGCCACCACCGCTCCACGTGTCCCGCGTGATCGCATGAGCACTCGATCCCCCGTCCCCGTACCGGCGCCGGCTGGCCAATATAGAGATGGGACACGAAGGCTCACCAGGCGGCGGCCGGTGGGGCGGGAGACCCGACAGGACGATGCAGCGTGGTGACCTCCGGTTCGAATACAGGGCTGTGAGCCGGACGGCCTCTTGGAGGCCAGCCCGGCCCACTCCGCCCTCGCACCGCTGCCGCCGGATGATGCTGTGCATGCTCTTCCCGCGGCCCGAGCCCGGCCCGTCGGTCGTCGTCGGCCGATCAGCTGGTGGGAACGGTCAGCCGTCCCACTCGTCCAGGTCCTCCTCGTCCAGCCCATGATCGGCCATCAGCTGCTCGGCCTCGGTCCGCGCACCGCGTGCGCGCAGGGATCGGACCAGCACGACGACCGCGTTCCAGCGGGCCTCGTTCCAGGGGTCGTCGGGGTCCGTCGTCAGGTCCAGTGCGGCGCGGGCCGCTTCCTCGGCTGCGTCCGGGGCACCGAGACGCAGGCGGACGCCGGCGAGTGCGGTCAGGATCTCGCCGAGCAGTTCCGCGGTCTCCGCGGTCTCCGCGGTCTCCGCGGACTGCGCGGACTGCGCGGACTGCGCGGCCGAAGCCCCGGCGAGGAGATCACGGGCGGTCGCCAGGTGCGTCGCGGCTTCCGTCAGTCGCCCGTCGTGGTGCAGCATCCGGGCGCAGGCGTGCAGGAGTCCGGCCCTCGACTCGACCGGTGTGCCCGGCTCGGCCAGTGCCGACTCCGCCTCGGCCAGCAGCTCGGCCACCGCTGTGGGGGCGGGGTTGCACAGCAGGGCCCGCCGTAGCGCGGACAGCCGCTCCGCGGTGCGTCCGGAGGCGGCGAAGCCCTGTGCCGCCGAGGCGTACCAGCGTGACGCCTCCGGGCCGTACCTCAGCCACTCGCCGAGCGTGGCCTCCCACTCCGGGCGGTCGGGCGATCCGGGGAGGTCCCCGTGCTGCTTCTCCAGCAACTCCCGCAGCCGGCGGACGGCCTCGGCCCGATGGCCGTCCTGTTCGTAGGCGCGGGCCAGCAGCACCTGGCACCGGGTGGCGTCCCCGGTCATGCCGAGGCGTTCCAGCTCGCGGATCGCCTCCTCCGCCGCTTCCACTGCCTCCGCCGGACGCTCGGCCTCCAGCAGGGCTTCGGCTGCGGCGAGTCGCGCACGGGCCGCGCCCTCGGCGTCACCCGTGGCGGTTGCGGCGGCCACCTTTTCGATCAGCCCCCGGACGCGATCGCCGCCGGGCGTGTGCGCCCGCACGGAGAACACTGACATGGGTACGGACTCACCGATCGGCCCGGCCGCCATCCACCGCCGGATCCGGTTGCTCTGGTAGTCGTTGCCGTTGCGGGTGTCGAACCGGGCAGCGATGTCCAGGGCCCGTTCACGTAGTTCCGCGGCGAGGGCGGTGACGCTGGTGTCCGGGCGGCGCCGGCCCTCCGCGGCCGGGAACCGCAGGAGCAGCTCGCCCTCGCCCTGGTTCTCCAGTGCGGTCAGGACGGCCACGGCCGCAGCCGCGAACTCCGCTTCCGCCAGCGGTGTCCGGGCCTGGCCCAGCCAGGGCAGATGGCGCTCGATCAGGTCGAGGCCGCGGCCCGCGTTGCCGGTGTGCACGCAGAACCGCAGATTCAGTGCGAGCTCGGCCAGGTGGTGCGGATTGTCCCGGATCCGTCGATACGCACTGCGGTGCGCCTCGAGTGCCTGCTCCCCGCGGCCGGTGCGCACGTACGGCAGCAGCAGCTCGGAGTTGATCCACTGGGGCTGCTCGCTGCAGAACGAGGTTCGGGCGGGCTCCCCGATCCGTATCGCCTCCTCGTCCCGTCCCAGCGCGACCAGGGTGCGCACCTGACTGCTCGGGACACAGCCTGCGCAGTCGGACAGCGAGTCGCGCCGGGTGCGGTCCATCCGCTCGTAGAACTCCTGGGCCTGCTCCAGTTCTCCCACGCTCTCCGCGACCAGCCCCCGGTGCTGCAGCACCGCGTGCATGCTGTGGCCGCCCCGCCGGTAGCGGCGCTCCATGTCGTCCAGCAGGTCGAAAGCGCGCTGCAGCGGAACCTCCGGGAACTGATGGACGCTGTAGATCATCCACTTGATGTTCCACAGCAACCGGTGTTCGGCCCGCGCTCCGAAACGCTCGGGCTCACGGTCGTACGCCGCCAGACACCAGGAGTAGGAAAGGAACGCCTTGGCCGGCACCCAGCTGTGCTGGAACACCGACGTCGCCTGCATCCGTACGTCGAAGGCGAACTCCACCAGGCCGAGCGCGTCCGCGTGGCGCATCACCTCCTCCAGCGCCGCGAACTTCGCCGCGCCCTTCGGCATGCTGAAGGTGTCGTGGTAGAGCTTGCGCAGCTCCTGCTCTGTGTGGCTCACCGGGCACCTCCGGCGACGGCGCGGCCGATGAGGCCGAGGAAGGACTGGTTGAGGACGGCGGTGTCCGCCGGGCGCAGCGGATGATGCCCGAGGAGCAGGGCCTGCACATACAGGCCCTCCAGACAGGTCGCACGGAGTTCGGCGTCGTCCAGCGCCAGCACTTGGCGGGCGAGTGCGTTGCGGTGGTTGAGCACGAGACGGGGGCGGGGGGCCTCGGTGGTCTGGAAACTGCCGAGGATCGACGACCAGACGTCGTCCGCCTGCTCCTTGGCCTCGCGCAGGTCCACCTGGAACGCCGTGTCGTCGTCGAGCAGATAGAGCGCCGGGAGCCCGGACGGCTCGAAGGACCGTACGAGCAGGTCGCAGCCGAGCCGCGCCAGGACGCGGTCCGATGCGGCCAGGGCAGGGGCGATGGCCCGTTCGTCGGCTGCGGTCAGCCGCTCCAGGTGCGTGGCCAGATCCGCCGCGCGCAGCGTCTCGGCCTCCAGCTCCCGGTCCACCGTGACCAGCCGGTCGATGATCTGGGCGTCGTACACATAACCGGCGTTGACGACGGCGAGGCCCTGGGCCGCCGCGACAGGGGCCAGCTGACGGAACTCGTCCACCAGAGGGGTGAACCGCAGCACGCCGTACCGCTCCCGGAACTCGGCGAGGGTCAACGGGCCGACATTGGTCTCCATCGGCCAGAAGTCCGTGACCAGCCGGAGCATCTCGTCGTCGTGCAGCGCCAGCGCCTTCACGCCCAAATGGTGAACGCGCAGGAACTCGCGCAGCCGGGCCGGGTCCTGCCGGCTGAGGCGGACCAGCCATGCACGCAGCTCGTCGCCGAGGCTGTCGCGCGTGCTCTCCAGCAGCGAGTCCTCGTAGAGGGCTTCCCGGCTCGCGGTGGGGCGGAGTTCCGCGGTGTCCGCGACGCATCGTACGAAGAAGGCCCACTCCGGAAGCAGCCGCTCGGCGCCCTCGGACAGCAGCATCTGCTTGAGGTAGACGCGGTGCGCGGCGGGCACCGCCGGATTGGCGGGCATGGGCAGGACGAAGGCGACGCCGCGCAGGCCCGCCTCGGCGGCGGCCAGGTCCACCACGTCGTAGGGGGTGAAGCCGAAGACCTGCTCACAGTAGGCCTCCAGCCGCGCGCGGCGCTGTGCCGGATCCTCGCCCTCTGGGCGGTCCCAGGGCGCCGGGCCGCCGGTGATCTCCATGCCGTCCACGGTGACGGTGTGCGGCAGATGGGCACCGTAGTGGGTCACCAGCTCGGCGACGGCGTCGCGGGTGAGCAGGTGTTCGCAGCCGGGGCGCGGGCGCAGCGTGACGGTGGTGCCCGGCTCGGCACGCTCGTCCCCGGGCGGGGCCGGGCGCACCGTGTAGCTGCCGTCGGAGCGGCCGTGCCACAGCACGGTGGGCTCGTCGGCACGACGCGTGGCCACCTCGATGGAGTCCGAGACCATGAAGCAGGACAGCAGTCCGATGCCGAACTGGCCGAGGAACTCGTGCCGGGCGAAACCGAGCTCGTCCCGCTTGGAGCTGCGGCCTATGGTGGCCAGCAACTCGTGGACCTGCGCCTCGGTCAGCCCGATTCCGTTGTCGCTGATGGTCAGGGAGCCGTCACCGGTGGAGTCGGCGGATGAGACGACGATCCGGCCGCGCCCGCGGGCAGCGGCGTCGGGACCATGCGCGGCGGTGATCGCGTCCACTGCGTTCTGCAGCAGCTCGCGGGCGTAGACCTGCGGGCTGGTGTAGAGGTGGTGGCTCAGCAGATCTACGATTCCGCGCAGATCGACGCGGAAGGTTTGGTTCACGGACTCTCCCCATCCTGGACTGGGCAGCACCTTAGGACGCGGGACTGACACCGCAGAACGAATATCGTCCACAGGCCGATCAGGGGGTTCACCGCGACGTCCGTACGCACGCCCGGGCCGCCTCCGGATCCGCGTCCGCACGCCGTCCTGCGGCCGCAAGGGAATTCACCGGGCACGCCGGACTGGATCCTCGACCGCCTCACCGCCTCACCGCCTCACCGCCTCACCGCCTCACCGCCTCACCGCCTCACCGCCTCACCGCCTCACCGCCTCACCGCCTCTGCGGACGCGGGTACCTGGCACCCACAGTCCCTTGTGTGATCGATCAGGGTCACCGCCCGCACTCACGGAAACCCGCGGGTGGTGCGCACGGCGCGCCACGTCCGCTCCGGCGACGCGGCATTGACCACCGAAGACGCCCGGGCGTACGGGCTCGAGAGGCTTGCGTGTGGCGGATCGCATCCGCAGTCCTCGTCTCCCGCGCCCCGCCCGTCCAGACCCTGGCCGCCCTGCGCGCCGCAGGCCACGGCCGGCGCCGCCTCTGGCACTGGCGGTCCCGCCGGGGCCGGAAGCGCGTTACTGTACGGCGGCGCTGCACCGGCCATCGGAATCTCCGCTCACCCAGTTGCCTCGAGCGGGGGATCCGCGCGAACTGAGCGCACAGAACGCCAGGACGAGGGCCGAAGGGGCGCCCGGCAGAATGAGTCCAACGGGCCGGATCGGAGTCGGAGATGACTGCAGCGGAGTGTGACGGCGTACCGACCCGCCGGCCTGACCTCGGTGTGCCCCGCCTCGTCGGCCGCGACCGCGACCTTTCGTTGCTGGACCAGGCCCTCGACGGGCGGCCGGGTCTCGTCGTGGTCGCGGGTGAGGCGGGGATAGGGAAGACCCGGCTGCTCCACGAGCTCCAGCGGCGGCGTCCGGAGACGGCGCTGGTCGCCGTCTGCCCGCCGTTCCGGGAGCCGTACACGCTCGGCCCGGTCGTCGACGCCGTACGCCGGCTGGCCGACCGTGTCGCCGGTCTGCCGCTCACCGGGCTGGCGGGGGCGCTGCGGCCGGTCTTTCCGGAGTGGGCCGGGCAACTGCCGCCTGCGCCCGAGCCACTGCCCGACGCCGCGGCCGCCCGGCACCGCCTGCTCCGCGCGCTCGTCGAACTGATCGACGCCCTCGGCGTCGGGCTGTTCGTGGTGGAGGACGCCCACTGGGCCGACGAGACCACGCTCGAACTGCTGCTGTTCCTGCGGGCCCGGCGGGAGCGGAGCCCGCGCCTCGTCCTCACCTACCGACCCGAGGACGTGCGTCCGGAGTCGCTGCTGCGCCGGCTGGTCGCCCAGGCCGGCGTCACCCGCCTGGAACCGGGGCCCCTCACCACCGCCGGAACGGCGGACCTGGTGTCCTCGATGCTCGGCGGGGAGCCGGTCTCGGTGGAGTTCGCCGAATTCCTCCACGGCCACACCGACGGGCTGCCGCTCGCGATCGAGGAGTCCGTCCGCCTGCTCTACGACCGCGCGGACCTGGTCTGTGAGGACGGCGCCTGGCTACGGCGCGACGTCGCGGAGCTCGACGTGCCGCCCAGCATCCGCGACGCCGTGCTCGAGCGGACCTCCCGCCTCGGCCCCGCGGCCGGCGCGGCGCTGGCCGCGCTCGCCGTCCTCGAGGGGGAGCGGTCGCCGGCGCTGGTCGCCGAGGTCGCCGGCATACCCCTGCCAGAGGCGGAGAACGGTCTGGTCGAGGCGCTCGCCGGCGGGTTGCTGCACGAGGACCGCGACGCCCGGGTCGGGTTCCGTCACATGCTGGCCGCGCGCAGCGTCTACCACGCCCTCGGCGCCGGGGAGCGCAGCCGTCTCCACCGCCGTGCAGGGGAAGCACTCGACCGCGAGCCGGTGCGCCGCGTCGCCGAGCTGG
Source organism: Streptomyces sp. NPDC046900 (assembly GCF_040644975.1). Lineage (NCBI taxonomy): Bacteria > Bacillati > Actinomycetota > Actinomycetes > Kitasatosporales > Streptomycetaceae > Streptomyces > Streptomyces sp. NPDC046900. The sequence continues at coordinate 74,426 of NZ_JBEYXD010000017.1, read as the reverse complement.
CCCGGCACTTCCGGGAGGCGGGAGACCCGGGACGCTGGGCGGCGTACGCAGAGCAGGCGGCGGACCATGCGATCTCGTCGGGCGACCCGCGTACGGCGTTCGGACTGCTCCTCGACCTCCTCACCGGCGGTGCCGTCCGCGGCGCGGCGGTGTCCCCTCTGGTGCGGCGCATGCCGCTGTACGCCGCACCCGGTAACGGGCCGCTGCGCGAACTCGTCACCGTGCTGCGCGAGACCGCCGCAGGCGACCTCACCCCGGAGGAGCGGACCGAGGCCACCTGGCAGCTGGCGCGGCTGATGTTCCACGTCGGTGACGTGGAGGCCGCCTCGGTCGAGATGGAGCGGGCCGTGCCGGGGCTGGTCCAGGTCCGGCCGGTCGCCGCGGTCCACGCGATGATGATGCTCGCTCGCCCGGTCGGTACCACGCGGCCCGCGGCGCATCACCGTTCCTGGCTGGAGCACGCCGGGCGTCTCATCGAGGCCCGGCCAGATCCGTCGCCCGAGGAGCGGCTCGCCTTTCTCATGGACCGCGCCGCCACGCTCCTGGTACTCGGCGACCCCGCCGGCTGGGCGGCGGCGCGCGAGCTGCCGGCCGAGGGAGAGACCCCCGGCGAGGTGCTGCAGCGCGCCCGCGGGTTCGCCAACCTGGGTGAGGCGGCGATGCTGTGGGGCCGCTACGACGACGCCCGGCGCCGGCTCGATGCGGCCGCCGCCCTGGCCGAGCAGCACCAGCACCTGCGCCTGCGCGACCTCGTCACGGCGACCCTCGCTCACCTCGACTGGCTCACCGGCGGCTGGACGGGCCCGATGGAGTGGGCGGCCTCGGCCCTCGACGCCGACGAACCCGTGCTGCGTGCCGACGCGTTGCTGCTGGCCGGTCTGCTCGACGCCGCGCGCGGCGATCACCGTCGGGCACGGGAGCTGGTGCGCGCCGCGATCGCGGTCGAGCGTCCGCGCGGCCCCGTCGACGGGTCACGCGACCCCTCCGCCGTGCGCGCCCGGCTGGCGATCGCCGCCGGCCGCCCCGGGGAGGCACTGGCCGCGACCGATGCCGCCTGGCGGCTCGTCGAGGCCAAGGGACTCTGGCTCTGGGCCGCCGAGATCGCCCCGCTCCGGGTCCGCGCGCTGCTCGAAGAGGGGCGCGTCGGGGAGGCCACCCGCGCGGCCCGGGCCTTCGAGACGGGTACCTGCGGCCTGGACGCGCCGGTGGCGACGGCAGCCCGCCTGCTGATCGCGGCCCTGCTCGCGCGCGCCGGCGGTGACCTCGCGGGCGCCGCCGGGCACTTCGAGGAGGCGGGCGCCGCCTGGGCCGCCCTGCCAAGACCGTACGACGCCCTGCTGGCCCGTGAGGCGGCGGCCGGCTGTCGCCTCGCCGGCGGCGAGCGGGACCGGGCCGTCGATGTGCTCCGCGAGGTCTTCGACGGCCTCACCGGCCTCGGCGCGACAGGGGACGCGGACCGGGTGCGGCACAGCCTCGCGGACGTGGGAGTCAGAATCGGAGCGCGGGTGGGCCGGCCCGGCTACGGAGACCGGCTCTCGCCGCGCGAACTCGACGTGGTGCGCCTGCTCGTGGAGGGCCGGACCAGCGCACAGATCGCCCGCGTCCTCGGGCTCTCGCCCCGCACCGTCGAGAAGCACGTCCTCTCCGCGATGCGCAAACGGGGCGCGCCCTCGCGCACCGCGCTCGCCGTCGTCGCGGTGGAGTCCGGTGACGTACCGCTGCCGGGGAACGCGCCGCAGCCACCGACATTGACGGGGTAGCCGCCCATAGCCACGGGAGTTTCCCGGGTAGTTCTGCGCATTGCCGCCTTCCCGCCGCGCGACGTTCACTGCTGGCTCTGGGACAGAACGGAGCAGCCGAGATGACCTCTGGCAACGGCGCCGAACGGTCCGGCGAGGAGCCGGCGGTCGGCCCCATCGACGGATCCCTCGAGACGTCCATCACCGAGGACTCCGACGACGGTGAGGACACCGCCGTCGATCCGGCCCCGGCGGCGAGCGCGGACCGGCCGCGTGAGGGCCGACGGAAGCCGGGCGTGGAGTACCGGCCGGTCTGACCAGCAGCCCGACTCAAGTCGGCCCGGCCGACGCACACTTCCGTGGAGAGTGATGTACACACGACTACGCATATGGGCCGCCGGGCTGGCGGTCGCCTGTGCCGTGGCGTCCGGTCTGACGGCCGTCGCCCCGGCGCAGGCAGCGCCCACCGCGAGCGGCGGCACCCCGAAGAGCACGGCGGGCTACAAGCCCGCCGCGTGCGCCGTCCCCGTACCCGCCTCCGAGCGGAAGGGTGACGCGCCCTACGCCACGTGCGACCTCATGGGCGTGACCAACACTCATGGCGCCTTGGCCGCGGGCTCGTCCACCCCGCCCGCCACCGCCCTCACCCCGAACGATGTGAGGGCGGCCTACGACCTGCCCACGGGCGGCTCGGGCGAGACGGTCGCCATCGTCGACGCCGGCGGCTACGCGAACGCCGAGGCCGATCTGGCTGTCTACCGCAGCACCTACGGCCTTCCCGCGTGCACGACGGCGAACGGCTGCTTCACCAAGCTCGACCAGAACGGCGGCCACAACCTGCCGCCCGAGGACGCCGACTGGTCCATGGAGACCGCGCTCGACCTCGACGCCGTCTCCGCCGCCTGCCCGGCGTGCCACATCCTGCTCGTCGAGGCCGACTCCGCCGGCATCGACGACCTGGGCCAGGCCGCGGACACCGCCGCCTCCCACCACCCGGTGGCCATCTCCAACTCCTACGGCATCCCCGGCGAGGGGGGGAGCCTCGCGACGGCGTATGACCACTATTACGACCACCCCGGCATCGCGGTCACCGCATCCAGCGGCGACTACGGCAACATCGTCAACTGGCCTGCGTCGAACGGGAACGTTGTCGCCGTCGGCGGGACGACGCTGACCCGCGACGGCACCACCGCCCGCGGCTGGACCGAGGCGGCCTGGGGCAAGGGTGGCTCGGGCTGCTCGAGCGTCGAGCCGAAGCCGGCGTACCAGCAGGGCATCGACACCGGCTGCGACAGGCGTGCCATCGCCGACGTCTCCGCGGACGCCGACCCGGCCACCGGCCTCGGCATCTACAACTCGAGCCCCGCGGTCGGCGGCTGGCTCCAGGTCGGCGGCACGTCGCTCTCGTCGCCGCTCGTCGCCGCGATGTACGCGCTCGCGGGCGCCCCGACGCCCGGCACCTACCCGGTGACCTACCCGTACGCCGACACGAACGCCGGTGACCTCACCGACGTCACCGCCGGCTCCGACGGCTACTGCGGCAACCAGCTCTGCAACGCCCGCACGGGCTGGGACGGCCCTACCGGGCTCGGCTCGCCCGTCGGTGTCGGCGCATTCCGCCAGGGCCCGCACGGTCTGGTCACGGGTACCGTGCGCGGCACCGGCTTGGGAACGGCCAACGGGCCCGTCTCGGGCGCCTCGGTCACCGCCACGGACGCGGACGGCCGCAGCTACACCGCCACGACCGGTGCGTCGGGCAGCTACACACTCGCGCCCGCACCGGGCGACTACACCCTGACCGTCGCGCAGTTCGGCTACGCGACGGCCACCACCACGCTGAAGGTGACCGAGGGGCTCACGGCGAAGAAGTCGTTCACGCTGCGCGCCCTGCCCACCCACGTCGTCTCCGGTACCGTCACCGACGCCTCGGGCCACGGCTGGCCGGTCGCCGCGACGGTCACCGTCGACGGCTACCCCGGCGGCGCGGTCGACACCGACCCGGTCAGCGGCCGGTACGCCGTCCGGCTGCCGGACGACGGGAAGTACAAGCTGCACGTCTCGGCGACCCTGCCGGGCTACAAGGCGGCGGACGACACGGTCGCCGTCGGCTCCGGCGACGTACGCCACGACGTGTCGCTGTCCGTTGACGCGAGCGCCTGCACCACGCTCGGCTACCACTTCGGATACAACGGCACCACGACCGACTTCGAGGGCTGGAGCGGCGCCACTCCGAAGGATGGCTGGACCGTCACCGACACCAGCGGCTCCGGGGTCACCTGGCGCTTCGACGACCCGGGTCACTACGGCAACGACACCAGTGGCACCGGCCAGTTCGCCGAGGTCGACTCCCGCAACGGCGGCAACGACACGCGCGAGACGACCAGTCTGGTCTCGCCGGTGCTCGACCTGAGCGGCGATGCCACGCCGATCGTCTCCTTCGACAACTCCTTCATGTCACCCCTCTACAACTCCAACGCCTACGTCGAGGTCAGCGTCGACGGCGGAAAGACCTGGACCTCGGTCTGGCACATGTCCCGCACGATCTCCTACGGCCCCGAGGTCGTCGCGATCCCGCAGGCCGCCGGAAAGAGCGACGTGCAGGTCCGGTTCCGGTACGACGCGGTCCACTCGTGGTTCTGGAAGGTCGACAACGTCTTCATCGGCAACCGCTCCTGCGATGCCACCGCCGGTGGGCTCGTGGCCGGTACCGTCGACGACGCCAACACCGGCAAGGCACTCTCCGGAGCCCGCGTCAGCGTGGCGGGCACGCCGACGGCCACGACGGCCGGCGGCAGCTACGAACTGTTCGCGCCCGCTTCTGCCGCCGACAGCTCCGGCCGGACCACGCTGGGGGTCGTCGACGGCGCGTACACGGGCTCGACCGCGAAGGTCTCCGTCGCCCGTGATCGGGTCACCCGGAAGGACTGGCGCCTGGGCGCCGGCCGGATCAGTGTCTTTGGCGACTCGCTGCGGGTCACCCAGCCGCTGGGCCGGTCGACGACCCGGACCGTGACGCTCCGCAACACCGGCACGGCACCCGTCCACGTCGTCCTCAACCCGCAGGACGGCTCGTACACCCCGGACTCGACCCCGGGGCAGGCGCGCAAACCCGGCACCGGGGCACCGGTCCGGCACGTCGGTGGCCGCTTCACCCGTGGGTCGCTGCTCGCCGGTAAGGCGCACGCGGCTGCCACACCGACCGGGTCGACCGACGCGGCCCTCGTGAGTGGCGCCACCGCGTGGACCATCGCCGACGCCCTGCCGACGCCGGTCATGGACAGCGGCACGGTGACGCTCGACGGCAAGGTCTACGCCTTCGGCGGGACCGACGGGGCGAACATGCTGTTCAAGGCCTACGTCCACGACCCGGCCACCGGCGGTTGGCAGCGGCTGGCGAACATGCCGGAGAAGCTGGAGAAGCCCGGCGCGGTGGCGGTCGACGGCGAGATCTACGTCGTCGGCGGCTGGGACGGCACCGGAAACGCCTCAGCCGCGGCATACCGCTACGACCCGAAGCACGACTCGTGGTCCACGGTGGCGTCGCTCCCCGCGGGCGTCGTCGCCGGCGGTACGGCGGTCCTCGGCGGCCGGCTCTACGTGGTCGCCGGCTGCGGCGGCAACTGCGTCCCGGCCTCGCAGGCGACCTACGTCTACGATCCCCGGGCCGACGCCTGGAGCCAGGTGGCGAACTACCCGATCACCGACTCGTGGTTCTCCTGCGCCGGCATCGACGGCCAGGTCGTGTGCGCGGGCGGAACCGACCCGGTCACCGGCGAGGAGACGACGGCGACGTACGTCTTCGACCCGGCCACCGGCGCGTGGACTGCGCGGGCGGACCTGCCGTACCCGAACTGGGCGATGGCCTCCGCCTCCTCCGGCGGGCGGCTGCAGCTGGTCGGCGGTGTCACCGGCGGACAGCTGACCAACCAGGCCGAGGAGTACGACCCGGTCACCAACTCCTGGTCGGCTCTGCCGGCGGCCAACGCGCTGGTCTACCGCGGCAGCGGCGCCTGCGGACTGTACGTCGTCGGCGGCGCGGATGGCGGCAACCGCCCGGTCACCGGCGTGGAGCAGCTGCCGGGGTACGGCGACTGCGGCAGCTCCGGTACCGCCGCCTGGCTGTCGGCGCCGCACACCGTCACCGTCGCTCCTGGCGCCACGGTGACGGTGCGGGTCACCCTGGACGCGGGCAAGGTCGACCAGGCCGGCACCTACACGAGCGGGCTGACCGTCGGCACCGACTCGCCGTACGCCGTTCCGGCGCTGGCCGCCACGATGAAGGTGACCGGCAAGCACTGACCGCGGACGGCTGACCGAACGGCACGACCTGACGGGGCTCCCGGGAAACCGGGAGCCCCGTTCTGGGATCAGTGCCGGTGAGAGCCGGCGAACCGTGAAGTGCCGGTCGAGACACCACAGTTGATCACCGTGCTATCGTCGCGACCCAGAGGCACTCCTCGCCTGTTCGACCACCTCGGACCGCCCCCTGCGGTCACAGCCCGAGGGTGATGTCCGCAAGTGCGTGAGTGGGATACGGGGATGGACACGGAGCGGACGGGTCAGGAACTCACGGACGAGTCCGGCGCTGAGGCCGGCCCCCGGCGAGGGTCGGCCGGGCGGCTCCGCGGCAACGGTACGCCCCGTCGCGCCTGGCTTCGCTGGACCCGGCGGATCGCCCTCGGTATGCTGCTCGCCCTCCTCGTGTGCACCCTTTCCGCCGCAGTCGCCCTCCGGCTGAACTACGCGGGCGACCTCGCGCCGGGGACGTACACCCGGAATCGGGACGCCCTCTGGCTCGGCCACGCCTGGGTCGACGGACGCAAGAGCAACACGGACCTCGATGCGCTCGTGCGACGCCTGCGCGACACCGGAATACGCGACCTGTACGTGCATGCCGGCCCGCTGGAACACGACGGCACACTCCCCGAGTCGGCCTACAAGAACGCCCCGTGGCTGATCAAGGCCGTACACCGCGAGCTACCCGGCGTACGCGTCCAGGCCTGGCTCGGCGACGAGCTCGCGAGTGAGGGACCGGTCGGCATGCGACTGGAGCGGTCGGCGACGCGGGCCGCTGTGGTGCGTTCCGCCCGTCAGGTCCTGGCGGCCGGCTTCGACGGCGCCCACTTCGACCTGGAGCCCCTGCACTCCGGCGACCGCAACTACCTGACCCTCCTCGACGCTCTGCACCGGGTCACCCTGGCCGACCACGCCCCGCTCTCGGTGTCCGCCCCGCAGATCGACCCTCTCCCCGCACTCCACTCCGTGGCGGGCGGCCTGGCCGGACACCCCAAGTGGTGGTCGCAGGAGTACTTCGGCCAAGTCGCGCGCCGGGTCGACCAGATCGCGGTGATGTCGTACGACACGGCACTGCCGCTGGAGAGCCTGTACGGAGGGTACGTCGCCCAACAGACCTCCCTGGCCCTCGAAGTCACCCCGCCCTCGACGGACCTGCTGATCGGCCTGCCCTTCTACCACGAGGACGACATCGGCCATCACGCGTCCGCCGAAACGGTCACCGCCGCCGTCCGCGGCGCCCGCCTCGGCCTCTCCCGCACGGACGCGGACCGCACCCGATTCGGCGTCGCCCTGTACGTGGACTTCGCCGCGACGGAGACGGACTGGACGGCGTACCGCGAGGGCTGGGTCCGCTGACCGGCTTGTATGACCGTGCCGAACGCGTTCGCCGGCCCTCGGCCCAGCGTGCGGCGGCCAGTCTTCAGTCGTGGTGCGTGGTACGTCCCGTCAGGGGACCGGCTCGACGAGCCGGCACCACACAGGACTCGGCCTGAGCACCCGTCAAGTCCCTTGGATCGCCGCGTCATGCGACTTGTCGGTCGTGTGCCGGTTCGAGGCCGGTTCTTTCGGCGGGTTGGTCGATGAGGATGGGCCTGGCGGGAACCTCGGTCCTAGAATCGGGCCATGCGAAGGACCGACCATGCCAGCCGGATGATCGCGGCGCCACCGGCGACGGTCTACGGCGCCCTCCTCGACCGGGAGTCCCTCGAGGTCTGGCTGCCGCCGGACGGTATGCGCGGGCGGGTCGAGCAGTGGGACCCCCGGCCCGGCGGCGGATTCCGCATGGTCCTCACCTACCTCGACCCCACCGACAGCCCCGGCAAGACATCGGATGCGACGGATGTCGTCGACGTCGAGTTCGCCGACCTGGTGCCACCTGAACGCGTGGTGCAGCGGGCGGTGTTCGAGGCCGACGACCCCTCGTATGCGGGCACCATGACGATGACGTGGCGCCTGACTGCTTCCAGTGAGGGGACCGAGGTGACCGTCACCGCCACGGACGTGCCACCTGGCATCGACCAGGCGGTCCACGAGGCCGGGATCGCCTCCTCGCTGGCCAACCTGGCGTCGTACGTCGAAGCGGCCGACTGACCGAGTTCGCCCGTGCCCCAGCCGGGCCCCGTCGTCGAGGAGCCGTGAGCACGCACATCCGTCTTCACGCGCATCCCCGACGGACTTCGCTCAGGAGTCCTTGAGGAGTGCCTGGCAGGCGGAACGGGCGATCCAGGCCTGGGCCCGGTCGAAGGACCAGGCACGTTCGCCGACGAGCGTCATCCAGCCGTGCGGGCCGAGGTAGAACAAGAGCAGGTCGACGGCTTCCGCCTGGCTGACCTCGGCGCGGAGGCCGTCGAGTGCCACGAGGCGATCGGCCACGCGGGTCAGGGCCTGGACGTAGTCGTCCGCCCCCCTGTCCAGTACCGCCTTGACGGCGGGTTCCCCCGGCGGATTCCGGTAGAAGAGTCCGTACACGAGCTCCCAGTGGCGTTCGTGTGTGAGGCGGGTCCCCTCGGCAGTCAGCTCGATCACGGCGCGTGGGTCGTCGCTGGCCTCGACCGCGGCCAGGGTGCCGGCGACGGCCGGGTCCGTGAGGGCCGGCTCCAGCAGGGCCGTCAAAATGCTCGGTTTGTTCCCGGCGCTGCTGTACACGGTCGGCACGGCGACCTTCGCCGCCTCGGCGATCTCCCCGATGGTCACCCCGGCATACCCGCGGGCCAGGAAGAGTGCGTGCGCGCTGCTCAGGATGGCCTCACGAGTCGCTGCGGCCGAGTCCGCGCGGCGGGGCGAGTTGTACTTCCGGGTCGTCACCGCCGCAGTCTATCGCCATCGCTGTACGTGACATTATTGACTATAGAGATCTCTAATGAATACATTGCACTTCATGCTTACAGATCCCCCCAAGGACTCCACCGTGGCGGTCACCGAGACCCGGCTCGCCCATGAGGTGCACCGTGTGGCCACCGCCCTGCTGGCCGAGGCAGCCGTTCAGCCCGCAGTACCGCTCGGCGCATTGGCGCAGCTGCGCGACTTCCTCGTCGTGAACCTGCGCCACCACCACGAGACCGAGGACGAAGACTTGTGGCCGCGGATCGTCGCGGCCGCGCCGGCCACCGCGGCCGCGCTCGGTGCGCTGAGCGAGGAGCACGAGCGACTGGACGCGGCGCTCGATCGGCTGGCTGCCGTGGCCGTGAGCGACAGCCGGCCCGACAACGGAGCCGGTGAGGACGTTGCCGCAGGCCGAACCGGCGCCGACGAGGGTGAAGGCGACGCGGGCGGCGAAGTCCGGGCCGCGCTGCACGACGCGGCTGTCGCGGTACGCGACACGGTGCACGCCCACCTGGCCCATGAAGAGCCGATTCTTTTCCCCGCGCTCCGCGACCACGTAACTCCCGCGGAATGGACGGACTTCTCGCAGCGGGTGATCGCCACTACGCCGCCCGTGGCCGGACATCTGATGGTCGGATTCCTCGATGAGGTCGGTACGCCCGCCGAGGTCGAGCTCGTGCTCGCCGGCCTGCCGGAGCCGGTACGCCCACTCCTCCCCGCCATGCGCCGCCAGGCGGTGGACGACCTCCGGATCCTCCGCGGGACCGGGTCGTGACGTCCGCTCCCGTCGGGTGGCCGGACGGGAGCGGACGTCGTGATCAGAGGCGACCGCACCGTTGCGGTCGCCTACGTCACCCAGGCCGGCCGTGGTGACCAGCGGCTCGCCGGTGGGCCTGGCAGACCGCGGCCCGGTGGAGTGATCCCGGTCCTGGGTGGCTCTCATCGGCAGCCCTTCGAGACACTCACGATGGCATGAGTTGTCTGTCCGGATTCCCCGATGAGTGCCCCCGCCTCCTGCGTGCCACAACGGGCAGTACGAAACCGGCAACTCGCGTACTGCCCATCGCCCTGGAGCGACGCTCCAGGCCCCCGTTCTGAAAGGTCCAGATCATGGAAACGCGTGAGGTTGTAGAGAGGTTCTTCCGTCTGCTGGCTGCCGGAGACCCGGACGCGGTCGCCGAGGTGTTCGCGGATGACATCGACTGGTACGTTCCCGGCTCGCCGTCGCTGCCCTGGACGGGAAAGCGCTCCAAAGGCAGCGACGTGGCCGACTACCTCCGGACCCTCGTGGACAACATCGTTCCGGACAAGAACGTCGACGAAGTTGATGCCCTGCTGGTGGACGGCGACCACGCGGTGATGCTGGGCCGGTTCACGCGCGTCGCGAAGAGCACGGGGCGAACCTACGAGATGCCCATTGCCATGCATCTCCAGGTGGCAGACGACAAGATCGTCAAGATGTACCTCTACGAGGACACCCTCAAGGTATCCGAGGCCTACGCGGGCTGACGGGCTGGGCCTTGGGGTATTCACGACCGGGACCGACCGATGTCAGCGGAGCGCGGGCAGATCTTTGGTGAGTCCTCCGGTGGCTGCGAAGTGCGGTCCTCAGCCGCGGTTTCAGCGCCTCATCGTGGCCGGCTGCCTTGATCGAGGACGTGGCGGCGTTCAGCTCGGAAGTACCCAGTCCGGCGCCCAGGTCCCGGCGGCGCCGTGGCCGGCTGCCGTGGTGGCGAGGTGGGCGCGGAGAGTGGGCAGCGCTGGGTGGGGGTTGTCGCGGTGCCAGAGGAGCGAGTGCGGGTAGACGGGCGTCGGGTCGGTCACCGGGATGCGGCGCAGGCCGTGGCCGGCGGGCCAGACCAGACGGGTGTGCTCGCCCATGAAGGTGGCCAGGGCCGGGGTGTCGGCGATGGTGTCGAGGAGCGCGTCGGAGCCGAAGTTGGGGCCGGTCGCCTCGATGGTGAGGTCGAACTCCGCGACGAGGTCGTCGTAGTAGGCGGCCCACTCGGTACCGGGGACGATGCCGGGCATCCAGATCCGGTGCCCGGTGAGCTGAGCGACGGTCACCGACCGGGCGCCGGCCAGCGCGTGCGCGGGACCGGTGAGGAGCTGGAGCGGCTCGTCGAGCACCCGGACGGACTCGATGTCCTCGGGAAGGGGCCGGCCGGGCACGGCCACGGCGCGGAAGGACGCGTCTATCGCACCGGACCGGATGGCGGCGACGGCCGTCTCGATGTCGAACAGCATGACCACGTCGAGGTCGATCTCGGGGTGCGCGCGGTGGAATCCGCGCATCAGGCCCGAGGCCGCGCCGCGCGAGGCGATCACGTCGACACGCAGCGGACGTCGGCCGGTGTGCACGGACGCGATCGCGCGCTCGGCGGCCCGCAGCAGCTCGCGCGCGTGGGGCAGGAACGCCTGCCCGTCGATGGTGAGCTCGGCGCCGCGCGCGGTGCGGGTGAACAGCCGTACGCCGAGGGTGCGCTCCAGCGCGGCGATGCGCTTGGAGACGGCCTGCTGGGTGACCGCCAGCTCGGCGGCGGCGTCCTGGAACCGCCCCCCGTCGGCGGCGGCGACGAAGGTCCGCACGGTGTCGAGGTCCATGCCCGATACCCTAGGGGTACAGCCATTGGTTGTGGCTGGGCGGCCCTGCGGTTGTTTGATCCCCGGCTATGGTGCTCGCTTTGATGCTTCCGATCGCGGATCGGTTGTGCGGGTGAGTGGCGAGGGGCATCGGGCATGAGGAGCGGGCACCGGCTGGGGCAACTGCTCGGACATCGGCTGGGGCGGCGGTTCGGGTGGCTCTGGGGAGCGTACGGGACCAGCGCGCTCGGCACGTGGCTCGCCTTCGGCGCGTTCCCGCTGATCGCCATCCGGGTGCTGCACGCCGGACCGGCCGAGGTCGCCGCGCTCTCCTCCGTGGGGGTCGCGGTGGGTGCGGCCGTGGCGGTGCCGCTCGGCCCATGGGTGGAGTTCCGCCGCAAGCGGCCGGTGCTGATCGCGATGGACCTGGTGCGGTTCGCGGCGTTGCTGACGATCCCCACCGCGTTCGCGCTCGGTGCGCTCACCTTCCTTCAGCTTCTGCTGGTCTCGGTCGTCGTCGCGGCGGCCGACATCACCTTCCGCGCCGCCTCGGGCGCGTACCTGAAGACGCTGCTGCCGGCCGAGGACCTGCTCGTCGCCAACGCCCGATTCGAGTCCACGGCCTGGACGACCACGATCATCGGACCGCCGCTGGGCGGCGCGGCGATCGGGCTCCTCGGTCCGGTGGCGACGGTGGTGGCCGACGCGGTCAGCTACCTGCTCTCGGCCCTGGGCATCCGCGCGACGGGCGGGCACGAGCCTTGCCCCGAGCGCCGGGAGGCCGCGCGCATGCGGGCCGGGGACCTGCTCGACGGTTGGCGGTACATCCTCGCCGACGCGACGCTGCGTCCGCTGTTCTTCAACACCGCCTTGTTCAACGGTCTGGTGATGGCGGCCGAGCCGCTGCTGGCCGTGCTGATGCTCGGCCGATTCGGGTTCGCGCCGTGGCAGTACGGCCTCGCCTTCGCCGCGCCCTCGATCGGCGGGTTGCTTGGTTCGCGGCTGGCCCGACCGCTAGTCACCCGGTTCGGGCAGCACCGGGTCCTGGTCGTGTTCGGGGCACTGCGCGCGATCTGGCCCGTCGGCCTGGCCTTCCTGGAGCCGGGGACCGGCGGGCTGCTGCTGGTGATGGGCGTCGAACTCGGGCTCATCTTCTGCTGCGGCGTCTTCAACCCCGTCTACGCCACCTACCGCCTCGAGCGCACCGCGACCGACCGGGTCACCCGCACGCTGTCCGCGTGGACGGTGACGACCAAGGCCTCGACCGCGCTCCTGACGGCCGTCTGGGGCGTGCTGGGCAGTCTGCTCGGCCCGCGTACGGCCATCGGCCTGGCCGGCGTGCTCCTGCTGGCGACCCCGCTGTTGCTTCCCGGCCGTGCCGCAGCGCACCTCTCCGATCCGGAGCCGGAGCCGGCACAGAGCCGCGCCTGACGGGCCGCCACGGCCGTCACCGCGATCGGAGGACTGGCCCGCCTTCCCTCGGAGCGGTCCAACTCTCCGCCCACAACGCGGAGATGAGTGCGACGGCCTCCGCCGCGTCCGGTTGGGGGTCGCGGCGCGGCACATCGTGGCTCACGTGCCCGGCCCGCGCCCATCTACTTCCGCGTGGTCTTTTCCGTCCCCGGCACCGACGAGGCCTACGCCCGCCACCGCGCGGGCGAGACCCTTCGCGCCCTTGGCTGATCCCGTGGGGCTGGGGCGGACCCCATGGGATTCGGGAGGTCGCCAGGACGGCGATCGCAGGGGCGCCGACTCGATTCAGGGGCGGCGCAGGCCTTCCGGGACCGGCCGCGCTTCCCGCCCAGAACCGTTCCAGCCTCGTGACACCAGGGCTGGAGAGGCAGTTGGTACGGTCTCGCCGGATCACTGGGGGACGATCTGCACGCTTTTCACGGGCAGGCCTGATTCCCGCGTCGGCTGGACCAGGCGTACGGCGAGTTTCTCGCTGGTGCAGCACTCTTCCAGATAGGAAACGACCCGTCCGCCGTCCTCGCTGTCCGCAGGCACGTGGACGGGCTCATTGTCCTGGTTGATCACAGCGGGGCAGAAGCCGACCGCGAGGACCCCGTTGGCATCCACCCGTGCTATGGCCACGCCTGTCAGCCGACCGTCGGGGTGAAACGGGAGCAGGGGGTATCCGTCCCGGGAAGCGAGCCGGTGGGGGTCCCTGTATCGGTTGAGTGAGGCGTCGTCTTCCACGGAGATGGCAGGAATGGGTCGCCCGCTGCACGACGCCGCCCCGGGTCCGCCGCGTGACCTGCAACTTCAGGATGAAGAGTCTCCATTCCTTACGGAAGTGTTTCGGCGGTTCCGGCCCGGTAAGAAGGCCGCCGCTTCCGATGCTGAGCAAGGGCGAGGCCGACAGAGCCTCGGTAACCGACACGGCGGTTGGGACACCACCGCCTCAGGCATGGTGAGGATGACCATGGGTAAGACGTTCAAGGCCGCCCGGATAGCCGGCTTCGGTGCCGCCGTCACGGTGTCGCTGACCGCGTTCGCCGGTCCCGCGTCGGCGCAGCCGGAGCACCACTCGAGCCGTTCCGGCGCCCCGGTGTTCGTGCAGACCGACCGGGCCACCGGGAACACGATCGTTGCCTACAGCCGCGCGGCGGACGGTTCCCTGGAGCAGCGTCGGGAGTATGCGACGGGCGGTCTCGGGGGGAAGCAGGACGGGGCCGTGGTGGACAACCTGGCATCACAGGGCTCACTGACGTACGACAAGGCGCACGGGCTGCTGTACGCGGTGAATGCCGGAAGCAACACGATCACGGTGTTCTCGGTGCAGGGTGACCAGCTCGTATGGCGCCAGGTGATCTCCTCCGGCGGCACCTTCCCGGTGAGCGTGACCGTGCACGGCAACCTGGTGTACGTGCTGAACGCCCTGAACGGCGGCTCGGTCCAGGGCTTCCTGCGCGTCGGCGACGGACTGCTGAAGGTGCCTTCCTGGCACCGTGAACTCGGCCTGGACCCGATCGCCACTCCGCAGTTCACCCACACCCCGGCGCAGATCGGCTTCACCCCGGACGGGAGCAAGCTGGTCGTCACGACCAAGGGTGTCGGCAACAGCATCGATGTGTTCAAGGTCGGCATCCTGGGCATCTCGGCCAAGCCCGTCGTCACCCCCACCCCTGGCGCTGTGCCGTTCGGCTTCACCTTCGACGCCGCCGGCAGGCTGGTCGTCACCGAAGCCGGTCCGAACTCTGTGGCCACCTACGCCTTCGGCCGGGACGCCCGGCTCACCAAGGTCAGCGAGGTGGCCACGGGCCAGGCGGCGACCTGCTGGGTGGTCCGTGACGGGGACAACTTCTACGCCGCCAACGCGGGCAGCGGCTCCCTCACCGGCGTTCACGGTGACGCCGATGGTTCGCTGCGGGTCCTGGGCAACACCTCGACCGGCGCCGGCACGGTGGACCCGGCCGTCTCCTCCGACGGGAAGTTCCTCTACGCCCAGACCGGTGCGACCGGCGGCGTCGACGAATTCCGGGTCAACTCCGACGGCTCGCTGACGAAGGTCGGTTCCGTCGCAGTGCCCGGAGCGACAGGCGGCGAGGGCATCGTCGCCCTCTGATCTCCCATCAGGAAGTGGCTGCCGCCGTTGCGCGGCAGCCACCCGGAAACAGCCGATCCACTGCAGCGGATCCTGCGCCGCGCCTACGTGCAGGGAACAGCGCATCCCCCGTCCCCGCCCGTGTTCCGCGGGACCGCGCCGGGAGCACTCAGGTCCCCGCTTGCCCAGGAGACTGCGAGCACCATGGCGAACAGCACGTCCGAACTCAACATGGAGCCCGAGGAGGCCGCGGGGACGCTCCCAGACCCTGTGCTGACCGGCCCCGGCAGCGTGAGGCACGCCGGACTCGATCCTGACTCCGAACAATGGGTGCGTGCCCTGCAGTCGGAGGGATCCCGCTACGAGGAGGCGTGCACCAGGCTGCACGAAGTGCTGCTGCGGATTGCGCGCTTCGAGATCGGCCGCCGCGCCACCCACAACGTCGCGGGACCCGAGCAGGACGACCTCGCCCACCAGGCGGCTGCGGACGCTCTTCTGGCGATCACACGCAAGATCGGGCAGTTCCGTGGCGAGAGCAAGTTCACCACTTGGGCCTTTACATTCGTGGTGTTTGAGGTCTCGACCAAGCTCGGACGCCACTTCTGGCGAATGCCCGGCGTCACACTGGCCAACGAGGAGTGGGACCGGCTGCCGGACCGCTTCGGTGCCGACCCGGGCGCCGAGACCGAGGCCCGCGAATTGCTGGCAAGCCTGCGTGCGGCCGTGAACGACGTCCTCACCGACCACCAGCGGCGCGTCTTTGTGGCGCTCGTCGTCAACGGCGTACCGCTCGACGCGCAGGTGGACAAGCTCGGCACCAACCGCAACGCCGTCTACAAGACAATGTTCGACGCGCGCAGCAGGCTGCGGGCTCGGCTGACCGCCCTGGGGTACCTAAACAAGAACACATCGAGGCCCTCGTGATCGACACACCGATGCTGGAAGCGTTTCTGCAGACCGATCCTCGTGACGTCGGCTGCGCGGACGCCATGGAGGTCCTGCACATCTACGCGGAGTTGCCCCAAGTCGACCGCCACGTTGCCCGAATGGCGGGTGTGGAGGTCCATCTGCGGGCGTGCGGGCCGTGCTCGGAGGACTACCAGGGGCTGCTGGCCGCCATCGCCCTGGCCGCGAACGACCTCTGACGCGTCGCACCATCTGGACGATCGGCCGCGTTGGTCGGCCGCACTGTCGGCGGCGATCCGATCGCTCCCGAAATTCTCTCTCGTACTTGTTCCTCGGCGGTCGGCGGCCCGCGCCC
The DNA here is from genome assembly GCF_040644975.1 of Streptomyces sp. NPDC046900. Lineage (NCBI taxonomy): Bacteria > Bacillati > Actinomycetota > Actinomycetes > Kitasatosporales > Streptomycetaceae > Streptomyces > Streptomyces sp. NPDC046900. The sequence continues at coordinate 58,177 of NZ_JBEYXD010000017.1, read as the reverse complement.
GGTGCGTATCCCGACGGCCTTTCCTCACGCTCCGTAGCGAAGGCGTGACCGTAGTGCTCCGGGTGGCGGATTACGCAGAACCGACTCCGAGATCGGCGGTAAGAATCCGCTCCCAGGCGCCGCCCATCGAATACGGACAGCCCGAGGCGAGCGGCGAGATGAGGGCCGGCGCCGCGACTTCACCGGAGGCTGTGTCGGTCCAGCGATCTGTGCGGGCCTGTGTCGGGGCCGAGTAGCCCCCATGCCCCTGAGAAACAAAAACGAACGACAGGAGAACCACCATGAATCACGTCCTGCGCCCCGGCGACGCCTTCCCTGCGATCACCGTCGCGGTTCCGGGCGGCGGGCAGATCTCGCTGCCTGACACTTTGCAGGGGAATTTCGGCGTCGTGCTGTTCTATCGAGGGTCCTGGTGCCCGTACTGCATCGGCCAGTTGCGGGCGTTCCAGCGTGCCCGGGAGACCTTCGAGGAGCTCGGTGTGAAGGTCGTCGCGCTGTCCGTCGACGACGAGGCCACCACCCAGGCCCTGGTCGACAAGCTCAAGCTGACCTTCCCCATCGGCCACAGCGCGGATGCCACGTCCATAGCGGCGGCCACCGGGGCCTTTGTCAATGACGACCCGGAGCACCTGCAGTCGACCGGCTTCGTCCTCGACCCCGAGGGCCGTGTCGTCGTGGCCGTCTACTCCAACGGTGCCATCGGACGCCTGGTCCCCGAGGACGTCGCCGGCCTCATCCGCTACGTCAAGGAGCACGCCGCTCAGTGAGCACCTGAGTTGGGTTCGCAAGGCCGACACGGGCCCGGACGTCGGGGTGATTGTCCGTAGGCCTTGCGGTAGGCGCGGCGGAAGTGGCTGGTGTCGGCGAACTGCCGGCGTGCCGCGACGTCGGCGACGGTGTACGAACCGCGGGGGTGGTCAAGTTCGCGGCGGGCGCCTTCGAGACGGCGTCGGCATACATAGGCCATGATGGTCTCGCCGTCAGCGAAGGCACGATGGAGCGTACGGACCCGGCGCGGCCAGCCAGGAGGCGGGCCCCTGAGCGACAGGTGCTCCGCCGTCCTGACCGCGCCTCAGCTGATGCGAACTCCCGTGCCGCTGACGCGGACCCGCGGGTCACCTGCGCGTAGCGTCACCGTGAGCTCGCCCGGGCGACCGAGGTCCTCGCCCTGATGCAAAGTCAGAACGGCGTCCTCGGGGACCAGGCCGAGCTCACGGACGTATGCACCGAACGCGGCCGCCGCGGCTCCCGTTGCCGGGTCCTCGACGACGCCGCCGACGGGGAACGGGTCACGGACGTGGAAGACGGTGGCCGACTCCCGCCACACCAACTGGACCGTGGTCAGGTCCAGGCGGTGCATCAGGGCTTCGAGGCGCGCGAAGTCGTACGCGAGATCGGCCAGGCGGGCCCGCGTCGCCGCCGCGAGAACGAGATGGCGGGCACCCGCGAACGCTGTACGGGGCGGGAAGGCCGGGTCGAGATCGGCGGCCGGCCAGCCGAGCGCGGCGAGGGCCTCTGCGAGGTCGGCGCCGGCGATCTCCTCGATGTGCGGCTCGACACTGGTGAGTGTGGCCCTGACCGTCCCGCCCTCCTCGGCCACCTCCACCGGAACGATCCCGGCACGCGTCGCGAACGTCAGCTCCCCAGGGCCTGTCCGCTCGGCGAGCGCGACGGCGGTCGCGACGGTTGCGTGCCCACAGAACGGCACCTCAGCCTTGAGACTGAAGTAACGAATGGTGTACGCCCGTCCCTCCGGGCCGTCGAGGCCCTCCGGGGGCGCCGTCAGGAACGCGGACTCCGAGTATCCGAGGTCGGCGGCGATGGCCAGCATGTCGCTGTCGTCCAGGCCGGTGGCGTCCAGCACGACCCCAGCGGGGTTTCCGCCGTCGGGGGAGCTGGAGAAGGCGGTGTAGCGCAGCACCTCGGGCCGCGGGGGATTCGTCGTCATGCTCGTGGCAACGCGGGACGGGCCCGAGGCCATTCCGGGACGCGGGCGGAAGCGGGGACGGTCGCCTGCGGCGGAGCCGCACATCGACACGTGCCTTCGCCGCCCCTGGGTGGTCCAGAACCGTCGGACGCCCTCAAGTCCTATGCCTTCCGGGCCAGTCCAGCGGCGATGAGACGCTCCCAGACGGTGAGTTCCCTATCGCCGCCGCTGTTCAACGGGCTGTCGACCACCTCAGGACGCCACAGGGACGCGGGGACGATCCCGGGGTCGAGGATTTCCAGGCCATCCAGCAGGGATGCGATCTCCTCGTCGGTGCGCCACCGACCGCGGCCGAACGTCTGCTGGAGGACTCCCTCGGCCTCCGCCGTCTCCGGGTTGTTGCCGGAACGGAAGTGGCTAACGAAGAAGTAGCTCCCGGAGGGCACCCGGTCGCGCCAGTAGCGGACGATTCCAGCCGGGTCCTCCTCGTCGTTGACGTGGTGAAGAATGGCGCTGAACATGACGGCGACGGGCTGATCGAAGTCGATCAGTTCCACGGTGTCCGGGTGGGTACGGACGTCTTCGGGGTTGCGTACATCGGCCGCGACGACCCGGGTCCGGTCGTTCTCCTCCAACAGCGCACGGCCGTGGACCAGCACTTGGGGGTCGATGTCGACGTACACGACCCGGGACTCCGGAGCGTGCCGTTGCGCGACCTGGTGGACGTTGTCGGCGGTCGGGAGACCGCTGCCCAGGTCGATGAACTGCCGTACGCCGGTCGTCGTCGCGATCTCCCCGACCGCCCGGGTCAGGGCCGCGCGGTTGGCGAAGGCGATGGCCACCGAACCAGGAAGGTCACGTTTGAACACGTCGCCGATCTCCCGGTCCACGGCGTAGTTGTCCTTGCCGCCGAGCAGGTAGTCGTAGACGCGGGCGATACTGGGCTTGGTGGAGTCGATGGAGGAGCCTTCAGCCGTCATGGCGGCCATCCTCCCCTGCAACGTCGCCTGCTGACCACCACTTTGGAACGCTTGGATGCGCCTTCCTCTGCGAAGGGGGACCCGTGATCCGGCGGGGTGAGAGTGATCAGTGCACGCCGAGGCTGGATCGGCGGACCACCAGTTCCGGCTGGAGCACGACCCGCCGGTGCTCATGGATGTACGACTCCGACACCAACACCGGCTGCCGCAACGCCTTTGTCTCACAGGCCAGCGCCGAAGACCTCGGCCGCACCGAAGTACAACTGCTCGCCCAGCAGATCGGCTACAAGGGGCAGATCCTGTCCGCCGCACAGGTCGCCACGAACCAGAACACCTGGATCGGCTACATGAAGGACGAACTGAAGGACCGTTCCTGAGGACTGAGCATGAGTTGCACGGGCTCAGTCGGACGCTCCGAACGGTGTTGGGCGTCCTGGTCTCCCGCGTTCGCGCCGCGTCTGGTCCCAGTGGATCGTGTCCGTGGTCCAAGGATGCGGGGGCGGGTTCCCTCACGCCCTGGGGTGCCGTGTCCGGCCTGGGCGGTCCGATGCCCCATACGATCGCTCTGGTCGTGTGGGGGCGGTGCCGTCCGTCGCCGGATGCGGTGCCCGAGGGCGCGTCGTCCGATCGCGATGCTCGCGGCATCGTGACGGGTGGTTTTCCTGGTCGTGTGGGTGAGGGGTTTTTGCCAATGCTGGGCGCCCCACCTGCTGGTGTAGGCCGGGTCCACGGCGATGATGGTGATGCCGAGTTCGGCCGCCATGCTGACGAGCCGGGCCCGCAGCTTGGACACGGGCATGCCGGAGATCACCTGCCTGAACCGCTTCTGGCGCCCGTGTTTCTCCCTGGTCGTCTCCGCGGTGAAGTCGAGGTTTTCGATCGCGATCGACAGGCCGTGGCGTTCGGCCCAGTGCAGGAGCCGGATCAGTGCATGCCGTACCTGGGCATCGCGATGGTTCGCCGTGCCGGACAGGTCGTAGAAGAACCGGCGGGGTCGGCCGCATGGGTTGCCGTGGGCATCGAGCCGCCACGCAGCCAGATGGTCGGCGTTCGTGTCGACACTGATCAGGCCGCCTGTGCGGGCGTGGGACAGGGGGACGGTCTTGACCGGTGGGATGGTCCAGGAGGCGGTGAGGTACCAGCGGGAGCGGTCTGTGTCGTAGTGGATGCGGTAGGCCACGGACCGGTTCGTGGTGATGCGGTCGGCCCATTCCTCGCGCCGGTGGTGGAAGAGGGCAGCGCCGGTGAGCGTATACCGGCCGTGCGGGGCGTTGGCCAGGTGGGCGAGCGGAGCAGGCAGCTTGAGGGACACTTCGCCGTCCGGGGTGACGCGGATCGTCTCGTTCCCGTACCGCTTGCCCGATTCCCCGTCCGCCTGCAGAAACAAGCGCTCAGCTTCCCACCGTTGCCGCCACTGGGCCTGCGTGAGTTGGGCGGCGTGCAGGTTGTGCCGATTGCGCGCGAGCCGCTTCCCGCCCCGCACCACCCGGACCCGGCCCACAGCGCGGTCGGCCTGCTCGGCACTCAGCCGGTCTCGAAGGACCTGCAGGCGCCGGGACTTGGCGAACCACTCCTGTGCGCTGCGGTAGCCGCCCGGCGCCCGCCTGCTTCCCTTCTCCCCGACCGGCAGGGACAGGCGGTGCGCGATCGTCCGCACGCCCGCCTGAAGGCTTTGGATATGCGCGCTTTGGGCACGCCTTGCCAGCGCCCACTGATCGTGGGTGGCCTTGGTGATGCTCCCGGCCCAGCGCGACGAAGACTCCTCCGTGAGGGCTCGCTTACGCTCCGCCCACCTATCCGCGGAGTGCTCCAGACCGTCGGCGCACCGGCGTTTGAGGTCCTTCGAGGCCAGCGAGCCCAGATGCGCGCCCACCAGGCGCAACACCTCCTCGTCGGCGGCCCCCAGGTGTTTTAGGCGGGTGCGGATCGCCACACCGGACGGGCCGACGGCCACAAAGGGGGCAGCGATCGTGCGCAGCGACTCATCACGCATCGATGTACTCCCTCCAACACGCTTGATCGGCAACAGGAAGAACGGTACGGGCCGGCACTGACATCAGTGCCCTCCACGCGACGTGTGCGCGCTGCAACACCACGAACCAGTACACGCTCGTGCACACTCACACACGCTCATGCACACCTGAAAACGAACAGTTCCCAACCCCAAGTACAAGAACGTCCAACTCGTCAAGATCGCCTACGGCAACGACGACGTCCAGCAGTCCTTCCAGCAGACCCAGGGCCTGCTCCAGCAGTACCCCAACCTCAAGGGGATCATCTCCCCCACCACCGTCGGCATCAAGGCCGCCGCCCAGTACCTGGCCGGCTCCAAGTACAAGGGCCAGGTCAAGCTCACCGGCCTGGGCACCCCCAACGACATGCGCCCGTACGTCAAGAACGGCACCGTCGACGCCTTCGAGCTGTGGGACCCGGCCAAGCTCGGCGAACTCGCCGCCCGCACCACCGTCGCCCTCGCCTCCGGCCAGATCACCGGCACCCAAGGCGAAACCTTCAAAGCCGGCGACATGGGCACCTTCACCATCGGCAAGGACAGCGTCATCACCCTTGGCAAGCCCACCGTGTTCAACAGCAAGAACATCGACCAGTTCAACTTCTGACACAGTTGCCGGCTGTCCGGGGACGGCCTGGGTGGCGCCCTGCCTCACCTGACTGAGTACGTCACCTGTCGGTGATTCCGGAGAGCCAGTCGGTGTCCTCCGGGCCCGGCGCTTCGAGGCCGGGCGGGGGTAGCCGGCGGACCTCGCCCGTGCGCAGGGCGACCGTGGCCCGTGGCCGCATCGGCCCGTCGCCCCTGCGTGCGAGCAGGACGAGTTCCCAGACTGTCGCCGTCATGACGTCGAGCCGGGTGGCGCAGTCGGCGGTGACTCGCCGCGGATCCCGGGTCCGGCCCAGGGACAGATGGGGGGTGAAGTTCTTGGCCGGCCCACGACAGTGCGGGAACCGTTGCCGCAGTACGCGGTACAGGTCCGCCCAGGGCGCCTCGCCGGCCGCCGTCGGGTCGAGCCACACGGTGAAGTACGCCTTGTGCCGGAAGGTGCGCACCCCGTCCAGCCGGGCGGTGAAGACCGGCGCCTCGGCCGCCGCCGCGGCGAGCAGCGGGGCCGCACGCTCGAAGTCGGACTCCGGCACGAAGCCGAAGAGCACATTGACGTGCGGCGGCCAGCGGTGGATCTGCGGATCGTGATCCCGGCGGATGTCCTGGATCGGGGGCCACAGCTCCGCGGGCGGGATCCAGGCCACCGCCGTGTGGACGGTCGGGGACACGTCGAGGACGCCGGCGGGCTCGCTCCTGCCGGAGTTCGTGCCGAAGTTCAGGTCAGCTTGCGGCTCCCGCACCAGTCCGGCGCCCGAGGCGTCGAAGTGGTCCACCCCCGTGGTCCGGTCCCAGACCACCTCGCCGTCCGCCTCGATGAAGACCACCCGGTGCCACGGGATGTCGCCCCCGGGCACAAAGGAAGTCAGCGGGATGCGTTCGAGGCCATCCCCGCGCCGGCTGATACCCAGCACGAACCGGGCCGGGTCGAACCGCGGGTCCCAGCGGATGCGGTGATAGATCTCGTCACTGGTCCGCATCGCGCCTCCTCTCCCGCCTTCACACCATCTCTCCTTCCAGGGTGCCGCTGTCCTCGACGGTTGAGAACCTGCAGGTCACAGGCCATGAATCGGGATTTTGAGGTCCGCACTGTCCAGGCGTCCCCTTCCTCCTACGTGAGAGGACGATCGGTCAGCCGTACATCATGACCATGACCCCACATCAGCCCTGTGACCTGCAGGGAGGCAATATTTCGACGTACTGGGCCGCGTCACACCTTCCTGTCAGGGGGTTGCCGGCGTGTCCACGACCATCCAGCCGAGCACTGAGGTGCTCTGCAGGTAGACCAGCACGCACATGAAGAGCATGAAGACCACGCTCCACACGATGACGCGGCGGAAGAGGATCCCCTCGCGGCCCTCGAAACCGACCGCGGCCGCGGCGATGGCGAGGTTCTGCGGGGAGATCATCTTGCCGAGCACGCCACCGGAGGAGTTGGCCGCGGCCATGAGGGTGGGCGACAGGCCGGCCTGGTGGGCGGCGGTGATCTGGAGGGCGCCGAACAGGGAGTTGGAGGAGGTGTCGGATCCGGTGACGGCAACGCCCAGCCAGCCGAGGATCGGTGAGAGGAAGGCGAAGGCCCCGCCGGCCCCGGCCACCCACAGACCCAGCGTGGTGGTCTGACCTGACTCGTTCATGATGTAGCCGAGTCCCAGCACCAGCATGACGGTGAGCACCGCGAACTTCAGTTGGTCCAGGGTGCGTCCGTAGGCGCGCAGGGCGCGCCGGGGGCCGACCTGGATCAACACCATGCTGATCAGTCCGGCTATGAGCAGCAGAGTCCCGGCCGCCGACAGGTAGTTGAGTTTGAAGGTGGTGGCGACCGGGTCCCCGCTCGCCTTGATGATGTGCAGCCCCGGCCAGTTGACGATGTGCGTCACGGACTCCAGGCCGGTACCGGTCGCCCCGACCCCGGCCGGCGGCTTTCCGGTGATCGCCGGTACTCGGGTGGCCAGCACGAACACCACGATGATGGCCAGGTAGGGCGCGTACGCCTTGAAGACGTCCAACGGCGAGTCGTGCGTGTCGCGGTCGGCGTCCGCGCGGGCCCGGGTCAGCACCTGGCTGTCCGCGGACTCGCCGCTGCCGGGGGCCGGTTCCCCGCCGGGGGTCTGGGGCCGGCGGGAGCCGCCGTCGGCACCATCGAGGTCGCCGTCGACGCCATGGTCCTCGTCGCTCTCGTGGTACGTCTCCTCGGCGTGCCACACCCGGGTGAACGCCAAGACCGCCAGCGCGGAGGCGAGCGCGGCGACGATGTCGGCGAGCGGCACGGACCAGAAGTTCGAGGACAGGTACTGGAAGACCGCGAAGGACACACCGCACACCACCGCCGGCGGCCAGGTCTGCCGCAGCCCCCTTCGGCCGTCCACGATGAACACCAGGGCCAGCGGCACGAACAGCGCCAGGATCGGCGTCTGCCGGCCGACCATCGCGCCGAGGTCGTCCACGGGCAGGCTGGTGACACCCGCCAGTGTGGTGATCGGCACGGCTATCGCGCCGAACGCCACGGGTGCGGTGTTGGCGACCAGGGCGACGGTGGCTGCCTTGAGCGGCTTGAAGCCGAGGGCGATCAGCATGACCGCACTGATCGCGACGGGCGTGCCGAAACCGGCCAGCGCCTCCATGAGGGCGCCGAAGGAGAAGGCGATGATGATCGCTTGCACCCGCTGGTCGTCGCTGATGGACGCGAACGACCTGCGCAGCACGTCGAAGTGCCCTGTTTCGACGGTGAGGTTGTAGACCCAGATCGCGTTGATGACGATCCACATGATCGGGAAGAAGCCGAACGCGGCGCCCAGCAGCCCGCTGTTGAGCGCGTCGGCGATCGGCATCGAGTACACGGCGACCGCGACCACCAGGGCAACGATCAGGGAGATCAGCGAGGCGAGCCACGCCTTCATACGCACCACGCCGAGCAGCACGAACAGGACGAGCAACGGAAGGATCGCGATGATGGACGACAGCCCGAGCGAATGACCCACTGGACTGTAGTCCTGCTGATAGTTGGCGAGGATCATGTAGCACCCTTTTCTACGACACCGGAGAGGAGGGGGCCGCGCCACGGATCGGCACCGTGGTGGTCTGTGGGATGGCGTGCGGGACGACGGGGCGGAGGTCGTCGAGGGCTCGCTCGATTAACTGCCGTAAGGGGACACCGCGGAGGGCGGCGTCGCGCGCCTGCACGGTGCGGGCGAGGGCACCCCTTCGCTCACGCGGGCAAGGATGGTCGCGACCTGCATCCAGCACCCGGGGCCGCCGGCGGTCAGCGGCCATCATGAGCTCGGCGCCGGTGGCCGGCCCGGTAATCGCCCTGCGCTCGTCGAGTTCGCGGGCGGGCTCAGGGTGCAGCAGGTTGTACGTTCCGGCGCCGGCTCCCATGGCGACGCAGGACGTGATGCGGTGTCTCATGCGGGTACTCCGCGGTGTTGGCGACGAGGTAGATTCCACTACTCGGTAGACACCAACCGAATGGTGGAACAATGCAGCGGCGCGCCACCCGTGTCAAGGGTCACGGGTGGCGCAGGTCACACACGAATTCCCGTCGGACGGACGGCTGAAGGCCCTCTGCCCGGGCGATCAGCGGCGCCGCAAGGTGGGGTCGAGCAGGGCGGGAGGAGTGTCGTTCTTCTCGTGTGCGGCGAGGTCGACACCCGGTGCGACGATCGCGTCGATCGCGTCGAGCACGTCGGCGGAGAGCACGGTGTCGGCGGCGGCGAGTTGGGCGTTCAGGTGGTCCAGTGTGCGGGGGCCGATGAGGGCAGAGGTCACCGCCGGGTGCGCGGTCACGAACCCAAGAGCGAGCTGGATCATGGTCAGACCGGCCTCGTCGGCGACTGCGGCCAGCTTCTCGACTGCGTCGAGCCTTGCCCGGTTGGCGGGGACGGCGGTGTCGAAGCGCTGCGGCATGAGCGTGGAGCGGTTGGTGGTGATGTCCCGGCCTTCGCGGATCGCGCCGGACAGCCAGCCCGAGGCCAGGGGACTCCATGCCAGCACACCGAGCCCGTACTGCTCGGTCACGGGCAGGACGTGGGTCTCGATCCCGCGCTGCAGGATCGAGTAGCTGGGCTGCTCGGTGGCGTAACGGCTCAGGTGATGCTCGCGGGCGGCCCACTGGGCCTGCACGATGCGGTACGCGGGGAAGGTGGAGGAACCGAAGTAGCGGATCTTGCCCGCCCGTTGCAGGTCGGTCAGGGCCGACAGCGTCTCCTCGTCGCTGGTTCGCGGGTCCCACCGGTGGATCTGGTAGAGATCGACGTGGTCGACGCCGAGGCGGCGCAGACTGTTGTCCAGCTCGGTGACCAGCCAGCGGCGGGAGCTGCCCTGATGGTTGGGCTCGTCGCTCATGGGCAGGCCCGCCTTCGTGGCCAGCACGATGTCGTCACGGCGGCCGGCGATGGCTTTGCCGACCATCTCTTCGGACTCGCCGCCGCTGTACATGTCGGCGGTGTCGATGACGTTGATGCCGGCCTCGAGAGCGGCGTCGACGACAGCCGTGGCCTCGTCCTGGGTGGTGCGTCCGATCTTGCCGAAGTTCATCGCGCCGAGCGCGAGTGCACTGACCTGCACACCGGTGCGGCCCAAGGTGCGGTACTGCATGACTGTGTTCCTCAATTTCTGTGAAGCGTGACGGCAACGCGTGGGTTGGATTCGGGCGCGTCTATGGCGCGCGTCCTCACCCATCGGGTGGGCCTACTTGGATTCCACCCGTCCGAGCGGGTCGGGTGCGGCCGTCAGCGCGTCCTGCGCTGTCTGCCAGGCGGGATCCGCGGGATGGAACTCGGTGCGGAGGTACGCGCACGAGAGCCGCTGGACTGCGGCGACTCGCTCGGGGTTCTCGTCCGTGGTCTCGGCGACGTCGTATCCCGAGACGCCGCCGAGCCCGTGTTCTGCACCGAAGAGGGTGAGCAGGGACTTGGGGCCGGGGGAGAGGTGGTACGGGTCGGTGTGCCAGTCCGCGCCCCGGACCGTCAGGTGGGGTGAGGTGTCCTTGTCGCCTGCGACCACGAGGGCGGGCGTGGTCATCGCGGAGAAGTCCGTGGTCAGAAAGAAGGGGTAGTGCTCGGCCGTGGACTTGGTGAGGGCGTCGCCCCCTCTGCCGGGCGCGGCAAGCAGTACGCCCGCCGTGATCCGGGGCTCGGCCAGGTTCACTTCCGTTCCGTCCTGGGGATCGGTGAGCCGGGCGCCCAGCAGCAGGCTCGCGGTGTGCCCGCCCATCGAGTGCCCGGCTACGGCGATCTTGTCGTGGGCCAGGCGTCCGCGGAGCTGCGGGACGGCGGCCTCGATCACGTCGAGCCGGTCGAGGATGCGCTGCATGTCCTCGGCCCGTGATCGCCAGTACAGCGGCGCCCCGGGGGTGGAGGGGTCCAGGCTCAGCGTCCGCGAGCTCAGATGGGTGGGCTGGATGACGACGAAGCCGTGCGCCGCCCAGTAGTCGGCGAGCGGGGCGTAGCCGTTCAGCGAGGAGAGGTTGTTCGAGGGTCCGTGGCCGTGCGACAGGAGGACGACCGGCAGGTCATCCCCGGTCACGGGGGCGGAGACGCGCAGGTGCAGGTCCACGGCGCGGCCGGGAACCGGCAGCACCACCGGACTGAGCGAGAGGACGGGAGTGGGTGCGCCGACGGTGTCGGCTGTGGAAGTCATGAGGTGCCTTTCCCTTTCCACGGCTTTGCCGCCGACCTCATGCGGCCGACGGCGGGGGAGGGGTACGGGACGGCGCCGCCTCGGCTAGACTCGAAGCGGAACGCTGTTCCAGAAAGAACAATACGGAACGTTGTTCCGCTTAGTCAATCGTCGTCCGGAAGGAGCGTGTGGTGCCCTCAGCAGGCCAGTCCGCGGGGGCGTCGGCCCGAAGCAAGCGGGCCGACGCGCAGCGCAACGAGCAGACGCTGCTTGCCGCCGCCGCCGAGGTGTTCGTCACCTCCGGCGTCGACGCGCCGATCCGGCAGATCGCGGCCAAGGCCGGTGTCGGGCTGGGCACGATCTACCGCCACTTCCCGACTCGGGCGGATCTCGTCGTGGCCGTCTACCGCCACCAGGTCGAGTCCTGCGCCGAGGCCGGCCCCTCCCTGCTGGCCGGCGCCGACTCTCCCCTCGCGGCACTCCGTCAGTGGGTCGACCTCTTCGTCGATTTCCTGGTGACGAAGCACGGACTCGCCAACGCGCTGCAATCGGACAGTGGCTTCGACGCGCTGCACGCGTACTTCCTCGACCGCTTGGTGCCCGTCTGCGAGCAGATGCTCGACGCAGCGGTCGCCGCCGGCGAAATCAGGCCCGGTACACAGGCGTACGAACTGATGCGCGGCATCGGCAACCTCTGCATCGGACGTGACGACGACCCCCGCTACGACCCCCGCCGGCTGATCGAACTGCTCCTTCAGGGGCTGCGGCGACCGCAGTCGCCCTGATCCTGACGACGCTCGATGACCCGCGCACGTGCCGCTTCAGTCCTGGGAGCCGCGGCCATGACGTCGCGTACACGCTGGGTCATGGGGCACGCCCTCACGGCTCTGGCGGTGCCGGTCACCGCACTCGGCGTCTGCGCCCCGCCATCCCGTACGTCACCTCGTGAGTGCGCTCAGTGCTCGGAGCGGGCCTGGTGGACGACTCCATGGCGCTCCACCTCGTCCCTGACCAGCATCGACAAGAGCGAGGCCACCGTCAGGCCGGCTTCGGCGGGATGGCGCAGGACCTTGCTCGGGTCGATCTGGTAGGTGTTACCGCGGCCCTGGCGGTTGTGGGACAGGTAGCCGTCCTGCTCCAGATCCGAAATGATCTTTTGGACGGCCCGTTCGGTCAGTCGGCACCGTGCGGCGATGTCGCGGATACGCGCGTTGCGGTTGTCGGCGATGGTGGCCAGAACACGAGCGTGACTCGTGAGGAACGTCCATCCGGTATGTGGCTCAGGCGATCCATCCACTTCGACCATCCCCGAATCGTACGACCAAGCATTCGCGCATTCAAAAGAACGAAATAAAATTCATGTATACCTTGACGTCTTACGCCATGGGGCGCGACGCTGAGAGCCAGGTAATTGGCGAGTACCCATAGAGAGGCAGTCATGCTGGAGCCGCCCTATGCAGCGCGGTCCATCAGCCGAGTCGGCAGCGCCTGCGAGCGCGAGGACACCTCACCGTCAATCGCCACACGTCGTGACAGCGACCGTGTCCTCGTCACCCTCAGCGGGGGACTCCGCCTCGAGGACAGCGAGATGCTCGAGAGCACGCTTCACAGTGCCCTCGACGGACCGGTCCAGGGCGTGGACCTGGACCTCAGCGGACTGGAGTTCTGGGACTGGTCCGCACTCAATGTGCTGCTGACCGTTCGGCGGCAGGCACTCACCAAGGGGAAGTCGATAGTTGTCACGGCCGCCGGCCCCGTGGCCGAACGGCTGCTGACCCTTACGGGCACCTGCGACCTTCTCGCACCTGCGCGCGAGGATGCGGATCGTGCCGCCGGGCGGTCCGAGCCGCGCGCAGAGGACGCAGCCGACGACGGACTCCGGTGCGAGGTCGTTCAGCTTCGACGAGCCCTGCAGACGCGTCCTGAGATCGACCTTGCTCGTGGAATTCTGATGGCCTCCTTCGGCCTGAGCGCCGAGGAGGCGTGGGATGTGCTGGTCATGGCCTCCCAGAACACCAACACCAAGCTGCACCGCCTGGCTGCGGACGTCGTGACCACGGTGAATGGGACGCCCCTGCCGGATCCGCTGCAGAAGCACCTGACAGCAGCGGTCGCCCGGATCACCACCGTCGACGATCAGCAGGCGTAGCACGCAGCGTTGGCGCTAGTCCATGGGCACGGTGACGGCCTCGGAACCGGTCTGCTCCTGCGACAACCGTGCAGCGCCTTCGGATCCGGGAGTTCCGGCGAGAGGCAGGCGCAGGGCCAAGAGAGCGACATCGTCCGGGTATGGATCGGCAAGGAGACCGGCCAGAAGTTCGTCGCACATGGCCGGGAGGGGTTCGCGGGCCAGGGCCGCGGCGTGCTGGCGCAGTCGGGTCAGGCCGCTCTCAAGGCTTTCGTCACGGCGTTCGATCAGGCCGTCGGTGTAGAGCAGGAGCGTGGAGCGGGCCGGTAGAGGTTCGGTTGCCATGGTGCGGGAATGATCGGGGTCGACGCCGATCATCAGACCGGCCCCACCTTCCAGGTAGCCCGTGTCGCCCTCGTGGGTGACCAGCAGGGGAGGCAGGTGTCCCGCGCTGGAGTAGGCGAGCTCCCAGGGACCGCCTCTGGCGCCGTGGATGACGCTGTAGAAGCAGGTGGCGGTCGTCCGGCCCACGACCTGCTGGGCGATGTCGAGGCGGCGCAGGATGGCATCGGGCGGTTCCTGACGGTCGCAGGCGATGCCGCGGAGCATGTTGCGCAACTGACCCATGGCGACCGCGGCACGCATGTCATGTCCGGTGACATCGCCGATGATCAGGGTGGTGTCGCCGGTCGGCAGGACGAAGCTGTCGTACCAGTCCCCGCCGACTTCGGCTGCCTCGGCGCGAGCGGGGCTGTAGCGTGCCACCAACTCCAGGCCGTCGACGCGCGGCAGCTCAGGAAGCAGAGCGCGCTGAAGGTGTTCGGCCGTGGCCTGCACCGCCCGATACAGACGGGCGTTGTCGGCCTGCAGAGCGATGCGGTGCGACAGCTCCTCGGCCAGCCCGAGGTCTTCTTCGCCGAAGGGCCGCTCGCGCGTGGTCCGCGCAAGGGTGATCGCTCCCATCACACGCCGGCGGGCCCGCAAGGGTGCGATGACTGCGGAGTCCACGTCCAGCTCCTTCAGAAGGTCCCACCCCCGCGTGGAGCCGTTCTGTTCGACGGGCAGCTCGGAGTGGCGAAGGAGCAGGGGTCCGGCCCCTCGCAGTACCCGGGCCAGCGGGCCGGTGGCTTCGTCGGGTACCGGAAGGCAGCTCTCCAGCAACCCGTGCAGCAGGGCGGGGTCGCGGTGGGTCACACACACGCGCCGCAACTGTTCGCCGCCCTCCAGCAGGTCCATGGCGCACCAGTCCGCCAGCTGCGGAACCACGATCCTGCACACCCGCCGCAGCCCCTCGTCCGCGTCCAGAGTGCTCCCCAGGGCTTTGGTGACCTCCGCCAGCAGCGCCAGACGGTCCAACGCCTGCTGCAGTTCCGCGTCCAGATCGAACTCATCCACGAGACCGCCTCCGCCCGCCTCCCCGTTCGCATGCACGCGCCGCACTCTCAGCTTGCCTCCCACCGGTGCAACCTGCGATGGCGGCACGTCCTGACGCCCGCGCTTCCACCCTCGCCGTCCGGTGCGTGGGCAGCGCACGGAGGGGTGCTGCCCGGTACCGGTTGGGGCCGCGGTGCCTCGTCCGCGGTTCTGCTCAGCTCAATACATCGGCCAGGTCGGCTTCCAGGGCGAAGAGGCGCTCGTGCTCCGGCGCGATCACGGCATAGCACAAGGGTGTCCCACCGCCCGGCATGTCGGAGTACAGAACGATGCCTTCTCCTCGGTCCGGGTCGTAGGCCAGACGAGTCGATCTCAGAATTCGGCGCACCTTCTCGAAGTCGCCGTGATCCGTGGAGCAGTGCCGATGGTCGATGAGCCAGGCCCCGGCGAAGTGACCCGAGTCCTGGTTCTCGAGACGCGAGACCATGGCATAGGGAGTAGTGGTCGCGGTTCGGCGGACATTGCATTCGGTCGCATAGAGCGTTCCGTCGTGTGCCAGGACGGCGTCCACATCAAACGGCCCGAGGTACCCGCTCGCCCGGAGGCGCCGTCCCAGGCCGAGTCCCCATGCCTGCAGTTCCTTCAGTACGTCGTGCCCGACACCGGGTGGTGGTGACACATAGCCGGTGAAGGCTCCTTCCCGCACGCGCATGGTGCCGGCGAACAGCGTCCGGGGGCCTTGCTCCTCGACCGTGAGCTGCGCGCTGACGGAGATGCCAGGGCCCACGTCTTCCTCGACGACCCACAGGCCGCTCCTCTCAGATACCTGAGTCGTGACCGGATCCCCCCGGGAGACGAAACGCAACCCTTTGCCACCGGCCGAACGGTCCGGCTTGACGACCAGTCGGGGATGGGAGTCGAGCAGGTCACGGACCGTTCGCTGCAACTCCGTTCCCGTGCAGACCCTTGCGCGGGGCAGGCGCATCCCGATGCGTTCGGCATCGGAGCGAAAGCCCGTCTTGGTGTTGAGAACTGCGGCGCTCCCGACGGCACCTGACGCCGTCAGGTCCATGCCCGGGGCGTAGGGAACGACCGGAATGCCGAGGTCGGAGGCGAGGCTCGTGGTCGAGGCGTCCAAAGCGAGGGGGAGCAGTCCGATGCCCGGACGGCGCAGCACGAGATCACGCAGCAGGGGCAGTACCCCCGCCTTGCGCACCTCGTCCGCCATGGACGTTCCCGGGGTGACAGGGACGGTGAGCACGTGCACGGAGCCGTGGGGCACGCCCAGGAGGGAACCGACGTAGTGCGTGAAGGAATCCGTCAGGGGAACCGGCGTGACCAGAATGTCGCCGGGCCGGGCGAGCCACAGTTCCCGACTCGCTCGTGCCGACCATTCCCGCACCACTTCCGCTTCCCGGAGGTCCACGGCAACCTCGGAGGCGAAGTTCGCGAAGATGACCAAGGACGCGCAGTCCCGGTGCTCCAGGATCACCGGTGCCTCACGCCCGCTTCGGGCCGTTGCGGATCTTGCACGAGGCGGCCTCGCACACCTGCCGTCATCACTGCGCCGGCGCCGTCAGAGGGGTCCTGAGTGCGCTTGCGCCTCGGCGCCATGCTGCGAGCAGAGTCGTCGCCAGACGCCGGTCCAGCTCCCCGGTGGCGTCCATACCGAAGACGACATCCGGCTCGAGGCCCGGTTCGTCGGCCAGCAGTCCGGCGACGACTTCACGGCGTACGACCTGCTCGTGTACAGCGTCGGCCTCCACGTGTTCGGCGTAGAAGCGCTCGGCGGCCGGGCCGGCACCGGTTCGCCGCATCGCGAGAGCCAAGCGTCGCGAAGCAGGTGAGGAGGTCACCTCTACCGATGCGAAGTGCCCGACCAGGGCACCACGCCAGACCCGGTGCAGCCCGAAGAGCGACATCAGGTTCACCGCGGCCAGGGCCTCCGCGGGTGCGGCATCCAGGTAGTGGCCATATGTGTCGTCGAGGCCCAGGTCGGCCATGAGATCCGCGAACAGCGCCGCGTGAATGTCCTCGGCACGGCCGGCCCCGAATTCGTCGTACTCCACGGCCACCATGCCGGCCTTGGCCCTGCCCCGCAGCCTCGGAATGACCCATGCATGAGGATCGGCCTCCTTCAAGTGGTAGAGAGACCGCAGGGCCGCGTATTCGCGCAACTGCCAGAGTTCTCCGTGGCGTTGGAGGTAGTGGCTGATGCTGGTCCCGTCGTCTCCGACCGGCTCCACCAGGAGGTCGTCCAGCGTCTCGCGCACGGAACCACCGTGCCCGCCCACGTCACGGCGGAGCGCGGCGATGAAGTGGTCCTCCAGACAGGAGCGCAGACCCAGCAGTCGGGCATCCCACTCGCGGCGAGGGTCGACACCCTCGAAACCCCGGTAGTGCAGCTCGTACAGACTGTAGAGAGCGAGCTGTACGTCATCGCCGTACGGATCCGTCCGAGCGACGTCGTCGCACGCCGGCAGCCGTCCCGTACCGTCCAGGAGTGCCGCCATGACGGCGGACGACACGACGCCCCGGGGGCGTGGCAGCGCCGGCTCTGCCGACGTTGCCGAGGGAGTGGTCATGACGCTGTTCCCTCCTCCTCGTGGCGTGTCCGGCACGGTCCGGCGGTTCGGCGATGACTGGCATCGCACCACGGGGGGATGCTGCTGCGCCGGCACATACATATCGCCACCGCGAACCGAGAGGATGCCACCACCGTGCCGTCGTCGAGAGTGACCTCCACCGGGCCCGGCACGAGCAGCGGGCCGTCATCGGTCAGCACGACGCGATACGGTCGATCAGGCTTGCTGGGCACGAATGATCACCAGTTCCTCGAGCTCTTCATGCGGACTGACCAGATCACGGCCGCGGAGCCAGGCAAGTCGTGATTGCAGGACCGGCCCGAACGGTGTGCCCATCCGGTCGCTGACGGTGGCCCGCATCCCGGCGGCGGACAGCCTTCGCAGGGTCGCTTCGGTTCCGCTGAGCGCGGACTGCGCCATCAGCAGGACGCCACCGCGACGCAATGCCTGCGGCACTTCCTCACAGATGCGGTCCAGGACCGCGCGGCCGTCGTGTCCGGCGTTCCAGGCCTCGCCGCCCTTGACCCGAGCGCCCCCGGCGCCCGGAGTGTGACGGTGCGGGTCCGGGGTCGGGACATAGGGCGGGTTACTGACCACGAGGTCGAATTTCTGCCCTCGTACCGGTGACAGCAGGTCTCCGAGGCGCACATCCAGGCTCTGCCCGGCCCACAGCGCGTTCAGGCGGGCGGTGAGCACGGCACGCCAGGTGATGTCCGTGGCCGTCACGTGAACACCGTGTTGTGCCGCATATACGGCCAGCATTCCGTTGCCCGTGCCCAGGTCGAGGACGTCCATCCCCGGCATGAGTCTCTCGCGGCGCAGGGCGCGTGCCAGGAAGAAGGTGTCGGCTTGGGGTGTGTACACCCCCGGCGGAGTCGCGAGCGAGGGCAGCCATGGGGGTACGGCGGTCAGCACCATGGAGGCACCTCCGTTCCGGGCCCGCGGTCGTACCGCACCCGCCGGCCTGGGCTCAGATCTCCACCCTGCGACGCGGCCGAGGTCATCCGCAATCCGCGCACCTGAGGACCCTCGCGCCCTTGGGGGAGTCGCTGCGCTGTGTGAAGCATTGCCATTCGCGGTACCCGCCATCGATGACGCCACACCACGAGGACGCAGAAGGTGAACCTGATGACGTCGCTGCTCTCCCGGTCGCACAAGGACTCCCTGGCAGGACTGTCGGCGGTGATCACGGGCGGATCGCGCGGCCTCGGGCTGCTGCTCGCCGAGCAGCTGCTGATCCGCGGGTGCGCGGTCACGATCGCCGCAAGGGACGAGCAGGAACTCGACCGCGCGCGGGAGCTTCTCACTCGGGGGCGGCCCGGAGCGCGCGTACACGGCGTGCCCTGCGACGTGACCGACCGCGCGATGGTCGCGTCACTGATGGCCGACGCAGCCGACGCACACGGCGGGGTCGACGTGGTGATCGCGAACGCGGGCATCATTCACGTGGCGCCCCTGGAGTCGATCGATGCCGACGAGTTCCGGTCGGCCATGGACACCATCTACATGGGCGCCCTGCACACCTCGCTCGAAGCACTGCCCTGGCTGCGGCGCAGCCCCGCCGGCGGTCGGCTGGCGCTGATCGGCTCGGTCGGGGGTCTGCTCGCAGTGCCGCACCTGCTGCCGTACTCCTGCGCCAAGTCCGCCGTCGCAGCCCTCGCCGAGGGCCTGTACGCCGAACTGCACGGCGACGACGTGAGCGTGACGGCCGTGCATCCGGGGCTGATGCGGACCGGTTCGCACCTGGCAGCGGAGTTCGGCGGGGACGAGGCCGCGGAGTTCGCGTGGTTCTCGGCGCTCGCGGGCAGCCCTCTGGTGTCGATGGACGCGCGCCGCGCCGCCGACCGCATCGTGACGGCTGTGCAGCGGCGCCGGTCCCGGATTGTGCTGACCCCCATGGCGAAGGCCGCCGGCCTCGGCCATGGCGTGGCCCCCGCGCTGACCACCCGGCTCAGCGCGCTGGCGGCCAGGGCGCTGCCCTCCCCGCCGGACCAGGGCGAGGCCCAAGGTCCGCACAAGGGCCGGGACATCGAACCGGGACCGGGAAAGGCGAGGCATCCGGTGGCACGGCGACTGCGTGCCTGGGGCAGCGCCCTCAACGATCGCGCGGCCCGCCGGCTGAACCAGCGGCTGCCGCACCACGCGCACGGCGGCCCGTGACCCGATCCGCGACCGGTGACCGGTCACCCGCCTGCGTCAGTCGGTCGGCGGGGTGAAGTCGACCTCCTGCGCCGTGATGATCCGGGCACCCATGTTGCGCTCCATCATCTCCAGGGCCGCTGCCTCCAGGTGGGGATGGATGGAGGCGACGGCGTCCTTCGGCACCGTGACCTCCAGGTGGCGGATATGGGCGTCCAGGGCCGAGTAGAGGATGCACTGTTCGGTGACCTGTCCGCACAGCACCACATGTCCTACCTCCAGTTGCCACAGGAGGTACGACATGGGGGTCTCGAAGAAGATGGAATGGCGCGCCTTCACCACGAAGAGGGAGTCGTCGTCGGGCTTGATCGGCTCGATCAGGTCGGCGTGCGGGCGGGCCAGCGCGGTGTCCACGAGTTCTCCGTGGTGGGAGCGCCACCGCCCGAAGTTGTCGTTCGCGTAGATCACCGGTGCATCGGCCTCGCGGGCCCGGCCGATCAGGTCCGCCAGCACGGGGACGACGCGCTCGGCGGAGGGCACGAGCAGTTCGGCGTCCTCGTGATCGTACGTGTTGATCATGTCGATCACGATGAGCGCGCGGCCCCTCTGCTCTCCGGGCATGTGCACTCCGTCCACCGCTTGTGCCGTCAGTCGCGCAACCGGTCAGGACACCGGACCCGGTCACAAGGCTCAGCCCCAGGGGGTCGGAGCACGGAAGCCGGCGCGGTCACGGACGCGCCGGCCGACGCAGGCTCCACGGTTCCGGATCCCTGTTCTGTACGTCAGCGCCCAGCCGTATGCCGGCCAGGGACGAAAGCTCCGGTCAACGCCTTGCTCGTCGGAACGACTCGAGTACCCGGGACGGATTCCCCGGAACCACCTGCTGCCGTCGACGTCGGATCCCGGGCCGGGCGCCTCCGGTCTCAGGGACGGAGCAGGGTCCCCTGACCGTGGCGTCCTCGTTGGGCACCGCGTCGATCGAGCGAGGCGCCGGTGCCGCGCTCGCGCGCCTGTACGGTCTCGCGTTCCGGTCATCCTGTCGGAGTAACGGCGGTGTAATCCGGGTGTACGGGGTACGCGGTGTATGCGCATTCAAAGACCCCGGGAACGGGGTCTCGACGGCCGAGTCGATCACCTTCTGGAAGGGCAAAACGGAGGACAGCGTGATTATTCTCGGGATCATTTTGCTGATCATCGGTCTCCTCACGGGACTCTCGATCCTTTGGACCATCGGTTGCATCTTGGTGGTCATCGGCCTCGTGCTCTGGGTCCTGGGCGCCGTCGGGCACGCAGTGGGCGGGCGTCGGCATTACTGGTAGATGGTGCGAGTCGGCCCGATCGGCTGACCGTGACCGCATGGTGCCGGTGTGTGCATTGCCTGTCCCATGTGGGGTAGGGACGCGCCCATGAGACTGAGCGTGGTGGACGCGGGATCAAAAACCGTCCGGCTGGTGGTGACCGACGTGAAAGACGGTGTGCCGCTGCCGGTGCACACCGCGAAATGGAGGCTCCGCTTGTCCGAAGCGGTCGGAACTGACGGCCGCTTCGGGGAATCAGCCACAGCGCAGCTCGTGACGGCGCTGAACGGGGCGGCCGAGACGGCCCGGCGCTGGGGCGCGCCGGAACCGTTGGCGTTCGCCACGGCCGTGGTGCGCAACGCACCCGACCGGGCGGACGTCCTGCGGGCGGTGCGCACCCAGACCGGGCTTGCGCTGTGCGTGCTGCCGGGCGAGGTGGAGGCCGAGCTCACCTTCTTGAGTGTCCGGCGCTGGATGGGCTGGCGCTCGGGCCCGCTGGCCCTCTTCGACATCGGCGGCGGCTCCCTGGAAGTGGCCTTCGGCCGTGGCCGGATGCCGGAATTCGTGGCCTCCCTGCCGCTCGGCGCCAACCGTCTGACCAACGAGTTCTTCGCCTGCCAGGACCCACCTTCGCCGGATGAGGTGCGTGCCCTGCGCCGCGCGGTCCGTCATCAGCTGCGCGACGCCACCACCAGGATCCGCTGGGAACAGCCCCACACCGTCGTCGCCACATCGCGGATGTTCCAGCAGCTGGCGCGGTTGTGCGGCGCCCTGCCGGGGCGTCACGGCCCGTTCGCCGAACGGGTCCTGCACCGAAGAGATCTGCGCCTCGCGATCGAGCGGTTGGCGACTCTGTCCGCGACCGAGCGGTCCCGACTGCCCGGCATCTCCGCACCCCGGGCCCGGCAGAGCCTGGCAGGGGCCATCGTCGCCCATACCGCGATGAAACTGAGCAGGGTGAAGACCCTCGCGATCTGCCCCTGGGCCCTGCGTGAGGGCATCCTCCTGCGCTACTTGGAGGACGGGGCCGACTGGTGGACCGACATCGAGCGGCTCGACGGCGTCAGCCGCCTCGGCGCAACCACGGTCAGGCCTCTCCCACTGCGCGCGGCCGCGTCGTCGCCTGCACCCTGAAACCGGGCGGCTCCCGCGCGACACGAAGGCAGGCGGTCCCTTCCGGGCGGTCCGGGTGCCCGACCTCACCCCCCACACCCACCCCCGGCGTCGGGCCCTGTCGGCTGACCTGACGGCGAAGATTGAGCGCTCCTCACCGAAGATCGAGTGACGGATCGTACGTGCGAGGAGTTCCGCCACACGGCCCGGTGTACTGTCCCCCCGCCATCACTGACAGGGGGGACATATGAAGCGGTGGGCAAACGAGGGTCCGCGCGGCCCGCCCCCGATGACACCGGCACTACAAGTCGAGATCCGATCCGACTTCAGTCAAGCGCGGGTACGGATGATCTGGGGGGTCCTGCCGGCGGTCCTGGGGGCCGCGGTGACCATCCGGACCTTCCTCAACGGCAACGGACAGATCGTCATCTTCACCGGTGGCCTCGCCGTCGGCCTCGCGGTGTTTCTCAGCGGCTACCTCTGGGACAGGCGCATACGGGCCTATCTGAGCAGGCACGGCGTCCCGCTCGAAGCCGTGAAAGGCCCGCGTCCCTGACCGCGACAAGGCCTGGTGGTCCTGTCTCGCTTCTCGAACTCGTGCAGCGCGTAAAGGAGATGGCTCTGGTTCCGGATCAAGGCGCGCTCCAGTGCTACGGCAGGTCACGCCACGACGTGGATGTCCCTGTTCCGTAAGGGGCTCGGGCGTTCCGCGGCCGTCGCGTGGCGGCTGTGATGGGAGGCATGAGATCCCGCTTGTTTCCGCTGGTGTTCAGGGGCAGGTTGCACGACGCCCGCACGGCGACCTCGATCGGGCGGTGGCTCGGCCTCGCCTTCGCGGTGTGCTTCGTCACCGGTCTGATCAGCCATGTGCTGCAGCATCCGCCCGGTTGGCCGGCCGGTGATCCGCCGAGCCGCCCGGTGTGGGGCTACCGGTTCACGCAGGGGCTCCACGTCGCATCGGGTATCGCGGCGATTCCGCTGCTGCTGGCGAAGTTGTGGACGGTGTACCCGCGACTGTTCGCCTGGCCGCCGGTGCAGTCGGTGCGGCACGCCCTGGAGCGGCTGTCGGTGGCCGTGCTGGTGGCAGCGGCGGTCTTCGAAGTGGCCACCGGCCTGCTGAACACCGCCCAGTGGTATCCGTGGCCGTTCTCCTTCGGACCGGTGCACTACGCGGTGGCCTGGCTGGTGGCCGGAGCGCTCCTGCTGCACATCGCGGTCAAGGCCCCCGAGATCCGGGCCCACTGGAGCCGGCGCTCTTCGGGCACCCTGGCCCTGCCCGAAGAGGACGGGCCCGACCGGCGCTCGCTGCTTGCCGGGGTCGCAGCGGCGGTCGGCGCGGTCACCGTGACCACGGTCGGCCAGTCCTTCACTCCTCTGAAGGGCCTCGACCTGCTCGCGCCCCGTCATCCCGACCACGGCCCGCAGGGCCTGCCGGTCAACCGGACCGCCGCCGCGGCCGGAGTCGGGATGATTCCGGCCGAGCGCTACCGCCTGACGGTCGCCGGGCCGCGGCCCTTCACGCTGACCCTGGACGAGCTGCGGGGCCTGCCGCAGCGCGAGGTGGAGTTGCCGATCGCCTGCGTGGAGGGGTGGAGCAAGTCGGCGCACTGGACGGGCGTGCGCGTCATGGACCTCCTGGAGCTTGCCGGCGCCCCGCCGCACGCCCGCGTACGCGTGGTGTCCCTGCAGACGCGAGGCGGATACCGCCTCTCCGAGATGGGACACGAGCACGCCCATGACCCGCTGACCCTGCTCGCGCTGCGCCTCAACGGCGAGGAACTCTCCCCGGACCACGGCTACCCGGTGCGTCTGATCGCCCCGAACCGGCCCGGCGTGCTGCAGACCAAGTGGGTCGGCCGACTGGAGGTGCTGTCATGAGGATGAGCGTGACGAGACTGCTCACAGGTGCGGTCGGTCTGACGCTGATGGGCGTCGGCGCCTCCCTGCTGCTGGACGTGCCCGACCTGACGGGTGTCCTGGTCTGGCTCGGCGGGGCGGTGGTGCTGCACGACGCGCTGATCGCACCGCTGGTGCTGCTCATCGGGTGGGTGCTGGTCCGCGGCGGTGTGCGCGGGCCGGTGCGCGGGGCACTGCTGGTCGCGGGCGCCCTCACGGCGGTCGCCCTGCCGGTGCTGCTGCGCCCGGCGAAGCCGGCCAACTCCTCGGTTCTGCCGCTGGACTACCCGCGCAACTGGCTGCTCACGCTGGCGGCGGTGGCGACCGTCACGGCCCTCCTGCCGGCCGTACGAGCCATCCGCCGCAGCCGTCGGCGGCCACCTATGTAGGTCCCGTCCGCCTTCCGGCTCCTGGGCTCGTGCTACGAGGGGTTCGCCCACGGCCTGGTGGCCGAGGACGCCTCGTTCGATCCGCGCAACGTCCACGCCGCCACCAGGCTCGCGCAGGAACTCCTCGCCTCCGCAGGGGTGCGCGCCATCGGCGGGCGGGTGGGCACGCTCACAACGTGTACGGGCCCTGGGATGATCGTCACGGGGGAGTGCCGGCTCGGCGATGTCCGCCACATCACCGCACCCCCGCGCGGGCTGTGCGACGAACCGGGCTGGAGGCCGCAGGTCGTTCTTCGTCGAGGGCATGACGGAGTTCGCGACAACCCGACTGCAGGCCGACAGACGTCCGCCGCCGACCGGCCGTCGGCCGCGACGAAAGCGGAAGGACCGGTCCTGTTTCTCGAACAGGGCCGGTCCTTCTGTCGGCGGGCTTCTCAGACCGCGGCGGGCAAGCGGACCTCGAAGCGGCAGCCGCCGGGGACGTTGCTCACCGCCGCGCGCCCCTGGTGGGCCTCTACGATCCCGCGCACGATCGCCAGGCCCAGACCTGCTCCGGCCGGTGGGGTTCGTGCGTCGGTGCCGCGCCAGCCGGTGTCGAAGACGCGGGGCAGGTCCTCCGGGGGGATGCCGCCGCAGCCGTCGGTGACCGACACGACGACGCTGTTCGCCTCCCGGTGGGCGGAGACCGCGACCGTGCCGTCGGTGGGCGTGCGGTGGATCGCGTTGACGAGCAGGTTGGCCAGGACGCGGGACATCTCGCGGCCGTCGACTTCGACCGGGACGGGCTCGACCCCGTCGCCGATGACCCGTACGCCGTGCTCCCTGGCCAGTGCGTCGGCGCCCGCGAGCGCGTCGCCGACCAGGTCGTAGACCGACATGCGGGTGGTGTTCAGGGCGAGGACTCCGGCCTGGATGCGGGACAGTTCGAAGAGGTCGCCGACCATGCCGCTCATGCGCCCGACCTCGGCGCGGATTCGGGCGTGGTAGACGCTCGGGTCGTCGACCATGCCGTCCTCCAGGGCCTCGGTCATGGCCTGCAGTCCGGCGAGCGGGGTGCGCAGGTCGTGGGAGATCCAGGCGACCAGTTCGCGCCGGGAGTCCTCCAGGGCCCTCTCCCTCTCCCGGGATGCGGCGAGCTTCACGCTGGTGGCGGCGAGTTCGCGGCCCAGTTCGGCGAGTTCGGCGGTGGGTGCGGCGGCGGGCGGGACGAAACTGCCGTCGTCGCCGAGGGCACGGGTGGCCTCGGCCAGGGCTCGGCTGCCGCGGACGACGCCGCGGCCGAGCGTGAACGCCACCCCGAGCGAGACGACCGCCGCGATGGAGCACACCATCGTCACGACCCACAGGTCGTGGTCGGACAGGAGCATGGCCCATGACACCAGCATGGTTCCGGCGAGCATCGCAGCGACGGTGACGGCGGCCACCACTGCCAGGGACAGCGTGACCGAGCGGTTGCGCAGCAGCCGCAGGACGCCCGTGCCGAGCAGGCCCGCACCCGCGGCGCCGATGGCCGCGTAGGCCGCGATCAGGAGGGTGTCATGCAGCATCGTCGGCTCCGTCGCCTGCCAGGGGAGGGTCGAAGCGGTAGCCCACGCCCCACACGGTGCTGATCAGGCGGGGGTGTGCCGGGTCGTCCTCGACTTTCTCCCGCAGGCGCCGCACGTGGACGGTGACGGTCGACAGGTCGCCGAACTCCCAGCCCCACACCCGGCGCATCAGCTCCTCGCGGCTCGTCGCCCGCCCGGGGTTTCGCAGAAAGTACTCCAGCAGGTCGAACTCCCGGATGGTCAGGGAGAGTTCGGTGCCGTGGCGGGTGACGCGGCGGGCGTTGGGGTCCAGGGCGAGAGGGCCGGCGCGCAGCCAGGATCCGGGCGGGGCGGTCTGTGCGGCGGCCGGCGCTCCCGTACGACGCAGCACCGACTCCACCCTGAGGACGAGTTCACGGGGGCTGAAGGGCTTGGTGACGTAGTCGTCCGCCCCGACCTCCAAGCCGAGGATGCGGTCCTCCTCGTCGCCGCGCGCCGTCAGCATGATCACAGGGATCGGGCTGTTTCCGCGGATGCGGCGACAGACCTCAAGCCCGTCCATGCCGGGAAGCATCAGGTCCAGCACCACCAGGTCGGGTGGCTGGGCGGCGGCGCGGGCCACGGCGGCGGGTCCGTCGGCGGCCACGTCGACGGTGAAGCCCGACCGGCCCAGATAGCCGGCGACGACCTCGGAGACGGTGGGGTCGTCGTCCACGACGAGTACGCGTTTCACGCCATCGAGTCTCGCACCGGCTCCCGACAGTCGGCGGGCGCGGCCGCGGACGTCAGCGATCCGTAAGATCACCAAATCCCTTTTGTCAGTTTTGTCCCCGTAGGGTGAGTGGGGTGATCGAGACATCCCCCTCTTCGCCCGCTTCCGTGGACGTGGTGCTTCCCTGCCTCGACGAGGCCGAGGCCCTGCCGTGGGTGCTGGACCGCATCCCGCCGGGCTGGCGCGCGATCGTCGTCGACAACGGCTCCACCGACGGCTCCGCGGAGATCGCCCGGTCCCTCGGGGCGCATGTGGTCCAGGAGCAGCGCCGCGGCTTCGGGGCCGCCTGCCACGCGGGCCTGACGGCCGCCACGGCCGACGTCGTCTGCTTCTGCGACTGCGACGCCTCCCTCGACCCCGGGCTGCTGCCCACCGTCGCGGGGCCCGTCCTCGACGGCTCCGCCGACCTGGTACTGGGCCGCCGCAGGCCCGTCACGCGCCGCGCCTGGCCGCTGCACGCCCGCGTGGCCAACCTGGAGCTGGCCCGCCTGATCCGGCGGCGCACCGGACTGCGGCTGCACGACCTCGGCCCCATGCGTGCCGCCCGCCGTGGGCCTTTGCTCGCCCTGGACCTGACCGACCGGCGCTCCGGCTACCCGCTGCAGATGGTGGTCCGCGCCGCCTACTCCGGCTGGCGGGTGGCGGAGACGGATGTGCCCTACCGGCCGCGCACGGGCCGCTCGAAGGTCACCGGCACCTGGCGCGGAACCTGGCACGCGGTACGGGACATGCGGGCCGTCCTCGACGAACGGCCCACCGCCGCCCCGGTGTCCGCGGCGACCACCTGGGGAACCGGACGATGAGCGCCCGGCACTCGGCCGCCGGGTCGGCCACTCTCCTGGTCATCGCCAAGGAACCGGTCCCGGGGCGGGTCAAGACGCGGCTCACTCCGCCCTATACGCCCAAGGAGGCGGCCGCTCTCGCGAAGGCCGCCCTCGCCGACACCCTGCACACGGTGCTTCAGGCCCCCGCCCGGCGGCGTGTCCTCGTCCTCGACGGTGCCCCCGGTCCCTGGCTGCCGCCCGGCTTCGACATCGTGCCCCAGAAGGCCGGCGGCCTGGACGAACGGATCGCGGCCGCCTTCGCCCACTGCGACCGAGGACCAGCCCTCCTGGTCGGCATGGACACACCCCAACTGACCGTGGATCTTCTCGCGGTTGCCGGACGCGACGGCCATGACGCCTGGTTCGGTCCGGCCGCGGACGGCGGGTTCTGGGCGCTGGGTTTCGCCGACCCGGGGAGGGCCGCGGCCCTCGTACGGGGCGTGCCGATGTCCACCGACCGCACCGGGGCGACGCAGCGTAGCCGACTCGTCCAGGCGGGGCTGAGAGTCGGCGATCTGCCGGTGCTGTGCGATGTGGACACAGCCGCCGACGCCGTCGCGGTCGCTGCCTGCTGCCCGCCCGGCTCGCGCTTCGCCGACACGCTGAACTCGCTTGCGGAGGACGGTCGGTGAGCGGCCCGGACCCTGTCCTCACCGAGCGGACGACGCGGACTGCGGCCCCACGGCGTCCGCAACCCGCGGTGGTGTGGCCCGCCCAGCTCAACAGGCGTACGCAAACAGCCGATCGGCCAGGTCCAGCGGAGCCGGGCGAGCCGTGGACGGACGACCCCTATGCCGCCGCCTTGCGCACCGGCCGCGGCCCGCTCTTCTTGCGCCGCCTACCGGCACCGGCCCGTCCGGACGGCGCCGTAGAGGAGGGGGAGTTGCTGCCCCTGGAAGTCGAGCGCTGGTGCGCTGCACCCGACGCCGCCGACACGCACGTCCTGCACCGTTGCACCGGCCCCGTTCTCGACGTCGGCTGCGGACCGGGACGCCTGGTGACGGCCCTTGCCGCCCGAGGCGTGCGGGCGCTCGGCGTGGACGTCAGCCCGGCCGCGGTGGCCCGGACCCGACAGGGCGGGGGTGCCGCCGTGCGCCGGTCCGTCTTCGATCGCCTGCCGGGGGAAGGCCGCTGGAGCACCGTCCTGTTGATGGACGGCAACGTCGGCATCGGCGGCGACCCGGGCGGCCTCCTCACCCGGCTTCGCACCGTGGTCGCGCCCGGCGGGCGCCTGCTGGCGGAGGCCGCGCCGCACGACGTGGACGAGCGCCTCACCGTCCGGGTCGAGGACGACCACGGCCGGTACGGCGGCCCCTTCCCCTGGGCCCGTGTCGGCACCGACGCCCTGATGACTGCCGCCGACGCCACGGGGTGGATCCAGGCGGGCCGATGGACGGCCGAGGGCCGCCCGTTCGTGGAACTGCACCGCCCGTAGCCCGGACATCGCGACAAGCACCCCACGGCCGACGGAAGGCCCCAACACCCATGAGCGACACAACCGCCCCACACCATCAGTCCCCAAAGCCGAAGTCCCGTCAGCCCGCAGCACCCGTGAACCGCACAACGGCCCGTATCCGCACCATCGCCACCGCGGTGCTGATCGCCGCGCTCACCGCCGTCGTCTTCGACACCGTTCGCGCAGGCGACAACCAGAGCAACGCCGGCCGCGTGCTGGCCGGATACGCCATCGCCTGGACGTTGTTCGCCGCCTCCGTGTGGGCCGTACGCAAGGCCCCTGCGCGCGCGGCGACCGTACTGGTCCTGGTCGGGACGGCCGCCGTGGCGATGGCCGCGCTCGCGGCGCCACCCCGCACCAGCAATGACATGTACCGCTACGCCTGGGACGGCCGCGTCCAGGCCGCCGGGATCTCCCCGTACGCCCATCCGCCCGCCGCGCCCGCACTCGCCCGGCTGCGCGACGACTGGCTGTTCCCCACCGAGGGTTCCTGCCGGGCCTGGGGACTGACCCGTACGGACAGCGGCCTGTGCGTCCGCATCAACCGCCCCACCGTCCCGACCATTTACCCGCCCGTCGCCGAGGGCTGGTTCTTCGGCGTCCACGTTCTCTCACCATCGGACAGTCGCCACAAGCCTCTCCAAGTAGGCGGTGCGGTCCTGGCGTTCGGCACCACCCTCGCCCTCCTCGCCGTTCTGCGCCGACGCGGCGACCCATGCCGGGCCCCGGCCCGCGCCGCCCTGTGGGGGTGGTGTCCGGCGGTCCCCTTCGAAGCGGTCAACAACGCGCACATCGACACCCTCGGTGTCCTACTGACCGTGCTCGCCCTCGGCACCACCACCGCAGGGGCCCGCCGCGGCGCACTCCTCGGCGCGGCGATCGCCGTGAAACTGCTGCCCGTTCTGGCGTTGCCGGGGGCTCTGTCCGGTGAGCGCAGCCCGTCGCGCGTGGTGCGCGTGGTGTCGGCCGCGCTCGCCGCCGTCGTGCTCGCCTACCTGCCCTACGTCATCGCCTCCGGCGCGGGCGTCCTGGGCTACCTGCCGAGCTACCTCCAGGAGGAGGGCTACGAACCCGGAGACGTGCACCGCTTCGCCCTGCTGCGGTTGCTGCTCCCGGACGCCGCCGCGGGGGTGACCGTCAGCGTGCTGCTCGCACTGACGGCCCTGTATGTGTGGTGGTGCGGCGACCCGGCCCGCCCCTGGCGCGGCCCCCTGTTGCTGACCGGCACCGCTCTGCTGCTGGTCTCGCCCAACTATCCTTGGTACTCACTGCTCGTCGTCGGACTGGTCGCGCTCGACGGCCGCTGGGAGTGGCTGGCCGTCACCCTCGCCGGCACCGTCCTCTACCTCGGCGGCCCACTGCTGGCCGGCTTCCCCCTCCAGGCATGGGCGTACGGCACGGCCGCGATCTGTGTCGCGCTCGGGGCCTGTCTGCGCGCCGCCCCGGCACGGAACCTTCTGGACCGGCGCCGGGTCAGGTACCTGCCGTGCACCTGACCCAGATCGCGGACGCCTGCCATCAGTTTCGGCCGCATGACGCGCCGCCCGGCCCCTCCAGCTCGGTGGTGCTGTGGGGCAACCACATCCTCGACCACCGGGCGCTGCTCGCCCCGAGGCTCAGTAGCGCGGACCTCTCGACCGATCACGTCCATTCGGCGCGCGTCATCGACTCGGCCAACCTCAGGGGTGAACAACGCCGAGTGGGTGCACCGTTTCACCATGGCTGATCATCACGGGAGCGGTGTTCGGCGCTCCCTGAGCGGCCTGCGCAAAATC
Organism: Streptomyces sp. NPDC046900; assembly: GCF_040644975.1. Classification (NCBI taxonomy): domain Bacteria; kingdom Bacillati; phylum Actinomycetota; class Actinomycetes; order Kitasatosporales; family Streptomycetaceae; genus Streptomyces; species Streptomyces sp. NPDC046900. The sequence continues at coordinate 27,762 of NZ_JBEYXD010000017.1, read as the reverse complement.
TCGCGCGACCTGTGCGCACCCTGCACCCTACGATCGCCTGCTACGACTGGGCGGAACGGGGCGGGCCATGCACGAGAACGTCAAAGACGGGACAGCGATGGCAGCGCGGCTCGCGGGCGGTGCGCCACTGCCGATTGCGCTGGTCGTCACCGACCCTGCCGAATGGCTCGCGTTGGACGCGGGAGTCCGAGAAGTGTCCTGCTTCCGCTCGGACTTGATGCCGGAGCGCGCCGCGCCGCTGCCCGTCGATCTGTCGCAGCTGGGCGAGTCGCGGCTCGCGCTCGCGCTCTGCCACCGTGACGGGCGCATCCGCGAGAGGGCGCTGTACGGGGTGGCGCACTACCCCAGCCTGCTGCCGCTGATCGTGATCCGCTGCGCAGACTGGGTCGAACCTGTGCGCGAACGTGCCCGCCAGGTACTGCGGGAGGCACTGGACGACGAACCCGACGCCGCTGTCGACCTGGCGTCGTTGATCCTTCGCGTGGGTCGCCGCGACAAAGGTGCCTTCTGCGTCGATCTCCTTGAGGAAGTCCTCGGCCGGCACCCTCGTGGGCGGGTCGCCGCCCTCTTCTCCGACCGCGACCGCAGGGTGCGACGGTTCGCCTACCGGCTGGCCATCGAGCACCAGCTCCTACGGCCCACCCAACTGGCCCGCGCGGCGGCGCGGGATGAGGACAGCGTCGTTCAGGACCTGTGCGCCACGGCGGCGCTCGCTGCCGTACCGGAGGGAGACGCCGACGACGAGGTGCTCGCGCCGCTGCTGACCGCGCGCAACCCGCGTACCCGTTCGGCCGGCGTCACCGCGCTGCGGCGAGCGGGGCGGCCTGAGCCGGCCGAGGCGTTTCTGAGCGACCGATCCGCACTGGTGCGCGCCTGTGCCCGGTACGTCGTGCGACAGCATGGGGGCGATCCCGCTGCCTGGTACCGGCTGCGGTGTGCGGTATCCGACGATCCCGAACTACCGCCCGGTGCGGTCATCGGGCTGGCCGAGTGCGGAAACCGCGCGGATGCCCACCTCCTGTGGCCGCTGCTGGTGCACCCTGCCCCGGCGGTGCGGGCCCGGGCGGTGACCGGGCTGCGCACGCTGGATGTCGGGAGTGCGGAACGGTTGCGACCGCTGCTCGACGACCCGGCCGCCGGGGTCGTGCGTGAGACTGTCCTCGCCCTGCTGCCGTCGGCGAAGGAACTGGCCTCGGACGGGCTGCTGGAACGCACCGGGCCCAAGTGGCCTCGCCACGTCCGGGTTGCCGCATTCCGGCTCCTTGATGCGCAGGGCGGAATCGTGGCGCTACGAGCAGCGGTCGGCCTGCTGGAGGACCAGGACGACAAGCTGCGTACCTGGGCCGGACAGTCCGTGCAGCGCTGGCATCCGCAGGCCGGTATGCGGCGTGGGGACCCCGAGGTGGGCGAACTGCTCGACCGGAGCAGGCACCTTTTCAGCGACTATGTGCTGCTGCGGCGCAAATGGGAGGCGGGGGTGGACGGCCGCCCCGGCTCCCAGCAGGGCGGATGAGGCTTTCGGCAAGGGCAGCACCCGCGGAACCCGGACGTCAGAACATGATTCTGGCCCGTTGGGCGGCTGCGAGGGCGGACTCGGCTCCGGACACCAGTTCCAGCGGCACTTCGGGGTCACGACCGGCCAGGGCGCGCATGTACGCCAGGGCGTCCGCCCGGACGACCGCCACCGGCTCGCCCGAGCCGATCAGCCACGAACCGCCGGCAGGTCCGGTGAGCTCCAGCGCGATGGGTGCCTCGCGCCACGTCAGGGCCAGGTCGCGGACGACCTGCTCGACGATCTGCCCGTCGTGGTCGCCCACGGTGACGGTCTGTCCCGTTGCCCGCGCCAGGTCGATGCGGTGCATCCACAGGTCGCGGTTGTAGATGGTGTCGAGCAGGTAGCCGACGGATATCCATGGCGCCGCGGGCATGCCGGTGTCGACCTTGGCGAGCCGCATCAGGCCGGGACGGCTTCGGCGGGCCTGTACGGCACGGGGCCACAGCCGCATGAACTGCGCGACCAGTATCGGCCCCGGTACCGCAGTGTGGTCCGCGATTTGCGCGGCCATATGGGCGTCCACCGGGCCCTTGCCGCGGTGGCGCCGCCTTCCCGTGATCTCCCGGCGCAGCATCGTACGCAGACTGATGTTGTCCTCGCACTGGGCGACGAGATGGGAGACCAGCGTGCGTATGTCCCATTCCACGCAGTCGGTGGGACGCCGCCAGTCGTCGTCGCCGAGCTTTTCGAGCACTTCCAGAGCCACCCGGCCTTCGGCCTCGGCGATCACGGCCGACTGGTCGCGATCAATCTGCGGCAGGCGCGCGGCCTGAACAAAGGTCTGAGTCAACGGACTCGCCCTCCTCTGGGGCGTAGAAGCGGAAGAACATGTCCACTGCCGTCTGCGTGAGTCGGCTGAAGCGGCCTTCTTCGACCGGCGCAGAAGGTTCATTGGCAAGCTGCTGGCTGACCACACCGGACATCAGGGCCGTGTAGAGGGCCATACCTTCGTCGCCGGCGGCCGCGGGGGCCAGTTGTCCGGCGTGCACGGCCGCCTGAAGCACTGCCCGCAGAAGCTCCAGCTGCCGCACTGCGGGCTCGTAGGCCTGGGGGGTCGGTTCGAATCCGGGCACCGGCCGCCAGTACAGCAGCTGGGCCAGCACCGGATTGGCCATCGCCCAGGCGATAGCGGCCTGTTGACCCGCCGTGATCGCGGCCCGCGGATCCTCGGTGAGCCCGGCACGGTACGGCTCCAGGATGTCGACCGACTCACGCATCCCTCGCTCGAACAGAGCGTCGTAGATGGCCATCTTCGACGGGAAGTACTGGTAGAGCGAGGGCGGACGCACCCCCACCCGCCGAGCGACCTCGGCCATGCTCAGCGCGGCCACGCCTTCTTCCGCCATGACCTCGATCGCGGTGTCGAGGATCTCCTGCACGGTCTCATTGCGCCGCCGAAGCCTCCGGTCGTCCCTCATGCCATTAAGAAAACCTAATGCCCATAGGGAAGTCAACACCCCTTCAGTCAGCCCAGGTTGGAGGGGGCCGCGCGGGCCGCACGCCCGTCGGCGCGGCGTCAGGCGGTGCGCCGGAGTGACCTCGGCGGCGCGGCTGGTGGGGCGAACCGTCGGCCCCTCAACCCGCGGCCCCGGCTCGGGCTTCCGCTTCCGTTTGGGGGTTCAAGTCGGCGCCAGCCGGAGGCTGTCGACAGCGAGGGCACTGGCCGGTGACCACAGAACCCCCGTCAGGTCCAGTCCGGCGAGGTCGGTGCGGCATGGATCGGCAGTGGTGAAGTCCTGCAGCAGCAACGGCACCCCCTTGTAAAGGAATCTTTCTAAAGATACCTTTACAACATGTCGAGCAGTCAGAAGGACGAGTCCCCGGGAGTCCCTGCCCGCACAACCCAGCTCACCGACCCCCGCGCTCTGCGCGCCTACGCCCATCCGACCCGCATGCGCCTTGTCGGCTTGCTCCGTACCGAAGGCCCCTTCACCGCGACCCGCGCGGCCGAGCTGACCGGCGAATCGGTCGCCAGTTGCTCGTACCACCTGCGGATGCTCGCCAAGTACGGACTGGTCGAGGTCGCACCGGGTGGCCAAGGCCGCGAGAAACCCTGGCGGGCCACCGCACGCTTCACTCAGTGGCCCAACTACTCCGACGACCCTGCCGTCGCAGAAGCCAGCAAGGCACTGGAAACTGCGGTCGCCGAACGCTACTTCGAGCTGATGACCCGCGCCATCGAAGAGCGCCACGATCTGCCACGCGAGTGGCAGGAGGCCGAGCACATCGGCGACCAGGTGCTCTACCTGACGGCAGAGGAGCTCATTGACCTCGACGATAAACTCGACCAGCTGCTGCACCCCTACGAGGAACGGCAGAGCGACCCGGCCGCCCGCCCCCAGGGCGCGCGGCTCGTCCAAATCGTCCGTGCCGCATTTCCCTTGCCCCAGAGGCCCGCAAGCGACCAAGAGGCTTCCATCGCTCCGGACGGCACGGGTGGCCCGCGATGACGGCGCCGGGCCGCTTATCCGCGACCATCCCCGACCTCCTGCGCAAACGATCCTTCCGGCGTTACTGGACCGGCCAGAGCATCTCCCTCGCCGGCGACCAGATATCCCAGATCGCCCTCCCTCTCGTCGCCGTCCTCGCCCTCCACGCCGACACCGCCCAGATGGGCTGGCTCGCCACGGCCCAGCTCATGCCCGCCCTACTCCTGTCCCTTCCCGCGGGTGCCTGGGCCGACAGCAGAGCGCACCGCCGCCGCGTCATGATCGCCACAGATCTCGCACGGGCCCTGCTCATCGCGACGGTTCCCATCGCGTACGCCCTCGACGCCCTCACCTTCACGCAGCTCTACGCGATCGCCTTGGGGATCGGTGCGCTGACCGTCCTCTTCGACGTCTGCAACACCATCCTGTTCGTCTCGCTCATCCCCGCCGAGCGGTATATCGAGGGCAACTCCCTCGTCAACGGCAGTCGCGCCATGTCCTTCGTCGCGGGCCCCAGTGCCGGCGGTCTCCTCGTCCAGTTGTTCACCGCGCCGCTCGCGCTTCTCGCTGACGCGGTGACCTATCTGGCCTCCGCCTACTGCCTGGCCCGCATAACCCCCGCCGAACCGTCGGCCGTGCCACCAGCGACAGGACACTTCACCGCAGGCCTGCGGTGGATCCTCCGCTCGCGCGTCATGCGCGCCACGTTCGCCGCATCCGCAACGGTCCAGTTCTTCAATTTCATTTTTCACACGCTCTTCGTGCTCTACGCCACCACCGAACTCGGCCTCAGCGCAGGCATGCTCGGGCTGGTCCTCGGCATCGGTGCGATCGGCGGGCTGATCGGTGCGTCCCTCACTGGCCGTCTCGTGCGCCGCGTCGGCATAGGGCCCGCCGTCGTCGTCGGTTTCGCGGCCTTCCCCGTCCCGCTGCTGCTCGTACCACTCGCGGACGGCCCAGACCCCATCGTCCTCAGCCTCCTCTTCCTCGCCGAATTCGGTTCGTGCGTGGGCGCGACGATCGCCGACATCTCGCTGGGATCACTCCAGACAGCCCTCATCCCCCACGCCCTGCGCGCCCGCGTCAACGGCGCCTACCGCACCCTGACTCACGGCGTGCGCCCACTGGGCGCGCTCGCGGGAGGAGCGCTCGGCACGGCCATCGGGCTACGCCCGACACTGTGGATCGCAACAGCCGGGGCCGTGACGTGCCTGGTCTGGGTGCTGCCTTCGCCGGTCCCACGCATCCGCGAGTTGCCCGACTCTCCGCCGGAGTCAACACACGACGCGCCATCGGCATCGGCGTCCGCATCCTCGTCCAGCTAGCCTCGCGTCAGATCAAGAAGAACACGGGTTGATCTTGATGTTGGGGGGACCGACGAGACCCCCAAGGGAAAGTGCCTCGTTCCTCTGGTCTCCTGAGTACGTCAGAGGCCCATCCGCGATCACGCGAATGGGCCTCTGACCTGTCGGGGTGGCGGGATTTGTACCCACGACCTCTTCGTCCCGAACGAACTTCCTGGGCGTTTGACCTCGCGCTGGTATGTCTCTCGCCTGCTGCGACGGTCCGTAGAAGTCCGTGGTTGTTCGCGGCTATGCGCCGGCGTTGTCACGCAGTTGGACACTCACGTCTGCCGCGAGGGCTTGGGCCGTATGCCTCAACTGCGGCTCAGGTCGATCAGGGGGACTGTCAACGTCGACCAACCGCCCCTGCGCCTCGGTCGATGGGCCGCTCACGTCCGGCGTCGACCGCCGTAGACGCCGAGGACGTCGGTGAATAGGTCCGCTGACCACCTTCAAACCGTCATGATCAGGTCATGCGCATACGCAGGGAAGTACGGTGGCTTCTGTGGGGGCTGTGGTCGGTGTGCTTCGTGATTGCGGTGTGGACGGTCGTGACGGTGGTGGGGCTGGCGTACGTCCTGCTCACTCACTGCTGGACCTGGGCGCACGGCTGTTTTTGAGGATCCGGACTGAGGTCGGCGTTACCAGCTTCAGTTGGGGCCAAGGGGCGCCGTTCCAGTCGGCCAGGTCGTGCGTGATCCTTCGGTGGCCCGGACAGCGAGCCCGAGGATGACTGCACCGAGGGGAACTGGACCGGATGGTCTCCGCACTCGGGCCACTGACCATGAACGTCAGCTGGGACTGCGGCTGGCGGGGCCTGTCCGATTTCAAAGGCTGCGGCGTCCGGCTCTGTCTGAACAGCGTCTGGACCGAGCAGCACACCGAGCCGGCCCCCGGTGAGTTCGGTGTCTGGGTCTCCCTCGGCTCCCGCGTCGCCTGGAGCCCGGCCGGCCAGGCATGGCTGCGCGACTCGGAACTGGCACTGGGCGAACCCCAGACGGGCTAGTAGCGCACCGGAGCGGCCGCCCCGTACCCGAGCGACGCCGCCTGCGGTAGGCGGCGGTCCGGCCACTCAACCTTCCCTACGTTCTTCTCCGGGCGAGCCCTTCGTATGGTTGGCCCACCCAGGGGTGTCGGGTGTGGCTTTCAACCTTCTGCCGCTTGTGGCTGGCATCGATTGGCCGCCCGACGCCCCACGACGACTCGGCTGCCAATTAGGAATCGCGAATGATCGCTCCGTAGGGAATCGACAGCGAGGTCGTCCGTCGGGAGGTACCAGCAGCACACCGCACGGAGGCACAACTTGGCCGCGATCTGGGCCAGCATCGACGCAGGCAAAACCCACCACCACTGCGTCGCAATCGACGAGAGGGGCCGTCGGCTGCTGTCGCGACGCGTCGCCAACGACGAAACCGAACTGCTCGAACTCTTCGCCAGCGTCCTCGCCTTGGGTGACACGGTGACCTGGGGAATCGACCTGGCCGACGGCGGAGTCGCCCTGGCCATCGCGATCCTCCTCAACCACGATCAGCCCGTCCACTACATCTCCGGCCGGGCCATCCACCGTGCTTCCGAGAGCTACCGCGGTGAGGGCAAGACCGACGCCAAGGACGCCGCGGTCATCGCCGACCAGGTCCCGTGTCCGACGGGACCTGCGCCCCATACGCGCTGGCGGCGAGACCGTGATCGACCTCAAGATCCTCACCGGCCGCCGCATGGATCTGGTCGCCGACCGCACCCGCACCGTCAACCGCCTCCGCGCCCAGCTCACCAGCATCTTCCCCGGCCTGGAGCGCGCGCTGGACCTCACCAACACCGGCCCGCTCGTGCTTCTGACCGGCTACCAGACCCCGACCGCTATTCGCAGGCTCGGCGCCAAGCGGCTGGAGACCTGGCTGCGCAACCGCAAGGTCCGCAGCGCCGACCAACTTGCCGAAACGGCCGTCGAGGCCGCAGACCGCCAGCACACTGGCCTGCCCAGAGAGAAGCTGACCGCACAGATGGTTCGCACGCTGGCCAACGAGGTGATGGCCCTCAATCAGCAGGTCGCCGACCTCGACAAAGCCATCGAGGCCCGGTTTCGCGACCACCCCACCTTCGACGTGATCACCAGCATGCCCGGCCTGGGCATCATCCTCGGTGCCGAGTTCCTCGCCGCCACCGGCGGTGACATGACCGTCTTCGGCACCCCCGACCGCCTCGCCGGCTTTGGCGGCGTCACACCGGTCCCGCGCGACTCCGGCAAGATCAGCGGGAACCTCCGACGCCCGCAGCGGTATAACCGTCGCCTCCAGCGGGTCTTCTACGCCTCCGCGCTGTTCAGCATCCGGAGGTCTGAGGAATCCCGCCGGTTTACGATCGCAAGCGAGCCGAGGGCAAGCGCCACACCCAGGCCGTGCTCGCCCTCGCACGGCGCCGCGTCAACGTCCTGTGGGCCCTTCTCTGCGATGGACGGTGCTACCAGACCGCGCCACCGGAGCGACTCGCCACATGACGCCCCGCTGCCGAACCTTGATCCGCGGACAACGCAGTCGTCAGGCTCCAATGATTCCGGCAGGATCAGGCAGACCGAGATAGTGGGGGGAGAGACCAATGATCACCGCCACCCAGGGTGTGAAAGCCACCTCGCCATGCGGGGCCTGTGGTGGAGTCCTGGTGCGAGACCTCGGTCAGTTCATTGACCGGGGACAGCTGCGTTGGGGCATCGAAGGGCCATGCCAAGCTTGCCCCAACGCGTGGTGCGAGACGGGCGCTGGCCCAGCTCCCCAAGAGATCAGACAGGCACTGCTCGTCGAGCACGGGACCACTCGGCTTCGCCTGGCGACCAAGGAGACCAGTCTCGTCCCCGTGTTGCGAGCCCTGCGCGAGGTGCGGCACCTGGCACTGGGCGAAGCCCGGCTGACGGCCGCCGATCTGAGCGAAGGCGGCCTGGTCGGCACGTTCGTGGAAATGGCGCACCTAGCGGAAGGACTTCGCAAGCGGTCCGTCGCCACGACACTGTCTCCGTCGCCCACCTGACCGCTCTTGAAGCTGCCCGGGCCGATTGACAAACGGCATTAGGAATCGCTGAGAATGCTCGACCCTCGCCGCGATAGATCATTAGCCCTCGTCCTCATCGAGGCCGAACCCGTCCGGCACGGGCGTGGCCGTGCTGACCGCGGCGTATGCGCTGCCGCGCAGGTACATGCGGGTGAAGAATCGCGGCGTATGGTTCGCCATCTGTCTGATCACCGGGTTGGGATTCTTCACCTTCCTGTGGCTCGAACGATGTGTGGCCCCCGATGCCGGTGAGCTGTCTGAACTCAAGCGGCGCTACGCATCGGGGGCGTCGCTTGCGGCGGGGATGCTCCCTGGCGCTCGGCCGATGGGGGCTGGTCCATCTGATGTGGTGGATCTATTGAGCCGGTGGCCGGAACTGTCGGAATTGCCTGCATGATCGTGTGCCGACGATTCCAAGCCGGGCCGCCGCGGTGGCTGTGCGAATCAGACCTCGTACCGCGTGACCGTAGAGACGCGCCGGCATGTCGTACCCCGTGACCATGGAGACGCGCCGGCATGGCACAGCCGGGCGAAGGCGGCCGCCGTTGGCAGGCGTCGACCGTGCGCGGCCAGTGGACCACCGCACGTGCAAGTTGATCGACGGATTCGGGTGTGACCGCTGCGGTCACACCAATTGGGGCAAATCGGTAATTCCATTCCGCGCCGGAGGCAGACAGGCTTGAATCAGCGAGGTCCGACCGGACCTGAGGTCAGCACAACCCCAGGAGCGCACATGCCTACCCTTGACCGCCACGACAACAACGTCTTCGTTCTCGATCTCGGCGACGGTGAGAACCGCTTCCACCCGGACTGGATCGCTGCCGTCGACGCCGCCCTGAGCGAGGTGGAGAAGGCAGAAGGGCCGCGTGCCCTGGTGACCGCCGCGACGGGCAAGTTCTACTCCAACGGCCTGGACCTGGAGTGGCTGGGCGCCCACGCCGACCAGCAGGAGAGCTACCGCAGCTCCGTCCATGCCCTCTTCGCCCGCGTGCTGTCCCTGCCGGTGATCACCGTGGCCGCCCTGCAGGGGCACACCTTCGCCGCCGGAGCGATGTTCTCCCTCGCGCACGACTTCCGTGCCATGCGCGCCGACCGCGGCTTCTGGTGTCTGCCCGAGGCCGACATCAACATCCCCTTCACGCCCGGCATGTCCGCCCTGATCCGCTCCCGGCTGGCGCCGCAGACCGCGCACGAGGCTATGGTCACCGGCCGCCGCTACGGTGGGTCGGAAGCCGAGGAGGTCGGCATCGTCGACTGGGCGGTGGACGAGGACGCCGTGCGTTCCACGGCCGTCAAGGTCGCCGAGGCGCAGGTCGGCAAGGCGGGCGACACCCTCGGCACCATCAAGGCACGTATGTACGCGTCGGTCCTGGCCACCCTGCGTGGCAAGCCCGATCCGCTCGGCTGACATGCCGTGCAGACGATCGGCCGCGCAGACAACCAGTTGGTCTACGTCGTAGTCGACGGCGACGGCAACGGCAACGGCAAGGACGAGGTTGATCCACGGCGGCCCTCGTGGCGTCGCGGCCCCAGGTGTCCGGGGCCCCACGCCGCCCGTACGCCGACACCCTGGCGACGCTCGCATCGCCGCCGACGGCACGCAGCGCCGGTACGGCGGCCCGGACGTCGCCCCATGGGTCCCGCACGAGCGGTGACGGCGAAGAGCCGGCCGAACCGCTCGATCGTCCCGGACGACTCCGGCTCCAGCCGACCGGCGCCGCCGATCTCCGCGTCGAGGACGGCCGCGTCCAGCCGCACTGACCGGTCCAGAGCCAGGCCACGGCCGTCGGCCACCGTCGTGAGCGGCCCAGCCCCGACGGCGCACCGGGATTACCGTTGAAGACGTGGAAATGCTGCACCTGCGCTACTTCGTCGCGGTCGCCGAGGAGCTGAACTTCTCGGCTGCGGCCCGACGGCTCCACATGGCGACGTCCCCTTTGAGCCAGCGCATCAGGGACCTGGAGCGCGAACTCGGACAGCAGCTGTTCGACCGCGACACGCGCCGCGTCACGCTCACCTCGGCCGGCTCGGCGCTCCTTCCGATCGCGCGCGATGTCCTCGACGAGTTCAGCTCCATCCCGTGGCGACTGCGTGAGGCGACCCGGGTGCAGCGCAGCACCGTGCTCATCGGCATACCCCCGGGACTGCACCCCGAACTTCGGTCGCGGGTCGGCACACTCACCGAACAGGTACGGGAGCGGTTCGAGCTCCAGCGCTGGCCCGGCAACTCTCATGCCCTCGTGGCCGGCGTCCGCGACGGCAGGCTTGCGCTAGCACTGGCCCGGCTGCCGTTCAGCGACCCGGCTCTGGAGCAGGTGGGCGTGATGTCGGAGCGCATGGGTGCGGCGGTGCCGGCCGACCGGTTCGCCGGGCGGGACTCCGTCGCCCTCGCCGATCTGGCGGACCTTGCGTTCGTCGCCCCGCCCAAAGAGGTGAGGCTCGCGTATTTCGACGTCCTCGATCACGCGCTGGCGGAGGCCGGTGTCCGCAATCGCCTGGAACTCACCGACACCGGTTACAACGGGGTGGCCGAAGTGATTTCCGGTGGCATGGCCTTCTGTATTTCCATTCTTGCCCCGGAAAATCCGATCCACGGATATCAGCTGGAGAACGTGACGGTACTGCCGTTCACGGACTTCCATCCCAGGCTGGAAACCGCCCTGGTGTGGCGTCGTGACCGTGCAGACGGTGACCTCAAGAACCTCGTCGCCGCCGCGCGCGAGATTTTCGATGAGCTTTTGACCGTGGAGTGAATCCCCGAAAAGCGCAGCTCGGAGGCGCTTTGATCAGCGGTGTGACCGCTGCGGTCAAGCCGCCGTTCCCATTTTGATAATTCCGTCTCCCGTGTCTCCTCATTTAGCGTTGCGTATCAGAAGCAAAAAGACGCGATGCTAAGGGAATGGGACAATGGCGGAATCCTTCGTCGCCGGACCGCTCGACGGAGTTCGGGTGATCGACCTGTCCACCGTGGTGATGGGTCCCTACGCGGCCCAGATCCTGGGTGATCTCGGCGCCGACGTGATCAAGATCGAGTCGCCCTCCGACACCGTCCGGGTGGGCCGGTACCACGTCACGCCGGGCATGACCGCGCTGAGCCTGAACGTCAACCGCAACAAGCGCAGTGTTGCCCTCGATCTCAAGGACCCGGCGCAGCATGAGCAGGCCCTGAAGCTGATCGACACGGCGGACGTCCTGATCACCAACATGCGATCGGCAGCGCTGCATCGGCTGGGCCTGACCTACGCGGACGTCGCCGCGCGCAACCCGGGCCTGGTCTACGCACACGGCCAGGGCTTCCGCAGCGAGTCCGACCAGGCCGGAAACGCCGCCTACGACGAGACCGTGCAGGCCGCCTCCGGGCTGGTCGACATCACCCACCGCGCGCTGGGCACGCCGGTCTACCTGCCGACGATCATCGGGGACAAGGTCTCCGCACTGACCATCGTCTACAGCGTGCTCGCCGCCCTGCTGCACCGCTGCTGCACCGGGCAGGGCCAGCACATCGAGGTCCCGATGACCGACACGCTGCTCGCGTTCAACCTGGTCGAGCACCTGGCAGGGCACGAGTTCGAGCCGGTGACGGGTCCCACGGGCCACCCCAGGTCGATGTCGAAGGAGCACAGGGCGCGGCGCACCAAGGACGGTCTCGCCTGTCTCGTCCCCTACACCCCGCAGAACTTCCGCGACTTCTTCGTCGCCGCCGGGCGACCGGACCTCGCCGCGGACCCCCGGGTCAACGGGCAGGTCATCGACATGGCCGACCTCGACGCCCTGGCCGGGCTGGTCGACGAGTGCGCGCCGACGCTGACCACGGAGGAGTGGGCGGAGGTGTGCGCCAAGCACAGCATCCCGATGGCTCCCGTGCTGGAGCTGGAGCACGCCCACGAGGACCCCTACGTCCGTGACGGCCACCTGCTGGAGACGGTCGTCCACCCGACCGAGGGACCGATCCGCGCGATCGGGATCCCGGTGCGGTTCTCCGCGACGCCCGGTTCGATCCGCCGCCTTGCCCCGGTACCGGGCCAGGACACCGCCGAGGTCCTCGCCGAACTGTCCGACCGCTGAACCCCCAGTCCCCTGTACCTCTTCGAGAGAAGCGAGCCATGAGCACCACCGACGTGCGCACCCACCGGGCGGGCACCACCTTGCTGATCACGATCGAGCGCCCACAAGCACGCAACTCCGTGAACGCCGCGGTCGCCGCACTCCTGGCCGAGGCACTGGACGAGCTGGAGACCGACCAGGGTCTCCGGGCCGGCGTACTGACCGGTGCGGGCGGCACCTTCAGCGCCGGGATGGACCTCAAGGCCGCCCTGCGCGGCGAGTCCCCGAACATCCCGGGACGCGGATTCGGTGGCGTGACCGAGGCAGAGCGGACGAAGCCGCTGATCGCCGCCGTCGAGGGCTGGGCCGTGGGGGGCGGTTTCGAACTGGCCCTGGCCTGTGACCTGATCGTGGCCGCCGAGGACGCGCACTTCGGTCTGCCGGAGGTCAAGCGGGGACTGATCGCCGCCGGTGGCGGAGTGATCCGGCTGCCCCGGCGCATCCCGTACCACCTCGCGATGGAGTTCCTGCTGACCGGCGAGCCGGTGAGCGGCCGACGGGCCGGCGAACTGGGCCTGGCCAACCGGGTCGTGCCCGCCGGTCAGGCAGTGGAGGCATCCCTCCTGCTCGCCGAGCAGCTCGCGGCGAACGCCCCGCTCGCGCTGGCCGCAGTGAAGGCCGTCGCACGGGCCGCGGACGGCGCGCCCGAGGCCGACGCCTTCGCCGCGCAGCGCACGGTGATGGCCGAGCTGATGGCCTCGGCCGACGTCCGCGAGGGCATGACCGCCTTCGCCGAGCGCCGTGCCCCGCAGTGGACGGGGCGGTGACATGCGGATCGACGACGTCCGGCGGCACATGACCACCCCGCTGACCAGCCCGGCGTACGCGCCGACAGTCCCTTGCTTCACCGACCGCGAGTACCTCGACATGCGCGTCCAGGAGTTGGTGCGCACCGAGATCACCGACGTGGTCGTCAAGGAGGCCTGCACCGGCCCCGCACGGCTCCAGCTCTTCGCCCACGTCCTCGCCCCGCCGGCCGACCTGCCCGTACTCGAGGTCGCCTCCGCCGGCCACATCCTCACCGACCTGACCCTCGCCCCCGTAGAGCCGGTCTTCGACCACCTGAAGGGAGACGCGCAGTGACGCACCCCATCCGTACCGCCGCCGTGATCGGGGTGGGCACCATCGGACTGTCGTGGACGGCGCTGTTCGCCGCACACGGCCTGACCGTCCATGTCAGCGATCCCCGCCCCGATCTGCCGGAGGCGGTCGCCGAGGCGCTCGCCACGTTCGGCCCGCACCTGGTCGCGCAGGGCCTGGACATCGACGGCCTCGCCGACCGCGTACACCTCGCGGCCGACATCACCGAAGCAGTCCGGGACGCGGACGTCGTCCAGGAGAACGGGCCCGAGCGCGTCGAGTTCAAGAAGGAACTGTTCGCCCAGCTGGTCCGGGAGGCCCCCGGGCACGCGCTGCTGCTGAGCTCGTCGTCGGCGATCCCGGCGACCGCCTTCACCACGGAGCTCGAAGACGCGGGTCGCATCCTCATCGGGCACCCCTTCAACCCGCCCCACCTGCTGCCGCTCGTCGAGGTCGTACCCGGCGAACGCACCACCGAGGGATCCGTGCGGGCGGCCGTCGACTTCTACACCGCCGTCGGCCGCACGCCCGTCGTCGAACGCCAGGAGATCCCCGGGTTCGTGGGCAACCGCCTCCAGAACGCGCTCAGCCGCCAGGCCGTCTACCTCGTCCAGCAGGGCGTGGTGACCCCCGAGGACCTGGACACCGTCGTGACCCACTCGCTCGGCATCCGCTGGGCGACGGTCGGTCCGTTCCTGGGCGCGCACCTGGGCGGAGGCCCCGGCGGCTACCGCCACATCACCGAGCACATCGGCTCGTCCCTGCAGCGGATGTCCCTCGGCGAGCCCTCACAGGACCCCGAGGACCGGGAGCGAGTCGTCCAAGCGGTGGAGAAGGCATACACCTCAACTCCCTACGCCGACCTCGCCGAAGCCCGTGACCGCGGGCAACTCGCCGTCCTGTCCGCCCTGGAGGACATCCGCCGCAACCAGCACAACAAGGAGCACTGAGATGACCGTCACCACCCCCGTCCCCACCCCTGTCGCGCCGCTGGACGACCTGCTGACCGCCGACTTCTACCGCTACCAGACACTGCTTTCGGACGACGAGCGCGACATTCTCCTCAAGGCCCGCACGTTCCTGCGCAAGGAGGTCAAGCCGCTGGTCAACGAGTACTGGGGCAGGGCCGAGTTCCCTGTCGAACTGATCGAGAAGTTCCGCGGCAGCGGACTGGCCGCCCTGGCCTACGAGGGCTACGGCGAGCACAAGGCGGCCACCAGCCACCTGCTCGGCGGCATGCTCGCCACGGAGCTGGGGCGCGTCGACGCCTCGGTCGCCACGTTCTTCGGCGTCCACAACGGGCTCGGTTTCTACTCCATCTACTACGGCGGCGACCAGGAACAGCGCGACAGGTTCCTGCCCGCCATGGCCACGATGGAGAAGATCGGCGCCTTCGCCCTGACCGAACCGCTCGGCGGCTCCGACGTCTCCGGCGGCATGCGCACCACCGCCAGGCGCGAGGGCGACACCTGGATCGTCAACGGCGCCAAGAAGTGGATAGGCAACGCCACCTTCGCCGACTACGTCGTGGTCTTCGCCCGGGACGTCGACGACAACAAGGTGAAGGCCTTCGTCGTCGAGAAGGGCACCCCCGGCTTCAAACCCGAGAAGATCGAAGGCAAGATCGCACTGCGGATCGTGCAGAACGCCGAGATCACCCTGACCGACGTGCACGTGCCGGAGGCGAACCGGCTGCAGAACATCAAGGGCTTCCGCGACGTCGCCGAGGTCCTGCGCCAGACCCGCGGCGGAGTCGCCTGGCAGGCCCTCGGTGTCATGATCGGCGCCTATGAGCTCGCGCTCGACTACGCCAAGGAACGCATCGCCTTCGGCCGCCCCATCGCCAAGTTCCAGATGGTGCAGGACCTGCTGGTGAAGAGCCTCGGCAACATCACCGCCTCCTGGGGCATGCTGATACAACTCGCCCGGCTGCAGGACCAGGGCATTTTCCGCGATGAACACTCCGCGCTGGCCAAGGAGTACGTCGCGGCCCGTATGCGCGAGGTCGTCGGCTGGTGCCGCGAACTCTTCGGCGGCAACGGCATCCTCCTCGACTACGACGTCGCCCGCTTCTTCTCCGACGCCGAAGCCCTCTACTCCTACGAGGGCACACACCAGATGCAGACACTCATCGTCGGCAAGTCCATCACCGGCCACAGCGCCTTCGTGGGGTGAACGCAATGACCACCGAATCCGTTTTCACCGGCCTGAAGGTCCTCGACGCGTCGAGCTTCATCGCGGCACCGGCCGCGGCCACCATGCTCTCCGACTTCGGAGCGGACGTCATCAAGATCGAGCCACCCGGGCAGGGCGATCCCCAGCGACGGCTGAGCTTCGTCCCGCCCAGCCCCCGGGCACAGGCCAACTACGGCTGGCACCTGGCCAACCGAAACAAACGCGGCATGGTGATCGACCTGAAGTCCCCGGCGACCACAGAAGTCCTGAAGCGCCTCGTCGAATGGGCCGACGTGGTGATCACCAACTTCCCGCACGGCACGCGCGAGAAGCTGCACCTCGACTACGAGCAGGTCGCAAGCTGGAACCCGAGGGTCATCCACGCCGACATCACGGGCTTCGGGGATTCCGGACCCGACGCGGGGCAGCCGGGGTTCGACCTGACCGCCTACTGGTCGCGCAGCGGGCTGCTGGGCTCCACCCGGGACGCGGGAGCCCCGCCGACCGTGCCGGTCTGGGGCAGCGGCGACTACACGTCGGCGATCGCGATCTACGCGGCGATCGTGACGGCCCTGTACCGCCGTGAGCAGACGGGGCAAGGAGCCAGTGTCGGGACGTCGCTGCTCGCGACGGGCGTCTGGGCCACGGGAACGCTCGTGGCCGGCGCGCTCGCCGGCGGCACATCGTTCGAACTGCACGACCGGAACGCGCCGGTGAACGCGCTGACCAACCCCTACCGGACGGCGGACGGCCAGTGGTTCATGCTGGCCACCTCCTCCGTGCACTGGCCGGGACTGACCCGGGCCATCGGATGCCCCGAGCTTCTCGAGGATCCCCGCTTCGCCGACGTCGAAGGCCTGGTCAAGCACGCCGCCACGGTGAGTGCACTGCTCGACGCCGAGTTCCGCTCACGGCCCTTCGCCCACTGGAAGGACGCCCTGGACCGGGAACGCATCACCTACAGCCTCATCCAGACACCGGAGAAGGCGGCGCAGGACCCGCAACTGCGCGCGAACGACATCGTCGTACCCCTGGAGGGGGTCAGCGAGCTGGAGGAGACCGTCAGCAGCCCGATCAACCTGCGAGGGGTGCCGAAGGTCCCGGCGAAGCGGGCGCCTGAGCTGGGCGAGCACACCGACGAGATCCTCGCCGAGCTGGGCTTCGGCCCCGCCGAGATCGCCCGGCTGCGCTCCCGGGGAGCGATCCCGGGGACGACGGAGGCGAAGGCGGCGTGATGAGCCCGGCGTCCGAAACGCCGGGCGGGGTGCTCCACGAGCGCCGGGGCGGTGCACAGCTCACCGCCCGCCGCTACGGCGGGTCGGATGCCAAGGCCGGCTGTCTCCCTGGTGAGCGATACAGCCGGCCTTGGGAAGACCAGCGTTCCGCCGCATCACTGGGGCCCTGAACCTCAGCGGCTGGGTCCACAGACTGCCGGACGCGCGCAGTAGCTCTGCCTTGCTGTCGTCAGAGCTCCCAGTCGTCCTCGCCGCCAGGGCCAACCGTGATCGGGTCGACTCCGCGTCCGGTCAGGTGCCAGGACTCGAACTGCGGGTCTGGGCCGATCCAGAGCCCGGCACCATCGTGAAAGTCGATAACCAAAGCACCGTGCTCACGGACGTCGACCGCGGTGAGTGACTGCCGCTAAATTCAGGCATTCGTTCGATTTTTGCCGGCACCATGCCCCGTGAGGGTCTCTGTGGTTGTTGGCCACTTTTGACGCTCAGCTCAGTCCGTGTCTGAACCCAGCGTCGCGAACGGGAGAGAACACAGGTGGCCGGGCGGAGCGTCGTGCCGGAGTCGGGGGCCGGGGCGGCGACGGGACCGAGATGTGCCAACTGGTCGGTTGCCGACCGTCTGCGCTCCTGCACCGACTCTCGGGAGGATGCACAGTGAAGGTGTGGACCTTGGGCGGCGCCTGGTAGCCGGTCTCCCACACCCGCGGCGGGGGAACCGTGCGCTGGTGGCGATCCCACTCGTGTTCATCGTGGTGATCACCGCGGTGGACATCCACATGCCCCCGCATATTCACCTCGGCCCGCTGCTGGTCGCCGCGCCCATTTTCACCGCCATGTTCGCAGGGTCCTGGCTGACGGGTTCAGTGGGAGCTCTGGCCCTGGCGGGCCAGGCGGTCATCGCGGTGTTTCGTGGCAAGTGGGGCGGTGGTCTGGCCATGGAGAACCACGTGGTGCAGATGATCGCTCTCGCGCTGATCACGATCTTGATCGTTGCCTTCTGCGTGGTGCGCGAGCATTGCATGCCGGTCGAGGAGGCGGTGATGCGCACCCTGCTGCGGCCGGTGCCGCACCAGGTCGGCCACGTATGGGCGGCCGGGCTCTACCGTCCCGCCGAGTCCGGCACGATGGTCGGCGGCGACCTCTACGACATACGCGCGACCCGAGCGGGCGAGCGTGCCATCATCGGCGACGTCCGCGGCAAGGGCCTGCAAGCCGTGCGCGTCGTCGCCGACGTCCTCGGCAGCTTCCGTCAGGCCATCTACGAACGAGGCGACCTGCGGCAGGTCGCCGCCAGCATGGAACGAAGCATCGCCCTGGAAGCAGAAGCGATCTGCGACGACGAACTGTTCCTCACGGCCGCCCTGATCGAATACGACGCTCTCGCTCAACGCGTGACGATCGTCAATCACGGACACCTCGAACCCGTCCTGATCTCCGGCGGCAAAGTCAACGCTCTCATCGGCCCATCCGCGCTGCCTTTCGGCCTCGGCGCTCTGACCACTGAACTTCCCGTCGCCTATACGCACCGCCTCACGCGCGGCGACGTCCTGCTGCTCTGCACCGACGGGCTGAGCGAGGCCCGCAATCCGGCCGGGGACTTCTACCCCCTCCTCGACCGGCTCCGTGATCGATTCGCCGACAAACCGGCCCCAGACCCCATTGATGTCATCGATTTCCTCAACACCGACGTGCCCCGCCACGCACACGCGTGCCTCGACGACGTCGCGGTCCTCGCCATCGCCCCGCATGGGCAAATATGAGCCGCGGTACACAGCTGCACCACGGCCTCAGACGTGTCCCCGCCCTGGCGGGTACGGGGCGCCGAAAACTTCGGTGGGGCACCCCTGTGGCCGACTATGACGCTCAGAGTGGCCAATCGGGGGGTGTGACCGCGCTTCCGTGATGGCCACGGCCGCTGACGGAGTTGTGTCGGCTCTTCGCGGCGATAGAAGCCGTCACGCAGACGGGACGGGAGTCTCCGGCGGGGCGGGAAGCGTCCGTCCCAGGCGGGCGAGTGGGGACAGGGCCATCGGTGCCGGTGACAGCAGCATGCCTGCGGCTGTCACCACGAGGCTCGTGGGCGTCCCCCACACTTCCGCGAGAAAGCCGCCGAGCAGCGAACCGAGCGGGGTCAGTCCCATGCCGACAAAGTTGATCGTCGCGGCCGCGCGGCCTTGCATCCCGTCCGGAGTGACGGTCTGCCGGACGGCCATGACCGTGACATTCACCAGCTGACTGAAGGTCCCGCAAACACCAGCTCCCGCTCGACTGGGCACGAAAGGCGGTTGTGTCTGCCGGCTCGGCACTACTCGGCCTGGTCCAGCACGCTGCGGCAGTGCGCCCAGGCCGCCTCGGACAGCAGCGGCCGCCAGCGAGTGAACAGGTCACGTAGGTCAGCCCCGTAACGGGTGCGCGCCTCTGGGCTGACTGCGACGATGTCCAGCTCGTTGGCGGTGGTGAGTTCGGCGAAGTCCCGTCGCTCTTCGAGGCTTGGATGCATCCGGGTACCGGTGAACCGGTCGACGAACGTGTCACGGTTGTCAGCCAGCCCCGGGTAGGAGGACTTGCGGTCGCAGGAGGCGTAGAAGTAGACGAGTGCTTCGGCCTCGACGCCGATCGCCTCGACCAGTTCCGCCCGACGCCCCAGGTCCAGCAACGCGACCGGGAATCCGTCGGTCCCGTAGAACGCGTGGCACAGCCCGGCCGACACCAACGCCGGGCGAGCGCCCCACGAGCCGAGAAGGGTGCTGACTCGCCGCAGGTGCGACAGCAGTGTTCCACCAGGGTGCTGGATCTCTTCGGCTCCGGCCGCCTGCAAGATCGCCATCGCTTCTGCGGTCATCTCGACATCACCCGTCCGATCGCCGTCTGATCCGAAGCACCCATGATCGTAGGCCCGAAGTACCGCCTCCGCAGACTGGATTGCCGGCAGACGGACGCAGAGCGAAGCAGCCGTCGAACCCCCAACTGACCTGGCCCGCCCGGTCGTCGTCAGGGCGGAGCCTCGACCGTGCACTCAGCGCCCGGGGCCGCTGCGCCGAGGCCCTCGGCTGTGTGACCAGTGCCCGCGAGGCCTACACCACCTCTCGACGGTTCGATGCCGCCGAGGTCTACACGGTGGGCGTACCTGTGGCGGACGCTCTCCTGGGCCTCGGACGCCATGACGAGGCAGCCCAGGCACCCGCGACACCATCACCGCACTCACCGAACTCTTCAGCCCCGACCACGGGTGCGTCCGCGACGCCCGAGAACTGCTGGAGCGGGCAACGAGCGCCACGGCGTCCTGACCCGGCCTGGCGCTGTGGCCCGCGGATTCTCGTGGAGGCCCGCCACCAGGCTCCTGATGCGGTTTCAGGTGGTGAGCGCGGGCGCGAGGCCGAACGTGGGGACCAGACCTGGGTCGTTGAACGCCGTGATGCGGCTGATCCGTGCGCCTATCAGGGTCAGGACCTGGACTCCGTACGCCTCGTAGCGGTCGGCGGCCCCGCGTTTGTGGACGACGAGGGCGGGCTGGCCGTTGGCGAGGGTGGGCGCCATGCGCCACAGGCCAGGACGGAGTACGCGGGCGGACAGGAATCCGACGACGGCCCGGCGTCCGGTGAACCAGGTCGGGGTCGGCGGCATCTCCAGCTCGACGTCGACCCGCAGCAGGTTCACCAGCGCGTCGGCGTCGGCCCGGGTGAACGCGTCGACGTAGTCGTCGAGAAGTGCGCGGAGGGTCTGCTCCGTCGGTTCGGCCAGGTCGTCCTCGACCGGTCCGGCCTCGGCCAGGCGGGACCGGGCGCGGCGCAGCGCACTGTCGACGGCGGCGGTCGTCGTGTCCAGGATCTCGGCGACCTCGGCGGTCCGGAACGACAGCACATCACGCAGCGTCAGCACGGCCCGCTGCCGGGCGGACAGGAACTGGAGCGCGGCGATGAAGGCCAACCGCACTCCAGTCCTCCCGGCCACCACCGCCGCCGGGTCATGGCCGCCGAACAGGGCGTCGGGCGCGGGCTGGAGCCACGCCATGGACGGCTCACGGGGAGCCATGGCCACCAGATGATCGTCCACAGGCGCGCCGAGGCTCGACGGAAGCGGCCGTCGGGAGCGCGACTCCAGCGCCGTCAGGCAGGATCTGGTGGCGATCGTGTAGAGCCATCGCCGCACCGAGGAGCGGCCCTCGAACCGGTCGTACGCCCGCCACGCGCGCAGGTATGTCTCCTGCACCAGGTCCTCGGCGTCGTGGATCGAGCCGAGCATGCGGTAGCAGTGCGCGAGCAGTTCCGGCCGGAACTGCTCGGTCACAGCGGCGAATTCGGCGTTCGAGGGCATCGCGGCATCTCCTGGGGGTGTGGTGAGGGTGACTGTAGAGCCGTTGCTCAGCCGAGCGGGCTCAGCCCGTCGCCGCCGACCCGGTACTCCGGTGCGCTGTCCGGGTTCCCGGCGAGCTCCACGACGGCCTTGGCGACCTGGTCCGCGGTGAGGACGGGCCCCCTGCCCTTGACGAAGGTGTCACGGTCCACGCCCTGGCGTGCGGCGTAGCCCGCCACCGCGACCGCGCCGACGCCGCCGGCCGGGGTCATGTTGGGCAGCAGCGTGACGAACCGGATGCCCAGGCCGGCCCGCTGCGACTCGTCGGCCGCGTACCCCCGGATGTACCGGATGGCCGCCTTGGCGCTGGCGTATCCACCGCTGAGCGGGGATCCGCCCAGGACGGCCCCGCTGGACATCGTGACGACCACGCTGCCCGGCGCCAGCGGCTGCCGCAGCGCCGCCCGGGTCCAGGTGAACACGTGCCGCGTGTCGACGTCCCAGTTACTAGTGAAGGTCTCCCAGGTGTGCTCGTGCACGGGTGCCATGTGCGGTACGGCCCCGGCGTTGAGGACGAGCAGGCCGGGTCGGTGCGTGCCGATCACGTCCTGCGCGAGCGCTTCGTCGGTGGCATCGGCGGCGACGGGGGTGAAGCCCTCGCCGTCGTGTACGGCGTTCAGGTCCTGCTCATGGCGGGCGATGCCGACCACGCGGGTGCCCGCGGCGACCAAGGCGGCGGTGATCGCGCGCCCGAAGCCGCGGCTGGCACCCGTGACGACGGCGGTCTGGAAGAGAGTGGACTCAGACATCGGATACTCCGAAGTGGTGGTCGGGTTCGGTCCCTATCAAGACCAGCGGCGGGAGGAAAATCCGTCGCCGCGGTCACCATCGACGCAGCCGCACAGGTCAGGCGCTCGGTCGGTTCGTGCGAGGCTCTGCCCGCTGACCGGGACCACTGAGAGCCCCCCGAGATGCAAACCTCCCGTGCCGCAAGCTTCCGCCCCTCGATCACCCAAGCTTCCCAGGGAGATCCACCGGGACCTTCCCCGTCGTTCGGCGCAGTCGGCACGAGCTCTTCGGCCCGATGTCAGTGACCCGTGCGAAGATCCCGGTCAGTGAGGTGAGAGGGGAGCCATGGGTACCTGGGACATCGGTCCGTTCGACAACGACACGGCCGCGGACTTCGCCGACGATCTGGATGATGCTGCCGCAGCAGAGCGTGCAGCCCTCATCCGCGGAGTTCTGGTGCGCACCGTCGGCAACCAGGATTACCTAGAGGGCCCCGACGCCGAGGAGGCCGTGGCGGCTGCCGCCTTGGTCGCCGCCCAATGCCCAGGGGGCGAGGCGGTCAGCCCCCATTACGGTCCTGACGAGCCGGTGCCCGTCCTGCCGGCCGACTTCAGACGGCTGGCCGTCGAGGCCCTGGACCGAGTCCTCGCAGACGAATCCGAGCTACCCGAACTCTGGGGCGAGACCGGAGACGGCAGACAGTGGCGCAGCAGCATCGACCGGCTTCGCGCGGTTCTCGATCCCACGATGCAGGCACACGAGGATGCGCTCTTCGAGAGCTGACGTTCCCGCCATGGCCACGCCCTCACGGATGCCTGACTCGTTTGGCGTAACCCCTTGGATGCCGGCCCTGACGACCAGCGAAGTCGGCGTCGGAACGCACGCGCCGATCGGCCGCCGCAACGTCTGCCATGCCCATGCGCATCGGGCCGACAGCGACACACCCCGGTTACTCCATTGGGCTCGGATCGTCCTGCCGAATGGCCGTATTCCGGTCGATCGGGGAGGCAGCCCTGCCCCTGGCAGAGCCAGGATGGCGGCTGACTGACGACGCGAACCGCGAGTACCGGGAGACACCCACTTGTGAGCATCCTCAACGAACCCCACGGTGCCGAACCAGGTGTGGAGTCATACGCGAACGAGATGCCGGTCCGGCACAGGCAGCCCGGCAATGTCGTGGTCAAGTGGGCGACGACCACCGACCACAAGACGATCGGCACGCTGTATCTGGTCACGTCGTTCGCGTTCTTCCTCATCGGCGGCGTCATGGCCCTGCTCATGCGCGCCGAGCTGGCCCGTCCGGGCCTGCAGATCGTGTCGAACGAGCAGTTCAACCAGGCGTTCACGATGCACGGCACGGTCATGCTGCTGTTCTTCGCGACACCGCTGTTCGCCGGCTTCACGAACTGGATCATGCCGCTCCAGATCGGCGCCCCCGACGTGGCCTTCCCCCGCCTCAACATGTTCGCCTACTGGCTGTACCTGTTCGGCGCGCTGACCGTCTTCGGCGGCTTCCTCACCCCCCAGGGCGCGGCCGACTTCGGCTGGTTCGCCTACTCCCCGCTCACCGACGCCCACCACTCGATCGGCATCGGCAGCGACCTGTGGATCATGGGCCTCGTACTCTCGGGCTTCGGCACCATCCTCGGCGCCGTCAACTTCATCACCACGGTCGTCTGCATGCGCTGTCCCGGCATGACCATGTTCCGCATGCCGATCTTCACCTGGAACGTGCTGCTCACCAGCGTGCTGGTGCTGTTCGCCTTCCCGGTGCTGGCAGCGGCGCTCCTCGCACTCGAGGTGGACCGGAAGTTCGGCGCCCAGGTCTTCGCCGCGGCCAACGGCGGCCCCCTGTTGTGGCAGCACCTCTTCTGGTTCTTCGGCCATCCCGAGGTCTACATCATCGCGCTGCCCTTCTTCGGCATCGTCACGGAGGTCATCCCGGTCTTCGCGCGCAAACCGGTGTTCGGTTACATGGGCCTGGTCGGCGCGACGATCTCCATCACGGGCCTGTCGGTCACGGTGTGGGCGCACCACATGTTCGTGACCGGTGGTGTGCTGTTGCCGTACTTCTCCTTCATGTCGTTCCTGATCGCGGTTCCGACCGGTGTGAAGTTCTTCAACTGGATCGGCACGATGTGGAAGGGCTCGCTGTCCTTCGAGACTCCGATGCTGTGGGTGACGGGCTTTCTGGTCACCTTCCTCTTCGGCGGCCTGACCGGTGTCATCCTGGCGTCGCCGCCCCTGGACTTCCACGTCTCGGACAGCTACTTCGTGGTGGCGCACTTCCACTACGTCGTGTTCGGCACCGTCGTCTTCGCGATGTTCGCCGGATTCCACTTCTGGTGGCCCAAGTTCACTGGCAAGATGCTCGACGAGCGCCTCGGAAAGATCACTTTCTGGACGCTGTTCATCGGATTCCACACGACGTTCCTGGTACAGCACTGGCTGGGCGCCGAGGGGATGCCCCGCCGGTACGCCGACTACCTGGCCACCGACGGCTTCACCTGGCTGAACACCGTCTCGACCATCGGATCGTTCCTGCTGGGGCTGTCCATGCTTCCGTTCTTGTACAACGTGTGGAAGACCGCCAAGTACGGCAAGCCGGTCGGCGTCGACGACCCGTGGGGCTACGGCCGTTCGCTGGAGTGGGCGACCTCCTGCCCGCCGCCCCGGCACAACTTCCACACCCTGCCGCGCATCCGCACCGAATCCCCGGCGTTCGACCTGCATCACCCCGACGTTTCGCAGATCGACTACCAGGACTACCGCGGCAAGCGCGGGATTGAGACGCCGGGGCGCGAAAGGGGCCGGCCTTGACGTCATCGAGCCGTCATGGGGCCCCGCCGGACCGGCAGAGCGGCACACTCGCCAACGAGGTCGAGGGTTACCTCCTCCTGCAAGCAGAGCGAGAGCAGGCGCAGCGGGAGGCCGAAGCCCTCTGCGCTCGCCTGCCCTGGCTCACGCATGGGCAGGCCGAGGATCTGACCCGCCATTACACCGAGCAGCGCCTCGGTCTGACGCGGGAGGCGCTGCAGGCCACTGCCGACCGGGCCAAGCGCCTGCGCGGCGAATACGAGGCCCGCTACGCCACCTTGCGTCGCACCCTGCTCAGAAGGCATGCCGTCTGCGCGTGCCTTGTGATGGCCTGCTCCACCGTGGCCGGCGTCGGGACCTGTCTGCTGGCCCGCTGATCCGACCTCCTGGAATTGCCCCGGTCTGATGGACCCGGACGGGCTTGCGGACCATGCTGCTGACCGGGAGACGCTGACGGACGACTCTGCCGCGAGCCGATCAGTCGCGTTGTCCGGCCGATTGCGCGTTGGCCTGGCCGATCGGATCAGTGGCCGGCGTTCTCGTCCGTCGACTGGGCCGCACGGTCGTCGACGATGTCCAGGACGGACATCATGCCCATGTCCTCGTGGTTGAGGAGGTGGCAGTGCAGCACCGTTCGGCCGGTGAAGTTCGTGAAGTGGATCCGGAGGACGAGCTTCTGCCCGCGGAGGACGTTGACCGTCTCGTGCCAGGAATGGGCGGGGTCCACGGCCTTTCCGTTCAGGGACATCACCTGGAACTGGTTGGTGTGGACGTGGAAGGAGTGGTCCTCCTGTGTGTCGTTGCGGATCGTCCACTCCTCGATCGTGTTGAGCCGGGAGACGAAGTCGACGCGGTTCGGGTCGTAGTCCTTACGGTTGATGAAGAACCGTGTGCCGGCCTTGTTCTCGGTGTACACCATCGTCTTGCGGTCGGCGATCTCGGCGTGGGAGAGATCGTCGAGTGGCCCGAAGACGGACGGGATACGGGCCCGCACCACGGAGGGACCGCCGGTGACGACTGTCGCCAGGTTCGCCTGCGGGAAGCTGTTGCCGGCCGGTCCGGTGTAGAACGGCAGCGTTTCCAACTGAGCCGTGCCCGCCGACCCGCCCTGCACCAGTACGTCGTACCGGGCGGCGGCCGGGATGATCAGTGTGTCCGCGGAGTAGATCCGGTGGACGGGATAGCCGTCCTGGGCGATCACGTGGAACGTGGAGCCTTTGAGGCGCAGCTCGTAGTAGATGTTGGCGCCGATGTTGGCGAGACGCCACAACTGGGTCTCTCCGGGGCGGATATGGACCACGGGATTCTGCTGGCCGTTGACCGTGCGGTTGGTCTTGGCCTGGATGGACAGCGGGTGGATCTTGATCTCGTCGCCCTGGATCTGGTTGTCCTTCAAGGCGATCACGTGCTCGGTGATGTTGCGGAGGGAGGACGGCAGGTACTTCCGCAGGCCGTCGATGATGATGACGCCCGACTCGCCTCCGGCCACCTGAGCGGCCGAATGCATGTCGATGTGCGAGTGGTACCAGTACGTGCCCGGCTTGATGTCACGCGGCAGCTGGTACGAGTAGTGGTAGGTCGTATGGGGCTTGATGGAGATGAAGATGTCGTCGGCGGGCTGCCGCGGCGACACGTGCAGACCGTGCGTGTGCAGGTTGGTGTCTGCTGTGACGCCCTGCCACTCCGCCCCGACGCGGTTCTCCATGGCCAGCTCGATGCGGTCACCCGGCTGGACCCGGAGTGTGGGCGGCATGTAGCGGCCGTTGTAGGTCAGCGCCCACAACCGGCGATCGCCCACCAGCACCTTGCGCCGCTCCACCACGATGGTGGTCCGCAGGACCCCGTTGCGGCTCACCACCTCGGGCGGATCCTGGAGATCGGCGCCCCTGGCCGGCTGCCCGGACGGCGAGGAGCCGGCCGCCGGTCGCTCGGCGGGCGGCGCGTCACAACCGGACAGCCAGGTCACCGCGAGCGCCAGACCGACGAGGAACCGGGTCAGCTTGGAGGAGGAGTGCATGACGGTCTCTCTCTGGGAGCGCGTGCCATGCTCGGGGAGGCCGAGACCAGACGAGCCGGACGTGATCCGTGTTCATGCGGGTCGGGGCGGACCGGCAGGTGGGTTCAGTCAGTCGGTCGTGGAGAATAGTGGCATTTGTGGCGTTTTGTGAGGTGGCGCGCCACGGTCATGCGCGCCGAGCCCGAATGAAGTGACCGCCGGGCAACCGGCCGGACCCGGTCCGCGAGGTGGCCGCACAGCCCTTCCAGCCGGAGCGCCGGTCAGGTCACGTTCAGGGCGACGTCGCATCCGGTTGAACGGTGGGCGCGGGATTCGAACCCATGGTTTCGAACACGCGGTGATGCCACCAGCCGCGGATTGGCTCTCGCCCGGAAGCGGCGTGCGGGGGAGACCGCAGAGCCGGCGCCGTACTTGAAGGAGTACTGAACAGCCGCCCGGCTGACCAGCGAGGCAGAACAGGCCCACAGGCGCGGCGCCATCTGGCGGAGGCGCCGGTGCTGGTGCCCGTGTATGCCCACCGATACCTGCCCGCCGGCCGGGGAAGCTTCGGGCATCCGGTGCTCTCGATGTGGCAGACCGACATCATCTATTACGGGCTGGACCTGGTCGAGTACACCCACCAGGAGTTCGACGAGGCACGGGGTGAGGTCGATGAGAGCTGGAACCCGCGAACAACGGTCCCCTTCTGGCGGGACCTTCTCTGATTCCTCAGGGTCGGCAGACAGAGCGGCGTGCACTCTCAGCTTGGGAAGCTGAGAGGACCTGGGGCTCGTCGTGAGACTGGCCTGGGCGCAACGTCGTTCGATTAGATGATCTTGATCGGGTAGAGTCCCTGTCTCGTGCCGAGTGATCATGTTGCTGGTGGGAGCTATCCGGAGCGGGTGCG
>NZ_JBEYXD010000016.1:0-168828 GCF_040644975.1 Streptomyces sp. NPDC046900 | reverse complement strand
GGGCCTCTGCTCGACAAAACACACCGACCGGTACCGGACAAACCCCGAATGAGACCCGACCCGCGAACGAGCGGCACAAGGCCCACGTCGGAACATCCGGTTGTACGGACAACACGCCACCCAGGCGCGCCAGCTCCGCATAGACACCGGACGGACATCACGGCATCACGTGATGACTCTTAGAGCCAGTCCTTCCGCTTGAAGATGAGGTACAGACTGGTGCACACGACAGCCATCAGGACGATGGCGAAGGGGTATCCGAGGGCCCAGTGCAACTCGGGCATGCGCGAGAAGTTCATGCCGTAGATGGTTCCGACGAGCGTCGGGGCGAACAGGATCGCCGCCCAGCTGGAGATCTTCTTGATCTCCTCGTTCTGCTCGAAGCCCGCCTCGGCCAGCGCCCGCATCTCCGCGTTCTGCTCCTGGGTGACGAGTGTGGCGTTCACCGTCAGGATGTCCGTCAGGGCCTGGCGGAAGCCGTCGACGCGTTCGCTGATATGGGTGACGTGGTCGGCGACGTCGCGCAGATAGCGCTGGAGTTCCTCGTCCGTGCCGTACTTCGCGAAACCGGCCATCAGGCCGTGCAGCATGCCCACCAGGGGGCGGGTGGCGCGCTGGAACTCCACCATTTCGCGGGAGAGTTCGTAGATGCGGCGGGAGACCTCCGGGTCGCCGCGGAAGACCTCGGTCTCGATCTCGTCGACGTCGATCTGCACCCCGGCCACCACCGGGGCGTACCCGTCCACGACCGCGTCCAGGATCGCGTACAGCACCGCCTCCGGGCCCAGTTTCAGCAGCTCGGGCGTCTCCTCCATGCGGCGGCGGACCGCCGACAGGTCCGGGGCCGCTCCGTGCCGGACCGTGATCACGAAGTCCGGGCCGACGAACACGTGCAGTTCGCCGAAGTCGACCTCCTCGGGGGCGTCCAGATAGCGGGCGGCGCGCAGCACCACGAACAGCGTGTCGCCGTACCGCTCCAGCTTGGGCCGCTGATGCGCCTCCATCGCGTCCTCCACCGCGAGCGGGTGCAAGTCGAACTCGTTGGCCAGGGACAGGAGTTCCGACTCGGTCGGACGGGCGAGACCGATCCATGCCATGCCGTGCGGTTCGTCGCGCAGCTCGCGGAAGGTGTCCGCCAGGGAAGCCGGCGACGAGACGCGGACGCCGTCCCGGTACAGGGCCGCTTGGACGATGCTGCCCGCCTCGGCCGGTTCCGCCGGCGGCTGGTCCGGGCCGGGCGCGGCCGGGACGGCGGGCGGTGCCGGTGGCTGGGTGAGACCGCGGCGCCAGACGGACTTCCTGCCACCCCTCGGGGTCGGACGGGCACGACGCTCGGACATCGCGGCTGCCTCCCGTGTCGAACGTACGTCTGCGTGATCACGTCGCAGGATATACGGGGCAAACGGCGCGAGAGCGGGGAGTGCGACCAGGATCCGGTGAGAGTTGCGGACCGTGACTGTCCGCGAACAGGGCGGCAGCCTCCAACGGGCCGGGACGGGGACGGCCCCGGTGCGGACAGTGGAAAGGGGGCGTTGCGGGCCGCTCGTGGAGGCCCGCAACGCCCCCTGGCATCTACCTGAGTGGTACTCAGGAGCCTTCGGGGCCGGCTACGAGGTGACCTGCGCCGTGACCAGGTTCGAGAAGGTGGTGAGCCGGGTGTGGACACCCGGGTGACCGGCCTCCGCGCAGACGTTGCCCCAGGAAGTGATGCCTGCCAGGACGCCCCCGATGAGCGGGGGACCGCCGCTGCCGCCCTGGCAGGTGTCCACGCCGCCGGACGAGTATCCGGCGCACACCATGTCGCTCGCGACCAAGTCGGAGCCGTACGAGCCGCGGCAGCTGGAGTCGGACACGATCGGCACCGTGGCGGTGCGCGGCTGGTCGGCGGCGGCGACCGTTCTCCTGGCGCGGTTGAGGCCGAACATGGGTCTCCTCAGCGGAATGCCGGTGGGGGGGTTCGCGCGGGTGGGGGGTGGTGCACGGAGGTCGTGGCTCCGTCACACCCGACGGAAGCCGAGTGCGGGGAGGGACCCCCGTGTGCCCGGGCGAGCGGCACGCCCTTACGCTAGGAGCCGGAGGGGTCCTGCCCCAATGAGGGAACCCCCTAAGGGCAGTTGGGCAGGGTTAACCCTCGGTCTGCGCGCGTATAACCGTCAACTTGGTTTCCAGCAAGGGTTGTTCAGCCCGAACGCTGCCCCGCCGCCAGCCGCACGATGTCCACCCGGGACCGGATGCCCAGTTTGCGGTAGACGCGCGTCAGCGTCGCCTCCACCGTCTTCACGCTGATGAACAGGCGCGCCGCGATCTCGCGGTTCGTCGCACCCTCCATGACCAGCGCGGCCACCTGCCGCTCCGTCGCGGCGAGGGTGTCGAGGGCGGCCGCGGCCAGGGGCGGCTGGGCGGGGCCGGTGACGGAGGCGGTCTCCACCTGGCGCAGCCACGGCATGGCGCGGCAGCGGCGGAAGAGCCTGGCCGCCTCGTCGTACGACGCCGGACCCGGCCGCTGGGTGCGCAGGCGCGCGAGCGCATAGGCCGCCCGCGCCTCCTCGAGGCAGTAGCCCAGGGCCGCCAGCCGGTCCTGAGCCGACGTCAACTGCCGCTCCGCCTCCTCGACTTCGCCGCGCCCCGCCCGGATCAGGGCCTCGGCCCGGTCCAGTACGGCCAGTACGCTCTCCCGGCCGAGCCGCAGCGCCCGGGCGCGGGTGGCGTCGACGACGTCCTGCGCCTCGGCCGGCTCCCCGACGCGGACCAGCGCCTCGGCGAGGTCGCCCTGCCAGCGCCCCCGGGCCGGGTCGGTGACCCCGAGGCCCTCCTCCAGCTCCCTCACCCGGCGCAGGGAACGCACCGTGCCCGCCGCGTCCCCGGCCACCAGTTGGGCGTGCCCCAGCGCGGCCAGCGCCCGCGACAGATAGATCACGTCGCCGTCCTCCTCGGCGCGCCCCACCGCCTCGCGGGCCAGCGTCAGCGCCCGGTCCACCTCCCCGCCGGCGGCCTCCGCGAGCGAGGTGAGCATCGCGCTCGCGGCCTCCCCGATCCCGGTGTCCCGCGCCAGCCGGAGGCTCTCCCGCGCCAGGTCGAGGGCCCGCCCGCAGTG
This sequence comes from Streptomyces sp. NPDC046900, assembly GCF_040644975.1. Lineage (NCBI taxonomy): Bacteria > Bacillati > Actinomycetota > Actinomycetes > Kitasatosporales > Streptomycetaceae > Streptomyces > Streptomyces sp. NPDC046900. The sequence goes on along the minus strand of NZ_JBEYXD010000016.1, from coordinate 165,734 downwards.
CCCGGCCCGCAGCTCGGTCTCGGCGAGCCCGCGCAGGAAGTGGACCTCGGCCTCGACCATGCCGCGTCGCCGTGCCTCGCGCAGCAGGGCGCTGACCGTCTTGCGTGCCTCGCCCAGCTGGTCGCTCATGACCAGCCAGCGGAACCGTACGGCGCCCGCGCCGTTGTGGTCGCACGCCACCCGGGGGTCCTGGGGTTCCTTCAGCGCCCGCTTGATGGTCGCCGGGGCGTCCGGATGCCCCATCAGGGTCTCCGCCTGGGCCTGGAAGGCCAGCGCCAGCAGCTCGTTGCGCCGGTCCCCGGCCCGCGCCGCCAGATCCGCGGCGAGCGCGCCCTCCTCCCGCGCCCGCTCGAAGTCGCCCTCCACGAGCAGGGCACGCCAGGCGAGTTGGTAGTGCACCAGGGTGAGCAGGCGCGGGTCGTCGCCCGCGTCCGCGAGCGCCTGGGGGAAGACCGAGTCGACCTCGGCCATCGCGTGTCCGGCGGCGTCGATCACGACCATCCAGGCCCGTACCCGGTCCGCCGGTTCGGTCGCTTGGGCCAGCACCTCGTGGGCGATGTCCCGGGCGAAGTCCGTCTCTCCCGCGGTCAGCGCGTCCTCGGCGGCCTGCGACCGCCGTGTGTCCGGGCCCGGGACGGCGTCGCCGGGAGTGTGCCGGGCCGCGAGCAGTCCGAGCCCCGCCGCCACTGACGGGGCGCCCCGGTCCCGGGCGGCGGCCGCTGCCTCGCCGAGGCGTTCGGCCACATGGGGGTCGGTGCCGGTGGTGGCCAGCGCGAGATGCCGGGCCCGCTCGATCGGATCGGCGGCCGCCGTGGCCAGCGCGGCGTGCGCGCCGCGCCGCTCCTCCGGGCTCGCCTGGGCGTACAGCGCGGCCGATATCAGCGGGTGCGCGAACCGTACTCCCGGCGTGTCCCGCTCCGTCCCCAGCAGCCCGAGCGTGGCGGCCTGCGCGGTCTCCGCCTCGGCGTTCTGCCGGCCGGCCGCGCGCAGCAGGGCGAGGGTGGGCCGTGCCCCGGCGCTCGCCACGAGCAGGGTGCGGCGCGCCTCCGCGGACAGCGCCTCCAGCCGGCTCAGCACCAGGGCACGCAGCGAGGTCGGCACCGGCAGCGGCTCACCGGGTCTCGGGGGCCTCGAGCTCTCGGCGAGGGCACGGCCGAGCTCCAGCGCGAACAGCGGATTGCCGCCGCTGGTGCGGTGGATGTCCCTGACGGTGGAGCGGGGCAGGCCGGTGTAGCCGCGATGGTCGAGCAGTTCGGCGACGTGGGTGCGGGTGAGCGGGTTGACCCGGACCGCGAGCGTGTCCGGCGGGGACGTGCCCAGGTAGCGGTCGTGCTCCTGGGCCTGCGGTTCGTTGTGCGTGCGCACCGCGCACAGCAGTTGCACCGGCGTGCCGCCCAGGCGCCGGGCGGCGAAGCCCAGCAGTTCGGTGCTTGCCGGATCCAGCCACTGCAGGTCGTCGGCGACGATCAGTACGGGGCCGCGGGCGGCGAGCGCGCGCAGGGTGGACAGGACCGCGAGCCGCAGCGCGAGTCCGTCCCGTTGCAGCGTGGACTCGCCGCGGCCGGTGAGCGCGGACTCCAGGGCGGTGCGCTGAGGGGCGGGCAGCTGAGAGGCGACCTCGTCCACCACGAGACCGAGCAGGTCGGCGAGGGCCAGGAAGGGCAGATGGGATTCGGACTGGGTCGCCGAGCAGCGCAGGACGGTGCGCACGGTTTCACCGTATTCGGCGGCCAGCGCGCGCAGCACCGTCGACTTTCCTATTCCCGCCGGGCCGTGCACCAGCACACTGCCCCCGGCGGCGAGCTGCTCGCGCGCTCCGGCGAACAGCTCCTCCCGGCCGATGACCAGGTCGGGGCGGGGTCGGGCAGGCTCCTTGAAGTCCCGTCGCACGGTCACCGCTCCCTCCGTGTGTCGTGTCCTGGCCAATATTAGGCAGTCGGTCTTTGAAATTCGGACGGGCGGTGTGGTGAGGGGAATAACAGCGGGCCCGGTACAAGGGAATTCAGTTCGGTCTTGAACGAATGAAGAGCCGGCAATCCGGGTGAGGGCACGAAGCGCGGGTGGGTGCCGGTCCACCGGGAGTCACGGGGGAGGAGCTGCCGCAAGCCGGCCGGGGCCTACGGCAGGACTCCGGCCCGGCGCGCCGCCACCACCGCCTCCCACCTGGTGTGCGCACCCAGCTTCCGCATCGCGGACCGCAGATAGCCCTTCACGGTCTCCGGCCGCAGCCCCAGCCGTTCCGCGGCCATGGCGTTGGTCGCCCCGACCGCCAGGCACGACAGGACGTCCACCTCCCGCGGGGACAGGCCCGCGGTCCGCGCCCCGGAGCCGGGTGACGCCGCGCCCGCCAGGCGCCCGCAGACCTCGAGGATCTCGGCCCGCAGCGCCGGGTCCTCGATGCGTCCGGCCAGCGTCCGCAGCACGCCGTGGGCCTCACGGACCTGCTCCCATGCCGCGCCTGCCGGCGCCGACGGCTCCCGTACGGCCGCCAGCACGGCCTGTGCCTCGTCCCGTGCGACCAGAGCCTGCTCCACGTCCCGTGCCGCCTCCACGGCCGCGTTCAGTGTGCGGTCGCCCAGCGGCTGCGCGGTCCGCAGGGCGCCGTACAGCACACCGCGCACCCGGCGCCGTACGACGACCGGGATCGCGAGCACGGACTTGAGGCCTTCCGTCGCCACCGCCACGTCGTACTCGTGAGTGATCTGCCGGGAGGCCGAGTAGTCGGTCACCGCGCACGGCCGGGACAGGGCGACCACCTTGCCGCCCAGGCCGTTGCCGGAGACGACGGCGAGCGAGCTGAGCGCGGTGGTGGCGGTGCCGCTGAGTTCGCTGATCCGTATCTGCGGCCGCCCGGACTCCACCAGGCCCCCGAAGGCGACCGGCAGCCCCGTGGCGCGCCTCAGCCGCACGAGCGCGCCCCGTACCTCCACCGCCTCGGCTGCGTCAGCTGCCACGTGCTCAACCCTTCATCGCGGCGCACCCCCGTTCGGGGGTGGTGAGACCTCCATCACGGATTACACGATGCTAGGTGGCTGTCCGGCAATGAGGAGGACACATGACGGCGAACACCGACGCGACGGAAGCGTTCCGGACCGCGCGGGACTTTCTGCTCGCTCACCGGGATGACTACGCCACGGCCTACGAGGGCTTCCGCTGGCCGCGTCCGGCGTACTTCAACTGGGCGCTCGACTGGTTCGACGTCATCGCGGACGGCAACGACCGCACGGCCCTGCACATCGTGGAGGAGGACGGCACCGGCACCCGGCTCACCTTCGCCGAGATGTCCGAGCGCTCCGACCGGGTGGCGAACCGGCTGCGCGCGTGGGGGGTGCGGGCCGAGGACCGCGTCCTCGTCATGCTCGGCAACCAGGCCGAGCTGTGGGAGACCGCGCTGGCCGCGATGAAGCTGCGCGCGGTGGTCATCCCGGCCACCCCGCTGCTCGGACCGGCGGACCTGCGCGACCGCGTCGAGCGCGGCCGGGTCCGGCATGTGCTCGTACGCGCCGAGGACACCGCGAAGTTCGACGAGGTGCCGGGCGACTACGGCCGGATCGCGGTCGGGGGCGCGCCCGAGGGCTGGCGGGCGTACGAGGAGGCGTACACGGCCGACGCCCGGTTCGAGCCGGACGGCCCCACCCATGCCGACGACCCGCTGATGCTCTACTTCACCTCGGGCACCACCGCCCGCCCCAAGCTGGTCGAGCACACCCATGTCTCGTACCCGATCGGCCACCTGGCCACGATGTACTGGATCGGCCTCAAGCCCGGGGACGTGCACCTCAACATCTCCTCGCCGGGCTGGGCCAAGCACGCCTGGTCCAATCTCTTCGCGCCGTGGAACGCGGAGGCGACCGTCTTCCTGCACAACTACACCCGCTTCGACGCCCCCCGGCTGATGGCCGAGATGGACCGCGCGGGCGTGACGACCTTCTGCGCCCCGCCGACCGTGTGGCGCATGCTCATCCAGGCCGACCTCAGCCAGCTGCGCACCCCACCGCGCGAGGCGGTCGCCGCAGGAGAGCCGCTCAACCCCGAGGTCATCGAGCAGGTGCGGCGCGCCTGGGACGTGACCATCCGGGACGGCTTCGGCCAGACGGAGACGGCCGTGCAGGTGTCCAACAGCCCCGGCCAGGCGTTGAAGACCGGCTCCATGGGCCGTCCCAGCCCGGGATTCCGCGTGGAACTGCTGGACCCGGTGACCGGGGTGCCGGGCGCGCGGGAGGGCGAGATCGCGATCGACCTGTCCGCCGATTCCGTCGGTGTGATGACCGGCTACCACGGCGACCCCGACCGCACGGCGGAGGCCATGGCGGGCGGCTTCTACCGGACGGGGGACATCGGCTCGCGGGACGAAGACGGGTACATCACCTATATCGGGCGCGCGGACGACGTCTTCAAGGCCTCCGACTACAAGATCTCCCCCTTCGAGCTGGAGAGCGCGCTGCTCGAGCACGAGGCGGTGGCCGAGGCGGCCGTGGTGCCCGCGCCGGACGAGCTGCGGCTCGCCGTTCCCAAGGCCTACGTCGTGCTCGCCGCCGGCTGGGAGGCGGGCCCGGACGCCGCGAAGGTCCTCTTCGAGCACTCGCGTGAGGTCCTCGCCCCCTACAAGCGCATCCGGCGTCTGGAGTTCGGCGAACTGCCCAAGACCGTCTCCGGCAAGATCCGCCGGATCGAGCTGCGCGAGGCCACCGCGGCGGGCTCGGCACACGAGTACCGCGAGGAGGACTTCCGGTGACGGAGCTGTCGTACACGCACGGGACCAGCACCACGCCGCTGCTCGGCGACACCATCGGCGCCAACCTCGACCGTGCGATCGCCGCCCACCCGGACCGCGAGGCCCTGGTGGACGTACCGTCCGGACGGCGCTGGACGTACGCGGAGTTCGGCGCCGCCGTCGACGAGGTGGCCCTCGGGCTGCTCGCCAAGGCTGTCGGTAAGGGGGACCGGGTCGGCATATGGGCGGTCAACTGCCCCGAGTGGGTGCTGATCCAGTACGCCACCGCGCGCATAGGCGCGATCATGGTGAACATCAACCCCGCCTACCGGGCCCATGAGCTGGAGTATGTGCTCAGGCAGTCCGGGGTCTCGCTGCTGGTCGCCTCCCTGGCCCACCGCACCAGCGACTACCGCGTCCTGGTGGACCAGGTCCGCGGCCGCTGCCCCGAGTTGCGCGAGACGGTCTACATCGGCGACCCGTCCTGGGAGGTGCTGACCGCCGGCGCGGCTTCGGTGCCGCGCGAACGACTCGTGTCCGCGGCGGACGGGTTGAGCTGCGACGACCCGGTCAACATCCAGTACACCTCGGGCACCACCGGGTTCCCCAAGGGCGCCACGCTCTCACACCACAACATCCTGAACAACGGCTACTGGGTGGGCCGTACGGTCGGCTACACCGAGCAGGACCGGGTGTGTCTTCCCGTGCCCTTCTACCACTGCTTCGGCATGGTGATGGGCAACCTCGGCGCCACCTCGCACGGCGCGTGCATCGTCATCCCGGCGCCGTCCTTCGAGCCGGCGGCCACGCTGCGGGCGGTACAGCAGGAGCGCTGCACGTCCCTGTACGGCGTGCCGACGATGTTCATCGCGGAGCTGAACCTGCCCGACTTCACGTCGTACGACCTGTCGTCCCTGCGCACCGGCATCATGGCGGGCTCCCCGTGCCCGGTCGAGGTGATGAAGCGGGTGGTCGCCGAGATGCACATGGAGGAGGTGTCCATCTGCTACGGCATGACGGAGACCTCGCCGGTGTCCCTGCAGACGCGGATGGACGACGACCTGGAGCACCGCACCGGAACGGTCGGCCGGGTCCTGCCGCACATCGAGGTCAAGGTCGTCGACCCGGTGACCGGTGTGACCCTGCCGCGCGGCTCGGCGGGCGAACTGTGCACCCGCGGCTACAGCGTGATGCTCGGCTACTGGAACGAGCCCGAGAAGACCGCGGAGGCCGTCGACTCCGGCCGCTGGATGCACACCGGTGACCTCGCGATGATGCGCGAGGACGGCTACGTCGAGATCGTCGGCCGCATCAAGGACATGATCATCCGCGGTGGGGAGAACATCTACCCGCGCGAGATCGAGGAGTTCCTGTACGCGCATCCGAAGGTCGCCGACGTCCAAGTGGTCGGTGTTCCCCACGAGCGGTACGGGGAGGAGGTCCTCGCCTGTGTCATCCCGCGCGACCCGGCCGATCCGCCCACGCTGGAGGAGCTGCGGGCCTTCTGTGACGAACAGCTCGCGCACTACAAGATCCCGAGCAGGGTGCAGATCCTCGACTCCTTCCCCATGACGGTCTCGGGCAAGGTGCGCAAGATCGAGCTGCGGGAGACCTACGGCGAGTGAGCCGACGCTCGGAGCGCCGGATGTCCGGCCGGCCGCGGGGATGATCAGCCGCGGCCGGCGGCCAGCTCGTCGGCCGGGCTGTTCACCGGCTGCGGTGTGCCCGTGAGATCGAGGACGAACAGGGCTACGCCGAGGCGGTTCGCGACGCTGCGCGCGTCGTCGTCGTATCCGGCGAGGGAGAAGTAGGCGCAGCGGACGGACTCCGACATGGCGGTCAGCCACAGGCACTCCACGTCCCGCGGTGCGGCCGGGCGCAGCGTCGGGTCCACCTGCGCCAGGATTCCGCGTGCCGCGAGTCCGATCCCGTTGGGCGGCCGCTGGGCGGCGCGCCGGACGTCCCGGTAGCCGAGCCTGCGCAGATAGAGCGCGGTGGCGGTGACGGCGTCCCGCGGGGTGCGGATGGCGACGGGCCGGAAGTCGGTGGGGGACGACTCCCGCCCGGTGCCGTGTTGCGTTGTGACGCTGCTCCTCCGGGGCCGAAGACCCGGGTCCGGCACGTCGTCCGGATGCGACCGGGCCGAGGGGTCGGCCGGTCGCGGCCCCCCGTGCAGCGGAATCCGCAGGACGGCTCCGCAGGGGCAGCCCAGTTCCGGCTGTGGCCACTGGTCCTCGCGGGCGCACCTGGCGCAGCGGACCGTGACCCATTCCTCGTCCCATGTGCGGTGAGTGATCACAAAGGGCGTGGAACGGCGGCTCAGCGGCGGTGCCACGGGTGCGCCGCAGGGGCAGGGATAGGCCGGCGCGGTGTAGAGGTGCTCGCGCCGGCAGGCCGGACAGTGCACCGGCACGCTCTCGGGCATGGCCCACTCCAAGGCGATCGGGACAGCGCTCCCATCGTGCTCCTGCACAGCCCTTTTTGTCCTGGGCTTCGCCCGCTTCGCCGGGCCGGTGACCGTCCCGGTCACCCTCTCTTGACGGTCTTCTGCCTCCCACCTACATTGCTTCCAGATAGTAGAATTCAATTTCCGTATTACGGAAGTGCTCACCGCGGGGCGCGACGGGAGCGCGAGTCCGACAGCCGAAGCAGGAGTACTCAATGGCTCGTATGACCGCTGCCCGAGCGGCAGTCGAGATCCTCAAGCGCGAGGGCGTCAGCGACGCCTTCGGGGTCCCGGGTGCGGCGATCAACCCCTTCTACGCGGCCCTCAAGGCCTCCGGCGGCATCCGCCACACCCTGGCCCGCCATGTCGAGGGCGCCTCCCACATGGCGGAGGGCTACACCCGTACGCGCCCGGGCAACATCGGCGTCTGCATCGGCACTTCGGGTCCGGCCGGGACCGACATGATCACCGGCCTGTACTCCGCGACCGGTGACTCGATCCCGATCCTCTGCATCACCGGGCAGGCGCCGACCGCCGTCCTCCACAAGGAGGACTTCCAGGCCGTCGACATCGCGTCGATCGCGGCACCGGTCACGAAGATGGCCGTCACCGTCCTGGAGGCGGCGCAGGTCCCGGGCGTCTTCCAGCAGGCCTTCCATCTGATGCGCTCGGGCCGGCCGGGCCCCGTCCTCATCGACCTCCCGCTCGATGTCCAGCTCACCGAGATCGAGTTCGACCCGGAGACGTACGAGCCGCTGCCGGTCTACAAGCCCGCGGCGACCCGCGCCCAGATCGAGAAGGCGATGGCGCTGCTCAACGCCTCCGAGCGCCCGCTCGTCGTCGCCGGCGGCGGGGTCATCAACGCCGACGCCGCCGAACTGCTCGTCGAGTTCGCGGAACTGACGGGCGTTCCGGTCGTGCCGACCCTGATGGGATGGGGCGTCATCCCCGACGACCACGATCTGAACGCCGGAATGGTCGGCCTGCAGACCTCGCACCGCTACGGCAACGCGACGTTCCTGGAGTCCGACTTCGTCCTCGGCATCGGCAACCGCTGGGCCAACCGGCACACCGGCCGGCTCGACGTCTACACGGCGGGCCGTACGTTCGTCCACGTCGACATCGAGCCCACCCAGATCGGCAGGATCTTCGCCCCCGACTACGGCATCGCCTCCGACGCCAAGGCGGCTCTGGAGCTGTTCGTCGCGGCGGCCCGGGAGTCGAAGGCCGCGGGCGACCTGCCCGACCGCTCGGCCTGGGCGGCCGCCGCACAGGAGAAGAGGGCAAGGCTCCAGCGTCGTACGCACTTCGACGACATCCCGATCAAACCGCAGCGCGTCTACGAGGAGATGAACAAGGCCTTCGGCCCCGAGACCCGGTATGTCTCCACCATCGGTCTCTCACAGATCGCCGGCGCCCAGATGCTGCACGTCTTCCGGCCGCGCCACTGGATCAACTGCGGTCAGGCGGGCCCCCTCGGCTGGACCGTCCCCGCCGCCCTCGGCGTCGCCAAGGCCGACCCGGAGGCGTCCGTGGTCGCCCTCTCCGGCGACTATGACTTCCAGTTCATGATCGAGGAGCTCGCCGTCGGGGCCCAGCACAGGATCCCGTACGTCCATGTCCTGGTGAACAACGCCTACCTCGGCCTGATCCGCCAGGCGCAGCGGGCGTTCGAGATCGACTTCCAGGTGAACCTGGAGTTCGAGAACGTCAATGCGCCGGAGCTGGGCGTCTACGGCGTCGACCATGTGAAGGTCGCCGAGGGCCTCGGCTGCAAGGCGATCCGGGTGACCGACCCGAACGAACTGGGCGCCGCCTTCGAGCACGCCAAGAAGCTCGCCGCCGAGTACCGGGTGCCGGTCGTCGTCGAGGCGATCCTGGAGCGCGTCACCAACATCTCGATGTCGACCACCAACGACATCAGCCAGGTCGTCGAGTTCGAGGAGATCGCGACCGAGCCCGGCCACGCGCCGACCTCCATCAAGACGCTGAAGGTCTGACCGGATCGCCGCAAGGGGTGGCCGGGGTGTACGACCGGCCGCCCCGCACGGCTGTCCTCATGCCATCCCGCAGCCGCCGCCGTCCCCGCTGCCACCGGTCGCACCCCAGCCCGGCCGGAGCTCCAGCTCCGTGGTCCCGGCACGCCCGACGAGCCCGGCCGCACGGGCGAAGCGTGGCACGAGCGAGGTCAGTGCCTGGTCGCCGTACAGCGCGACGGCGAGCAGCAGTTCGTCGTTCGTGAGCCCCGTCCTGGACTCGGGAAGCGGGTCCCGGGCGCGCAGGGACCGCAGAGTGCGCCGTGCCGTCCATGTGGGGCCGGGCGGGAAGGCGCGCAGCAGTCCGGCCGCCCTGAGACCGCGGCGCACCTCGGTCAGCGCGCTTCGCACGCCCCGCCGCTCCAGCAACTGCCCCATCCCCGCGGTCCGGTAGAGCGCGGAGTGCACGGCCTTCGTCAGTGCCGGGACGGCCTGCTCCGGGTCGTTGAGCGCCCCCGTGGTCCGCATCGTCGCGGGCCGCCCGGGTCCGACGGCGCCCCGCAGGTGCAGTGTGAGCACGGCGACCGTGACGGCGGCGCGGGGACCACCCCGTAGAAACGCGATCTCGTGCGGCTCCAACCGGATCGTCGACGTGGTGTCCATAGGGTCCCCCGAACGAGTCGGGGCCCGCCGCCCCCGTGCCGGCGGGCCCCGTGTACCGAGAATGTGCCCTCGGACCGGGGTGGTTGAAGCCTTTTGAACAGTGTTCAGAGGTTGATTTGAGGATTGCGTAGCCGGCTTACGCACGCAGGCGTAAGCGCTCTCATTCGGCGTCGAGGTCCGACAGTCCCGGCCAGTCGTCGGGTCCTCCGCCCTGCCAGTCGATGAGGTCGCCCTCCTCGACCTCGATGCGGTCCAGATCGGCCATGCGCAGGATCTCGATGACGTCGTCCAGATGGCTGGCGATCCCGAGCGTCACGTCGCCCTCGGTGACCCGTCGCGATCCGTCGAGGGCCGGGGGGTGCACCACGATGTGCGGAAATTCCGTTGGCAGCTCCATGCCTTCAGCCTCCTGCCACCGGGCCGGAACCGCACCCGGGCACACCGAGAGCGCCGGATACGGGACATCGTGCATCCGGCGCTCTCGGTCGTACGCGGGCCGGGACCGCGGCGGGCGCGACGGTCCCGGGGGCCTGCCTCCCTCTGGTCGGGAGCAAGACGCCCGGGGCCTTCGCCACCGCACTGGCTCGCACGCCACCGCGGTCCCGGTCCCGCTCTCCGCCGATCCGGGCGACCACCCCTCATCCGGGTCGCTCGGTGGTGGCGGGCCTCGCGCCCGTCTCCCGACCCCTCGTCAGGAGACGGGCGTGGTCACGGGCGGCCTGCGTGGGGCCGCCGGCGACGGTCGTCCCGTGCGGCGGCTGGTTCCGGGCCGCGGCGGCGCCTGGGCGCGACAGGACAGGTGTCGGCGCCGGCGCGGCCCGGGGTCTTGGAGGGATCAGGCCTGTGTGCCGGAGAGACGTTCCACGGCCCGCAGCAGGGCCGAGTGGTCGAGCCCGCCGTCGCCCTGTGCACGCAGAGCGGCGACCAGCTGGGCGACCACGGCGCCCACCGGCAGGACCGCGCCCACGGAGCGGGCCGCGTCCGTGACGATGCCCATGTCCTTGTGGTGCAGGTCGATACGGAAGCCCGGCTTGAAGTCGCGGTTCAGGAAGTTGTCCTTCTTCCGGGCCAGCACGGTGGAGCCCGCCAGCCCGCCGCCCAGGACCTCCAGGGCAGCCCTCAGGTCCACGCCCGACTTCTCCAGGAAGACCACGGCCTCGGCGCACGCCTGGATGTTGACGGCGACGATCAGCTGGTTCGCGGCCTTCACCGTCTGGCCCGAACCGTGCGGTCCGCACAGGACGACGGTCTTGCCGAGCGCCTCGAAGACCGGCCGGGCCGCGTCGAAGTCGGCCTGTTCACCGCCGACCATGATGGACAGCACGGCCTCGACCGCGCCGGCCTCGCCACCGGAGACCGGGGCGTCGAGGACACGGATGTTCTTGTCCCGGGCGGCCGCGGCGAGGTCGATCGAGGTCTGCGGAGTGATCGAGGACATGTCGATCAGCAGGGCGCCGGGCCGGGCGTTCGCGAGGATGCCGTCCGGGCCGTACGCGACGGCCTCGACCTGCGGCGATGCGGGCACCATCGTGATCACCACCTCGGCGTCCCGCACGGCCTCGGCGATCGAGCCCGCCGCGGTGCCGCCGGCGGCGGTCAGCCGGTCCAGCTTCTCCTGCTCCAGGGTGTGGCCGGTGACGTGGTAACCCGCCTTGATCAGGTTCTCCGACATGGGGGAGCCCATGATGCCGAGGCCGATCCAGGCGATCTTGGGGAGGGTGCTGGTCATGAGGGTGCCTCTCTGACTGCTCTGGTGTCTCGGTGGGGTGGCGCTCAGCGGGAGGAGCGGGCCTCGACCGGCAGCCACGCGAAGGTCTCGGCGCTCGGCTTGTCCCCGGGCTTGTACTCCAGGCCGACCCGGCCCGTGTAGCCGGACTTCGCGAGCTCGTCGAGGAGGTCCTCCAGCGGGAGCGAACCCGTGCCGGGGGCGCCGCGACCGGGGTTGTCGGCGACCTGGACGTGGCCGGTCCTGGACGCGTACCGCTCGATCACCGACGGGAGGTCCTCGCCGTTCATGGACAGGTGGTAAAGGTCCATCAGGAACCGCGCGTTGCCGAGGCCTGTGGCCTCGTCGACCTGGTCGGCGATCGCGACGGCGGCCGGGGCCGACACCAGCGGATAACGGGGCGACTCGGGCCTGTTCAACGCCTCGATCAGCAGGACCGCTCCGATCCGGTCGGCGGCGCGGGCCGCGAGGACCAGGTTCTCCAGAGCGAGCGCGTCCTGCTCGGCCGGGTCGACGCCGTCGACGCGGTTGCCGTACAGCGCGTTGAGCGCCCGGCAGCCCAGCGCCTCGGCGAAGTCCGCCGCCACATCGATGTTGGCGCGGAACTTCTCCGACTCCTCGCCGGGGACCGACAGGGCGCCGCGGTCGGGGCCCGGCAGCTGTCCCGCGTAGAAGTTGAGGCCCGTGAGCAGGAGGCCCTCGTCCTCGATCGCCTTCTTCAGGGCGTCGAGCTCCGAGCGCTCCGGGGTGGGCGAGTCGGTCCAGGGCCACCACAGCTCGGCCGCGGTGAAGCCGGCCGCGGCGGCGGCCGCGGGCCGCTCCAGGAGCGGGAGTTCCGTGAAGAGGATCGACAGGTTGACGGTGAAGCGCTGGTCTGCGAATCCCATCGGGGCGGGGCTCCCTTCCCTTCCGGCGGTGCTTCCGTGCTGAAGCCCAGGATCACTGTAATTCCGTATTGCGGAATATGATTTCTGCTTAATGGAAGACTGCCGCCGGTGAGGGGTGAGTGTCAAGAGAGCTCACGAAAAGTGCCCCCGCGCGAACTGCGCGAGGGCACCGCCGTGTACGGAGGCGAGGGCCTGCCGGCGTGGGTCAGAGCGCGTCCACGGCACTCACCTTCCAGCCCCCGGAGGTACGGGTGAGCGTCATCCGCACCCGGTTCAGGTCGAGGCGGGACCTCGACACCTGGGTGCTCCGGGTGACCTGGTCGACGAACAGCAGCACCACGACCCGGTCCGGTGCGGCCGACACCACGGAGGCCGCGGGGGAACCGCCCGTGGGCGCCGCCACCGTCGCCTTCACCACTCCGTGGTACTTCGCCGCGGTCGGTCCGACCACCGTCTTCGTGGTCTTGAGGTACTGGTCGCGGAAGGCGCCGGTCAGGCAGGCGCGGGCGCGCGCGAAGTCCCGGTCCAGATGCCGGTAGTCGTACGACAGCACGACCGGTGCCGCCTTCTGCGCGGCCGCGAGCGCCTCCTCGCGTGCCCGTTCGGCCCGTCGGCCCTCCCGGTACTGCCATCCGAGGACGGCGGCGGCCGCCAGGCCCGCCACCAGCAGGACGCAGAGCGCCACGGTGAGCAGCCCGGTGCCGGACCACCGGGCGGGCGTGCCCTTCTCCGGCCTCTCCTCGGCGGACTCCCGCGACGGCTCCGGCGGGTCCTCCCAGCCGTTCGGCGGGGCCTCGATGAGCAGGGTGCGCCCAGAGCGCTGCTCCTCGGCCCGCGGTGCCTCGTCGGCGGGGCCTTCCGCCCCGAGGGCACCGTGCTGTTCCGGGCGCGCCGGCCGTCCGGCGCGCTTGGCCGCCGCGCGGGCGGCCGCGGACATGGTGCGACGGGCGGGTGAGCCGGCGCCGCGGACTCGGGAACTCGGGTTCGCCACGGTGTCTCTCCTCACTGATGTGGCCTGGCGGATCGCGAGACGGCCTGCTCAGCCCACGAACGCGACGTCGGAGGTCAGCCAGCGGCCGCGCTCGCGCACGAGGTCGAGCTGCAGCCGGTAGGTGCGCGCCTGTCCCTGGGGCGCCGCGGTGTTGGTCACCTTGCTGTCGGCGACGACCAGGACCCGGGCCGAGCGGTCGTCCGAGCGCACGATCCCCGCCTCGAGGACCTGTCCCTCGGACACCGACTTGTTCTGCGCGACGAGCTTCGTCAATTCCCCGGTCTGCGCGGCGAACTGCTTCTTGAAGTCGCCGGTGGCGCCGTCGAGCACGTTCCCGCTGTCCTCGCGGTAGTGCCGGTAGTCGAGCGAGGTGAAGTTCAGCGCCGACTGGCGGGCCGCCGCCAGGATGTCCTGTCTGCGCTGCTCCACCGCGCGCTGGTCGGCGAGGCGCACGCCCAGCCAGGCCGACAGCGCGACGGTCAGCACGGTCACGGCGACGAGTCCCGCGGACAGCGCCCTGCGACGGCCCCCGCTCATGCCATCGGTCCCACGAGCAGCCATTGCCACGACTCCTTTCCGAAGACGGTCTGTTCGCCGCCCGTCGAGCCGATCTCGACGGGCGTTCCGTCCGGGCCGGTGGCGGTGCCGGTCTCCGGGTCGTACGGGGTCACGTAGGCGGACCGGTCGGCGTCGCCCGAACCGCTCTGCGCGCCGGGGGCGTTCTGGGCGCCGCGCACCGATGTGGCGCTCCCGCGCGGCGCGGTGCAGCGCGCACCGGTGTCGGCCGCCCGTGTGCTGGTGTCGGAGGGATCGCGCCGGCGTGTCCCGTACCCCTGGGTGCACGGCGGCGGATCGTCCACGTTCACGACGAGCCCGAAGTGGGTGGTGCCGTCGCCCGGGAGGACGGTGTAGCCGCCCGCGACCACCACCGGGAAGGTGACCAGGGCCTGCTCCAGGCCGGGCAGCCGCGCCGTGGTGACCTGACCGCCGCTGATGAGGTTGGCCAGCAGGACGGGGAGGTCCGGCCGGACGGACCTCAGCAGGGAGTCGACCTCCTGCGCGGCGGGTGCCGTGTCGCCGATCAGCCTGCGCAGGTCACCGTCGCTCGACTTCAACCGTTCCGTGAGCGCGGCCAGATCGCGGGAGAACGACTTGATGGCCGAGCCCTTGTCGGCCTGTGTCTTGAGCACCTTCTGCGCGTCCTCGATCAGGGACACCGTCTGCGGGAGCGAGTCGGACGCCGACTCGACCAGTGCGTTGCCCGAGTCCACCAGACGGCTCAGCCGCGGTCCCGTGCCGGCGAAGGCCTTGCCCAACTCATCGACGGTGGTGCGCAGATCGTCCTTGCCAACCGATTCGACCAGCCGGTCCAGGCTGAGGACGAGATCGGTGACGGGCAGCGGGACACGGGTGCGGCTGCGCGGGATCGGGCTGCCGTCGATCAGATACGGGCCGCCCGAGCGGCGGGGCTGCAGGTCGACGTACTGCTCGCCGACCGCGGAACGGTCGGCGACCACCGCCAGGGTGTCGGCCGGGATCCGCGGTGCGCCGTCCTTGATCGTCAGGGACACCGAGACACCGGAGCCGTTCAGCCGCAGATCGCTCACGCGGCCGACCGGCACTCCGCGGTAGGTGACCTCGGCGCCGGGGAAGATGCCCCCGGACTCGGCGAAGTCGGCGCTCACCGTGTAGCCGCGGCCGAGGATGTCGTCCGCCAGGCCGGTGTACTCGGCGCCGACGTAGGACACCCCGAGGGCGGTGAGGGCGGCGAAGGCGATCAGCTGGGCCTTGACCGTACGTGTGATCACGGCTGTATCCCCTTCAGCATGAGCTCGGCGAGGGCGAGGTCGATCCCTGGCGGGAGGCGGCGCGCGTTCCCCGCGGTGCCGTACGCTGCGGTGCACACCGGCGGGCACAGCGGGCCGCCACCACCCGGCGGAGGGGAGGTCGGGACGGGCGGTTTCGGCACCTTGGGAAGGCCCGGTACCGTGGGCAGCGCCGTGGGCACCGGAACGCTCGGTACGCTGGGGAGCGGGGGAATGCCAGGGGTACCGGGCTTGCCCGGTTTGCCGCCGCCCTTGCCCGGCTTGCGGGTGAGGTTGCCGTAGAGGTCCGCCAGGTCCAGATCGGCGGTCAGTTTGAGGTTGACGTAGTCGCCCTTGACCGCGTCCACCGCGTTGCGCGGGAACGGGTAGGTCGTCAGCAGCTCCAGGGAGTCGGGGAGATCGTCGCCCGCCTTGTCGAGCTGTCGCAGGATCGGCCGCAGCTGCTCGAGGTCGGCCACGGTGTCGTCCCGCGAGGCGTTGACGACCCTGGTGCCGGTCGTGCCGAGCCGCGAGAGGGCGGTGAGCATCTTCGTCAGGTCCTTCCGCTGGTCGGCGAGGACCTTCAGGGCGGGCGGCAGCGCGTCGACGGCCTGGCCGATCGTCCTGTTCTCGGTCCGCAGCCGCTCGGCCAGCCGGTCGATGCCCTTGAGCGCGCGGACGATCTGGGCGCGCTGCTCGTCCAGACCGCCGAGGAACGTGTCGAGCTGGGTGAGGAGGGACCGCACCCGGCTCTCGCGCCCCTCCAGCGCCTTGTTCAGCTCCACGGTGATCGTCTTGAGCTGGGCCACTCCGCCGCCGTTGAGGAGCGCCGAGAGAGCGGACAGCACCTCCTCGATCTCCGCGTTGCGGCCGCTGCGGGAGAGCGGGATGACGGCGCCGTCGCGAAGCCTTCCGACCGGCGGGGTGCCGGCCGGCGCGGACAGTGCCACGTACTTCTCGCCGAGCATGCTGGTCTGTCGCAGGTCGGCCACCGCGTTGGCGGGCAGCTTCACCGAGTCGGCGACGCGCAGCCGTACCCGCGCGTGCCAGCCTTCCAGTTCCACCTTCTCGACGGCGCCCACCGTGACGTCGTCGACCTTGACCGCCGACTGCGGCACCAGGTCGAGGACGTCCCTGAACTCGACCGTGACGTGGTACGCGTGGCCGTCCGCGGCGGCACCGCCGGGGAGCGGGACGTCGTACCAGCCGTTGAACTCGCAGCCGGACAGCAGCAGCGCACCGGTCACCGCCCACGCGACCGCCCGTCCCGTGCTCAGGATCCTCATGCCGCGCCCCCCAGGATCCCGCCGAGCGTCCGGTCGACCGTGCCCGTCCCGGCCGGCGCCGTGGGCACCTTCGGCAGGGAGTCGAAGAGCCGCCGCAGCTCCTTGCAGTCCGGGTTCCTGCCGCCCTCGTCCCCGGTCGTCTTCAGCAGGGAGCACAGCAGGGACGCCGGGTCCTGCGCATTCTGTACGTTCTCGCGGGTGTCGAGGGTGCCGGAGGACGGGTTGTAGGCGTTCTCCAGGTTCGACAGACCCGTGGGGGCGACGGTCAGCAGTTCCTCCAGCGCGGCCCGTTGGGTGACGAGGACCTTGGTGACCTTGCTGAGGCCCCGGACGTTCTCGGTCAATGACCTCTTGTTGGCCTTCACGAAGTCGGACACGTCGCCGAGTGCCGTCGCCAGGTGCCGCAGGGCCGCCGCGAGGTCGTCGCGCTCCCCGGCGAGCTGCGCCGCCACCTCGGCGAGGTCGTCGTTGAACGACCGCACGCTCGTGTCGTCGGCCGCCAGCGCGGCCGTGAACACCTGGAGGTTGCGCACGGTGCCGAACAGATCGCCCCGGCCGTCGGAGAGCGTGGTGACCGCCTGCGAGAGGTCGTCGACCGCCTGGTTGAGGTTCGTGCCCTGGCCCCTGAGGTTGTCCGCGCTCACCCCGAGCAGCCGCGACAGGGAGCCGTCCTTGTTCGCGCCCTTCGGCCCGAGCGCGTCGGCCGTGGTGTGCAGACTGTCGAAGATGCGGTCCAGCTCCACGGGGACGGCCGTGCGCGACTCGGGGATCACGTCGCCGCTGCGCAGAGCCGGGCCCTTCCGGTACACCGGCAGCAGCTGGACGTAACGGTCGCTGACCACCGAGGAGTTGATGATGGCGGCCCGCGCGTCGGCCGGGACCCGGCGTCCCTCGTCGTACTCCAGCTCCACCCGCACCCGGCCGCCCTCCGGTGTGATCGTCTTGACCTCGCCGATGCGGATGCCGAGGACACGGACGTCGGAACCGGGGTAGATGCCGACGGTGCGCGGGAAGTACGCCGTGACGTGGACCGTGCGGGGGTGCGGCCACAGCGCGACGGCGAGTGCGGCGAGTACGGCCAGCGCGGTGAGCAGGGCCAGGGCACGGCGCAGACCGAAGCGTTTCGTCATCGTGAACCTCCCGTCCGCGGCACCAGCGGGGCCGCGACCAGGTTCTGCACGTAGGTGTCGAACCACCGGCCGTTGCCGAGGGTGTTGGTGAAGACCCGGATGTAGGGCGCGAGCAGCCTGACGCTCCGGTCGAGGCTCGCCTGGTTGCGTTCGAGCATCCGCACGAACGTGTTGAGGTTCCTGAGCGCCGGCCCGATCTCCTTGCGGTTGTCCTCGACCAGCCCGGACAGCTCGATGCCCAGCAGGGCGGAGCTCTTGAGCAGGGTGTGGATCGCCGCGCGGCGCTTGCTGATCTCCTTGAACAGTTCGTCGCCGTCCTTCACCAGCGCGGAGAAGTCCTTCGTGTGCTCGGCCAGCACCCCGGTGACCCCGTTCGCGTGCTCCAGGAGCCTGCGCAGGGCCTCGTCGCGCGAGGCGACGGTCCGGGAGATCCTGGCCAATCCCTGGATGGACGCGCGTACTTCGGCGGGGGAGTCCTGGAAGGTGGTGGAGACGGTGTCCAGCGCCTTCGCCAGCCGCTGGGTGTCGACCTTCTCCGTCGTGGTGGTCAGATCGCTGAACGCCTGCACGACGTCGTACGCCGAGACCGTCCGCCCCAGCGGGATCTCGCTGCCCGGGCTCAGCCGGCCCGGTCCCTTCGGGCTCAGCGCCAGGTACTTGGCGCCGAGGATCGTCTTCACCCGGATCGAGGCGCCGGTCGTGGTGCCCATCTCCGGGTCGCCCTTGACCTTGAAGGTCACCCTGACGTGGTCGTCCTCCAGGTCCACGCCCTTGACGGCGCCGACCTTGACCCCGGCGATCCGCACCTCGTCGCCCGGCTTGAGACCGCCCGCCTCCGAGAAGGCCGCACTGTACGTCTCGCCGCCGCCGATCAGCGGCAGGCTGTCGGCGTTGAACGCGGCCACGGTCAGCAGCGCGAGGACAGTGAGGCCGACGGCCCCGACCACGAGGGGGTTGCGCTCACGGAACGGCTTCAGCCGTGGCCGGCGCAGCCGCACCCCGGGCAGCCTGGGCGGCAGGACGCGCACCCTGACGAGGGGTTCGGGGCGACCGGTCCGGCCGCGGCGGGCCGGGAGCCGCACCCTGGGCAGCTTCGGTGGCAGGACGCGCACCTTCACCAGGGGCTCCGGACGGCGGCTTCGGGCCCTGCCCGGCAGGATGCTCATCCGCCGCACCTCGCCTGCGCCACGTGCATCTCGGGAGTCAGCACCTGCTTCGTCTTCGGCAGCACGATGCGGCCGTCGAAGTCGCACAGGTAGAAGTTGAACCACGAGCCGTAGGACGCCGTCCCCGTCAGTTCGTTGAGCTTGTCCGGCAGCCGCTTCAGCACGCCCTCCACGGTCTTCTCGTTCCTGTTCAGCGTTCCGGTCAAGGTCGTCAGCCCGGCGATGTCGTCCTTCAGCGGCGGACGCGCGTCCTTCAGCAGCCCCGAGGTGGCCTCGGTGAGATCGCCGATGCTCACCAGGGAATCCCCGATGGGTTTGCGGTCGGCGGACAGCCCGGAGATCACCCGCCGCAGCTGGGTGATCAGCCCGGAGAAGCGGGCGCCGCGCTTGTCGAGCGTCGCGAGCACCGTGTTGAGGTTGTCGACCACGGAACCGATGAGCGCGTCACGGTCGGCGAGGGTCGTGGTCAGCGACGCCGTGTGCGCGAGCAGGCTGTTCACGGTTCCGCCCTCGCCCTGCAGGGTCCGGATGATCTCGGTGGCGAGCTGGTTGACGTCGTTGGGGCTGAGCGCGGCGAACAGCGGCTTGAAGCCGTTCAGCAGCGCGTTGAGGTCCAGCGCCGGTTGGGTCCTGGACAGCGGGATCGTGCCGCCGGGCCGCAGCCGGGTGCCGTCGCCGGGCCCCTCGGTCAGCGCGATGTACCGCTGCCCGACCAGATTGCGGTAGCGGACGAGGGCGTGGGTGCCGGTGAGCAACGGCCGGTCGGCCGCGACGGTGAAGGTGACCTCCGCCAGCGTCCGGTCCTTGATCCGGATGCCCTCGACCTCGCCGACCCGCACCCCGGCGACCCGGATGTCGTCGCCCTCCTGCAGGCCGGTGACATCGCTGAACACCGCGTGGTACGTCTGCTTCGGGGTGAACGAGACACCCGCGACGGTGGCGGCGAGCAGCGCCGTCGTCGCGATCGTCACCAGCGCGAACAGGCTGAACTTGACCAGCGGTGCGACCGTCTGCCGGGCGTGTGTCCTGCTCATGTGACGCTCACCGCCGTTCCGCGGGCGAGCGGTCCGAACAACAGGGTCGCGACGGGCGGCACCTCGTCCGCGGGCACGCCCAGGACGGGGGCTACGAGCGAGCCCACGGCACGCTGCTCGGCCGCGGTGCCGGACACGGTGGCCCCTCCGGGCAGCGCGCCCCCCGAACCGTCGGCCTTCGTACCGTCGTCGAGCTTGGGTTTCGGTCCGGGCACCGGAGGATGGGGCAGGCCGCGGCAGTCGGGCCCCGACCGCTCGGCGTAGCGCGGCTCCTCACCGGGCCGGTAGGCGCTCTGCGGACGCACGACCTCGAGGGTGATACGCATCTCGCCGCCGCGGAACGCCTTCTCGGACTCCTGCTCCTGCCAGACCAGACCGGCCAGCAGGCAGGGGTACTCCGGGGAGTAGCGGGCGAACAGCTCCAGGGTGGGACGGGAGACCCGGCCCAGGGTGATCAGCCGGTCGCCGTTCTCGTCGAGGACGTCCCGCGCGGTGCCCGCGACCGTCGCCGTGGTGCGGAGCGCGGCGGCCAGCCGGTCCTGCTTCTCCACGAGGGTGCGGCTGGTGGTGACGGTGTCGTGCAGGATCCGCATCAGGTCGGGCGCGGCGTCGGCGTACACCTCGGCGACGTCGGCGAAGCGTGCGATGTCCCTCTTGAGGGACGGCAGATGCGGATTGAGGCGGCGCAGATAGCCCTCGACGCGGGTGAGGTTGTCGCCGATCCGGTCGCCGCGGCCCTCGAGCGCGGTGGCGAACGCCGAGAGCGTGGCGTTCAGTTCGCCGGGCCGGACCGTGCGCAGCAGCGGCAGCAGGTCGTTCATCAGTTGCTGGAGCTCGATGCCGGTCCTCGTACGGTCCTGGGTGATGACGTCCCCGGCGCGGATGGGCCGGGCCGCGGACCGGGCCGGAGCGACCAGGTCGACGTACTTCTCCCCGAACAGCGTCTTGGGCAGCAGCCGGGCGTGCACGTCCGAGGGGATGTACGCCACGTAACGCGGCTTGAGCGCGAGGTCGAGGGTCGCCTTCGAGCCGTCGGTATGCACCCCGCGGACCTCGCCGACGAGCAGCCCGCGCAGCTTGACGTCGGCCCGCGGATCGAGCTGGTTGCCGAGGTGGTCCGCCTCCAGCTTGATCCGCACGACGGGGGTGAAGGCCTGCTGGTACACGGCCACGGCCAGCGACAGCAGCAGCCCCAGCACGGCGATGAAGGCGATGCCGTACAGCCGGAGTCTCAGCACTCTCACCCCTCTCACCCCGCGATCCGCACGGTCGTGTTGGCGCCCCAGATCGCGAGGCTGAGGAAGAAGTCCAGGACGTTGACGGCGACGATGGAGGTGCGCACCGCGCGGCCCACCGCGACGCCGACACCGGCCGGCCCGCCGCTCGCGTGGTAGCCGTAGTAGCAGTGCACAAGGATGATCAGCAGCGCGAAGACGATCACCTTGCCGAAGGACCACAGCACGTCGACGGGCGGCAGGTACTGGTGGAAGTAGTGGTCGTACGTGCCCTTCGACTGCCCGTAGAAGACGGTGGTGATGGTGCGGGCCGCGAGGTAGGACGACAGCAGCCCGATCACGTACAGCGGGATCACGGCGACGAAACCGGCGATCATCCGGGTCGTCACCAGGAACGGCAGCGAGGGGACGCCCATCACCTCGAGAGCGTCGGTCTCCTCGCTGATCCGCATCGCGCCGAGTTGCGCGGTGAAGCCGGCGCCGACCGTCGCGGACAGGGCGAGCCCGGCCACCAGCGGGGCGATCTCCCGGGTGTTGAAGTACGCCGAGAGGAACGCGACGAAGTTCGAGGTGCCCAGCTGGTTCAGGGCGGCGTAGCCCTGGAGCCCGACCTCGGTGCCGGTGAAGAACGACAGGAAGGCGATCACCCCCACCGTGCCGCCGACGACGGCCAGCGCGCCACGGCCGAAGCTGACCTCGGCGAGCAGCCGCAGGACCTCCTTCTTGTAGCGGCGCAGGGTGCGGCCCGTCCACGCCAGTGAGCGTCCGTAGAAGGAGAGTTGGCTGCCCAGCTGCTCGAGTGAGCGCAGCGGGGCGTCGAGGAGTCGTGTAGGTCGCATCGCTACCCCCGCTGCGGGACAATCTGGAAGTACACCGCGGTCATCACGAAGTTCGTCACGAACAGCAACATGAAGGTGATCACCACCGACTGGTTGACGGCGTCGCCCACGCCCTTGGGGCCCCCTTGGGCGTTGAGTCCCTTGTACGAGGCGACGATCGCGGCGATCGCGCCGAACACCAGCGCCTTGATCTCGGCGGCCCACAGGTCGGACAACTGGGCGAGCGTCGTGAAGGAGGCCAG
This sequence comes from Streptomyces sp. NPDC046900, assembly GCF_040644975.1. Taxonomy (NCBI): domain Bacteria; kingdom Bacillati; phylum Actinomycetota; class Actinomycetes; order Kitasatosporales; family Streptomycetaceae; genus Streptomyces; species Streptomyces sp. NPDC046900. Next base: position 143,594 of record NZ_JBEYXD010000016.1, on the reverse strand, counting down.
ATACGCGCCGGGCGTGCCGTGCTGGAGGATCACGTTGAAGAAGTAGCCGCCCGCCACGCCCACGACCGACACGAGCCCGTTGAGCAGTACCGCCACCACCATGGAGGCCAGCACACGGGGCACGACGAGCCGGTGGATCGGATCGATGCCGAGCACCTGCATCGCGTCGATCTCGTCCCGGATCCTGCGCGCCCCGAGGTCCGCGCAGATCGCCGTGCCGCCCGCGCCCGCGATCAGCAGCGCGGTGACGATGGGCGACGCCTCCCGCAGCACCGCCAGCACCGAGGCGGCCCCTGAGAAGGACTGGGCGCCGAGCTGCCGGGTCAGGCTGCCGATCTGCAGCGCGATGACCGCCCCGAACGGGATCGAGACGAGGGCCGTGGGCAGGATGGTGACGCTCGCCACGAACCAGGCCTGCTGAATGAACTCCCGTGCCTGGAAGGGGCGTCGGGGCAGGGCCCGCAGCACGTCCAGCGCCATCGCGAACAGTTGGCCCGAGTGCCGCAGCGCTCCGGCCGGGGACAGGCTCATGCGCCGGTCACCTCCGTGCGGTGCAGCTCGGCCTCCCGTCTCGCGATGGCCTCCCAGCGCGGCGGGCGGCTGATGCCGGGCCCCGGCAGCAGGCGGGGTGTCATCTCCCCGCGACCCGGGGTCCGCGGGCCGTCGCCGAGCTGTGCCAGCTCCTGCTCGACCTGGGCGGCGTCCTTCTCCTCCGCCATGCCGATCGGCCCCTGCATCCGGCCGTTCAGGAACTGGCGCACGACGGGCTCGGCACTGGTCAGCAACTGCTCGCGGGGCCCGAACATCACCAGTTCACGCCGGAACAACAGACCGATGTTGTCGGGCACCTGGCGCGCCGAGGCGATGTCGTGCGTGACGATCAGGAAGGTCGCGTCGATCTGCGCGTTGAGGTCGACGATGAGCTGGTTGAGGTAGGCCACCCGCACCGGGTCGAGGCCCGAGTCCGGCTCGTCGAAGAGGATGATCTCCGGGTCGAGCACCAGCGCCCGTGCCAGACCGGCCCGCTTGCGCATTCCCCCGGAGATCTCGCCGGGCAGCTTCTCCTCGGCGCCGATCAGCCCGACCATGTCCATCTTCTCCAGCACGATGCGCCGGATCTGGCTCTCGGACCTGCGGGTGTGCTCGCGCAGCGGGAAGGCGATGTTGTCGTACAGGTTCATCGAGCCGAACAGCGCGCCGTCCTGGAACAGCACCCCGAACAACTTCCGTACCTCGTACAGGTCGTGCTCCCGCAGTCTGGTGATGTCCCGGCCCGCGACCTTCACCGAACCCCGGTCCGGCTTGAGCAGCCCCACCAGCGTCTTGAGGAACACCGACTTGCCCGTCCCGGAAGGACCGAGCATGACCGAGACCTCCCCCGCGGGAAGGGTCAGCGAGACGTCCTGCCAGACGACCTGGTGACCGAAGGACTTGGTCAGCCCTTCCACACAGATCTCGACACCCATCCCGTCCACCCTTCGCCCGCGAGCAGCTCCGACATCCGCTCTACGGGGAGGGGCGGGGCGTCCGTCGCGACGAGGCCGGATTTTTTTCCGACGGGTTTCCGGACGGGTCTACGGCCGGTCTAGGGCAGCTTCACGGGCGGCGTGCCCGGCGTGGGGAGGGAGAGGGACGGCAGGGCGGAGGTGGCCGGAACCGACGGGAGCGGGGGCACGCTGACCTTGACCGGCAGGTCCGGCACCCCGGTGACGCCGGGCACCTGCGGGACCTCGGGTGCCGAGAGCTCAGCAGCGGGGACCGACGTGCCGTCCGGCGGGGACGGGACGGACTGCGGCGCGGACGATCCGCCGGAAGGCGGTTTTGTCGCCCCCCGAGCGGGGTGCGCCGCGTTGGGGGCGGGCCCGCGCACCCACGGGGTACGCAAGTCGTGGCTGCTGCCCGGCCGGGGCGACTGCGCGCTGGGCGACGCGGACGGCCGCGGAGCCGGACCGTGTGTGCCTTCGCTGGACTCAAGTGCGTTCGGCAGTACGAATCCGGCCACCACCAGAGTCGCTGCCGTCGAGGTGACGGCCACCGCCTGCGCCTTGCCGCCCAGGCCGTGCCGGCCGCGCCCCAGCAGGAACAGCACGAACCCGAGCGTCCCGGCCAGCGACGCGCGCAGCGTCCGGCGGGCGCGGGCCAGTAGCGATTCGACGGTGCGGTAGCTCAGCCCCATCCGCACGGCGACCTGACCGACGTCCAGGTCCTCGGACTTGAGCCGCAGCGCCTCCGCCTGACGGCCGGGCAGTTCCCCGCTGCGCACGGCCAGCCACCTGGCCTCGGCCCGGTCGCACACCGCCTCGTCGACGGGCACGGGGCCCGGGGCGATCAGCGTGGGGCTGCGGTGCACCTCGGCCTCCCGGTTGACCTGCCGATGGCGGTCGACGCACAGCCGCATGGTCACCGTCGTCAGCCAGGCGCCGAGACGTTCATCGTCGAGATCCGGGCGCTCCGCCGCGCGCAGCATCGCCTCGTGCACCGCGTCCTCGGCGTCCTCGAGGCTCACCGATCTGCGCCGGGCCACCTTGAGCAGTTGCTCGCGGTGGCTCCACATGCGCTCCCAACGGTCGTGGGCCGCCCGTGCCTCCGCGGGCGTGGCCGTCTCCGCCTTCGCAGGCTCCGTCGCCATGAGGGCCCCTTTGCGCTTACCCACCGCATCTACTACCCGGTGGATGGCGACATTACCGCCCGGTAGCCGCGGTTGGGGAGGGGGAGGAACCCGACGAATTCCTGCCGCCGCCCGTCAGACCGGTGGGCAGCAGCCCTGTGGGCAGCCCGATGCTCGGGGTCGGCAGGGGCAGCGCCGGCGCATGCGTGCCCGGCGCGGCGCCCGCCGAGGTGGACGGACCGGGGGAGGGCGCGGCAGGCGTCGGCGTCGGCTTCGGGGTATGGGACGGGCCGGGGCCCGGGCGGCGGTGGGACGGCGTCGGCGAGGGTTTCGGCGTGCTCGGGCGGGAGGGTGCCGGGCGGTCCCGGGACGAGGCGGGCAGGTCCGGCACCACCAGGTGTCCCTCCAGGAAGTACGCGTACCAGGCCCTGACCGTACGCAGATAGGCGTCCGAGTGGTTGTAGCCGAGGATCGCCCGGTCGAGGCCGGCGGGGTCGGAGAGGTCCCGCCCGCCCGCGCACAGATAGCGCCCGGCGGCGAGCGCCGCGTCGAACACATTGTTCGGGTCGGCCCGCCCGTCGCCGTTGCCGTCCGCTCCCCATCGGGCCCAGGTCGAGGGGATGAACTGCATCGGGCCGACCGCGCGGTCGTACACCGTGTCCCCGTCGTACACACCGCCGTCGGTGTCCCGGACGACGGCGAAGGCGCCGCCGGTCAGCCGGGGCCCGAGGATCGGTGCCGCGGCCGTACCGTCCGCGGTCAATCGGCCGCCCCGTGCCTGCCCGGACTCCACCTGGCCGATCGCGGCCAGCAGCTGCCAGCGCAGCCGGCAGCCGGGCGCGGTGCGCGCGAGCTGCGCCTCGGCGCGCCGATACGCGGCGAACACGCCGGCGGGCAGGGCGCCACCCATCGGCTCCGCAGCTCTGCCGCGCTCCGGTTCCGCCGTCCGCAGCGGCGGGAGCGCGGTGCGGTACGGGGTGTCGCCCGAGACGCTCGGGCCGAGCTCGGCGGGCACCCCCGGCCGCGCGGGCTCCGACGCCCGCGCCGCCACCACACCCGGCGCCTGCGAGGCGGTGAGCGCCGCCATGGCCGCCGCCGCGACGGCCGTACCCCTGGCCCTTGCGAGCCGGACCTTGAACTGTCGCCCTGCCACTGTGCCGTCCCTCCGTGTGAACGTTCCGTCCCCTGCTCTACGCGGACGGACGGCGTGTCCGTCGCGGGAGAGCGGGCCGGTTCCACGGGAGGCGCTGCCCCCGTCCGCCCGCAGCCGGCCTTCCGGTACGAGGAAGGCGCTCGGGAGCCGGGGGGTTCGGCGTCGGTTAGGGTCGCGTCGTGGCGATCGGAGCGGCTCCGTCGCCGACCGTTCTGGGGGCACGCGATGCGTTTGAGAGTGGAGTTCACGACCGAGCCCTTCGACCTCGACGAGGCGCCCGCGCACGCGCTCGTCGCCCGTGAGGTCATCGGGGCGGCCGAGCTGGACGCCGTGGACGTCGGCCCGTTCGGCAACACCGCCGAGGGCGGCGCCGACATGGTGCTCACCGCCGTCGACGCGCTGCTGCGCAAGACCCTGGAAGCCGGCGCCACCCGAGTCACGCTGCAGATCAACGTGCTGGAGGAGGGCAAGTGACCGGTGTCGGGGACGAGCCCTTCATCACGGCCGTCAAGCCGCTGGTCGACGCCATGGGGGGAGAGATGCTGCCCCTGGACCAGGCCGGCCCCGACGATGTCGTGCTCGCCTGGGAGGGCGCGGACGTCGTCGCCGTACGCCTGCCGCAGCTCGCCGACTCGCTCGATCACATCCTGGTCGCCATGGAGCGCAAGCAGGGCAAGCCGCTGGCCGAACTGGACCGCAAGGCCAAGCAGGAGGTCGTGCGGATACTGGAGGCCCGCGGTGCCTTCTCCGTGCGCCATGGGGTGGAGACCGTCGCGAGCGCCCTGGGCGTGAGCCGCTTCACCGTCTACAACTACCTGAACCGTGAGAAGGGGGCCTGACCGGCCCGGACGTTGCCTCCCCGGCAGTGGCCGCCGAGCCCGAGGCCCTTCCTTCGCCTCCCGTGACGAGCCGCCGTGCGGCCTTCGGGCGGCGGTCTTCCGTACGAGGATTTCGCCACCTCGATTTTTCAACAAAGTGTTGACCTCGCCTCGGCGGGGGGCGTTAGCTGTTCGCAGCCCAGTCAGCACACAGGCCACGGAGGCCCATGTGACGTCGACTTCCACGCCGCCGGGCCTCGCCCGGTTCAACGCCCTGGGGGAGCACGCGGCCCAGGCCGCCCTCCTCGAGGCGTGCGCCTCCACGGCGTGGGCTGGGCGGCTGCTCGCCGCGCGCCCCTACGCCAGCGCCGAGGAGCTCTACGCCGCCAACGACACCGCCATGGCGGAGCTGACCACGGCGGACCTTCAGGAGGCGATGGCCGGGCACCCGCCGATCGGCCGGCCCAAGGCCGGGGACCCCACCTCGGCCCGGGAACAGCGCGGCATGGCCGGCGCCTCCGCGGAACTCAAGGCGGAGATGCTCGAACTGAACCTGGCCTACCAGGAGAAGTTCGGCCATGTCTTCCTCATCTGCGCGACCGGGAGGAGCGGCGAGCAGATGCGCGACGCGGTCAAGGAGCGGATCGGCAACCCGCCGGAGCGGGAGCGGGAGATCGTCCGCACCGAGCTGGGAAAGATCAACCGCATCCGGCTCGCCCGACTGCTCGAAGAGGAAACCGCATGAGTACCGAGACCACCGCCTCCGTGTCCACACACATCCTGGACACCAGCGCCGGCCGCCCCGCCGAAGGCGTCCCGGTCCGCCTCTCCGCCCGCTCGGGCCGGAGCGCCGACTGGCACGCGGTCGGCGGCTCGGCGACCGACGCGGACGGCCGGTGCAAGGACCTCCCGGTGCCGCCCCAGGGCACGACCCATGTACGGCTCGACTTCGAGGTCGAGCCGCACCTCGAAAGCACCGCGAAGAAACAAGCCGATGCGCAGCAGGACGCCCCCGCGAATCGGGACAGCGGTGCGGCCGGAGCGTTCTTCCCGGAGGTGGCGGTCACCTTCGCCGTCGTGCCGGGCGAGCACTACCACGTACCGCTGCTGCTCAACCCGTTCGGCTACTCCGTATACCGAGGGAGCTAGCAGAAGATGCCCACGATGCTCGGCCAGAACCAGTACGGGAAAGCAGAGAACCGCGTCGTCAGGATCGTGCGGGACGGCGCCACCCACCACATCAAGGACCTGAACGTGTCGGTGTCGCTCTCCGGCGACATGGACGAGGTCCACTACTCGGGCTCCAACGCCCATGTCCTGCCGACCGACACCACGAAGAACACGGTGTACGCGTTCGCCAAGGAGCACGGCATCGAGTGCGCCGAGCAGTTCGGTATCCACCTCGCCCGGCACTTCGTGACCTCGCAGGAACCCATCCACCGGGCCCGCATCCGCATCGAGGAGTACGCCTGGGACCGGATCGGGACCTCGGGTGCCGGCTCGAAGTCCGCCGCCGCTGAGGCCGGGCACTCCTTCGTCCGCAGGGGCCAGGAGACCCGACTGACGCAGATCACGTACGACGGGCAGAAGTGGGAGGTCGTCTCGGGGCTCAAGGACCTCGTCGTGATGAACACGACCGACTCCGAGTTCTGGGGCTACGTCAAGGACAAGTACACGACGCTCCCGGAGGCGTACGACCGCATCCTGGCCACCGAGGTCTCCGGCCGCTGGCGGTTCGGCTGGAGCGAGGACGACCAGCCGGCGCCCGACTGGGAGACGTCCTACGAGCAGACCAGGCAGCACATGCTGCAGGCCTTCGCAGAGACCTACTCCCTGTCACTGCAGCAGACGCTCTACGAGATGGGCGCGCGTATCATCGACAACCGTGGCGAGATCGACGAGGTCCGCTTCTCGCTGCCGAACAAGCACCACTTCCTGGTCGACCTCGAGCCGTTCGGGCTGAAGAACGACAATGAGGTGTACTTCGCCGCCGACCGCCCGTACGGCCTGATCGAGGCCACCGTGCTGCGGGAGGGGTGCGAGGCGCGGATCCCCGTCGACCTCACCAACCTCTGACGCGCCGGGTGCTCCCGGTCCGCCGGGGGCACCCGTCCTCCTTCGGCACCCGTGGCCGCCGGGCCGCGGCACTCAAACCTCCGGGGTCCTGCCGTGCCCTCTCCACAGAGCGAAAAGGACGCACCATGGCAGCAGACCGGCGCATCGTCATCGAGAACTGTGCGATCGCGACCGTGGACGCGGACGACACCGAGTACGCCTCGGGCCATGTCGTCGTCGCCGGGAACCGCATCGAGGCGGTCGGCGCGGGAGCAGCCCCCGAGGGCCTGGAGAACGTCGTACGCCGCATCGACGCCTCCGGTCACCTCGTCACGCCGGGCCTGGTCAACACGCACCACCACTTCTACCAGTGGATCACCCGGGGCCTGGCCACGGACCACAACCTCTTCGACTGGCTCGTCGCGCTGTACCCGACCTGGGCGCGTATCGACGAGGAGATGGCGTACGCCGCGGCGCAGGGCTCGCTGGCCATGATGGCCCGCGGTGGCGTGACCTGTGCCATGGACCACCACTACGTCTACCCGCAGGGCTCCGGCGACCTGTCCGGCGCCATCGTCCGGGCCGCCCGCGAGACGGGTGTCCGCTTCACCCTGGCGCGCGGCTCCATGGACCGCAGCAAGAAGGACGGCGGACTGCCGCCGGACTTCGCGGTCGAGACCCTGGACGGCGCGCTGGCCGCCACCGAGGCGACGATCGACGAGCACCACGACGCCTCCTTCGACGCCATGACGCAGGTGGCCGTGGCCCCTTGCTCCCCGTTCTCGGTCTCCACCGAACTCCTCCGGCAGGGCGCCGAGTTGGCGCGGCGCAAGGGTGTGCGGCTGCACACCCACGGCTCGGAGACGGTGGAGGAGGAGAAGTTCTGCCACGAGCTGTTCGGGATGGGGCCCACGGACTACTTCGAGTCCACCGGTTGGCTCGGCGAGGACGTCTGGATGGCGCACTGCGTCCACATGAACGACTCCGACATCGCCGCCTTCGCCCGTACGAGGACGGGCGTCGCCCACTGCCCGTCGTCCAACGCCCGCCTGGCGGCCGGTATCGCCCGGGTCCCGGACATGCTCGCGGCCGGCGTCCCGGTCGGCCTCGGCGTCGACGGCACGGCGTCCAACGAGTCCGGCGAGCTCCACACCGAACTGCGCAACGCGCTCCTGATCAACCGTCTGGGCGCCCATCGCGAGGCGGCCCTGTCCGCCCGTCAGGCGCTGCGCCTCGGCACCTACGGTGGTGCCCAGGTCCTGGGCCGCGCCGCGGAGATCGGCTCCCTGGAGCCGGGCAAGCTCGCCGACCTGGTGCTGTGGAAGCTCGACACGCTGGCCCACGCCTCGATCGCGGACCCGGTCGCCGCGCTGGTCCTCGGCGCCGCGGCCCCGGTCACGCTCTCTCTCGTGAACGGTGAGCCCGTCGTCGAGAACGGCCGCCTGCTGCACGTCGACGAGGACGCCGTCGCCCGCGCCACGCGGGACGAGGCCCGGCGCCTGGCACGCATCGCGGGCCAGGGCTGAGCCACCGCCGGACTCCGGCCGGGAGGGACGGCTCCCGGCCGGTGGCCGTGGACCCGAGCGGGTCCACGGCGCCCGTTCCGGGGCGCGCAGGGACCTGCGCGCCCCGGAACGGACCCCTTCCCCTCGAACGATCCCGTCCCCGGTCCCGCACGACCACACGCACCAACCTCCTTGACACCCACGTCAGAGCCGACGTGCAACCGACCGGAGGAGCCGCCGTGGCCGCCCACCCAGTCGACGAGAAGATCCCCACCCTCAAGATGGCGACCAGCGGTCTGCAAACGGGTCGGTGCGGGGCGTCCTCGCGATGGGGCCCGTACCACGGCTTCGGCCGGGTCCCGGTGCCCTATGCGCCGGGGCCCGGCCACGCCATGAGGTTGGCGAGCAGTTCGGCCTGCTCGACGGCGTCGTCGAGGGCGTGGTGCGTGTGGCGGCGCTTCGACAGGAGGTGACGCGGCATCGTGCCCTTGGCGACCGCCCGCAGCGGCAGGCCCGCCTTCGTCGCGTACAGCGTCTTCATGTCCAGGCAGCCGGAGTGCCCGAAGGGGCTCGCGCCGGTGAAGCGGATCAGGTACCAGTACAGGAACGTCCAGTCGTACGACGCCGGGTAGCCGCACATCACCGGCTGCGCGCCCGTGCTCACACGGCGTACCCAGTCGGCGAACTCACCCAGGGCGGTGGCCGGTTCACTTCCCTCGCGCGTCAGCCGCTCCCGGTCCAGGCCGCTCACAGCGAGCGCCTCGGGCACGAACTCCGCGCTGATCGGGCGTAGTTCGCGGTAGAAGGTGTGCTCCTCCGGGTCGGCCGCGCTGAACCCCACCGCATCCTGGCGCCCGGCCACGGCGGCGCCGAGACTCAGCATGGAGTACGGCCCCGGGATCGGTCCGTCCGCCTCGATGTCCACGGAGATGTACAGGCTCGGCTTGATCGTTCGTGGTGCCATGGCTGTGCAGCATGACAGCCGCGGGCGCCCCCTCGCATCCGGGATCCGTGTTGGTCGCCCCCCACGCTGTCACTCCGGACGGGGACGCAGCACGACCGCCGCCAGGACCAGCGCCCCCGCCGCCACCCGGAAGGCCAGCCCGTAACCCGCCGCCGTGGCGGGGATCAGCCCCGCTCCCCGCTCGAACAGTCCGCCGGTCCGGCCCGCCGCCGGCGTCGACAGCGTCGCGAGGCCCAGCGAACCGCCCACCACCTGCGTGGTGTTGAAGAGCCCGGACGCCAGCCCCGCGTCCTCCTTCCGGGCTCCCGACATCGCGAGCCCGGTCAGTGCGGGCATCGCGGCCGCGAACCCGGCGGCGAGCAGCAGCAGCGGCGGCAGTACGTCGGTGAGGTACGAACCGTCGACCGGAGCGCGGCTCAGCAGGCCCATCCCGGTGACGATGAGCACGAGCCCGGCCATGAGCACCCGGTACGCGCCGAACCGGGCGATGGTCCGTGCCGAGAGCCCCAGCATCAGCGCTCCGATCGCGACCGGTGCCGGCAGGAACGCGGTTCCGGTGGCCGGCTCGCTGTATCCAAGGACGCGTCACTGACGCCCATCGCGGAGGAGTTGCACGCCACGCTGCTGTCGCTCACCGACCGGGTGGAACGGCACCGGGTGGCCATCGCCGAGGCGCGCGCGGTCTACGACGCCGAGCACCGCCCGGAGTTGCTCGACGCGTAGACCGCCGACCTCACAGACCGAATGCCCCCGGCTCGCTCGCCATCGCCCGGAAGTGCCCCTGCGGGTCGGACACCAGCTTGCGCAGGTTGAGGTCCATCAGTCCGCCGACCGCCGTGACCTCGGCGGAGACCGTGCCGTCCGTCCTGCGGATCGTCTGCACGACCCGGAACGTCTTGCCCTCGCCCCACTCGAAGGCGCACGTCACCTCCACCTCGTCGCCCGCGCGCAGCTCCCGTAGATAGCGGATCGTCGTCTCCAGGACCACCGGCCCCACGCCCTTGGCGAGCAGCTCGGACGGGCTCACTCCGGCGGCCTGCAGCAGGCTCCAGCGGGCGTGCTCCGCGTACTGCAGATACACGCTCTGGTTCAGGTGCCCGAGGGCATCGGTCTCGTACCCGCGGACGGTGACGGCGACGGAGAACGGCTCCGCGGTGTGCTCGGCCATGCTCTTCCTCCAAGGTGACGGCAACAGACGTGCGAGCGTACGAATGTACGGCAGTGCCCTCTGTGTTGATCACCCGGCCGCGGTCGGCTCCTCGGTACTCCGCGCGGTTCGCGCCAGGGGGTTCATCCGGTTCATGTGCGCCGCGGTGATGCCAGCAGGTACCGCGCCCCGGTGCGCGGCTGCGTGTGCTCGCTCACCTGCCACCCGGCCTTCTCCAGCGTGGCCGCGCAGGCGTGCCGTGCCCCGAGGTCCTGTTCGTACACCGCGACCGCCTCCGGCTGCGGTGTCCCGCGTACCCGGTAGCCGTCGCCCTCGCCCGGGGCGGGCCGGTGTCCGGCCGCCTCCAGGGCGAGCGCCGCGGCCCGCACCAGATGGGCCCGCTCCCAGCCGCACGGACGGTCCACGGCACCGTCCGGGTTGGTCATCCGGCGCAGCTCCAGCAGTCCTTCCCAGGCGCCGCGTACCTCGCGCAGCCGGGCGGGCCCGGTGGCCGGTGCGTCCTCGCCGCCGACGCGCGCGGCGAACACACCGGAGTCGGACGGCGCCGGGACCGCGGTCGGCTGTTCCTGGGGCGACTCGCGTATGCGATGGCCCGAGGGGGTCAGGAAGTGGTCGTGCGGCGGACGCGGATGCCGGAACGCGAGGCCTCGCTTCACCAGCGCGGCCAGCTGGGCGTCCGTCCCCTTGAGCCGGCCGGTCACGGGATCGGCCGCGTCGATGACTCGCCGCTGCGCGGCGGTGGGCGGTCGGGTCACGGCGTGCTCCTTCCCCTGGGCGCACCGGGCGGGGGACCGGTGTCCTGGCCCCGGTCAGGGCACGTCCGGCCCCGCCTCTCCTTCCGAGACGGACCCATGGGAACAGTACGCGTCGGGTCTGACATTCCACCCGGCCACGACATGGCGCCGGTGCTCCGTGCCCAGCCGGCTCAGCGTGCCGGTGGAGAGCTGGAACAGCGCGCCCGACGACGCGGGCAGCCCGAGGCGCCGCGCCGTCAGCACCCGCAGGAAGTGGCCGTGCGAGACGACGACCACGCTGCCCTCCGCGTCGCCGAGCGCCGCGTCGATCTTGGCGAGCATGCGCTCCGCGCGTGCCCCGACCTCGTCCGGGCCCTCCCCGGGGTGCTCGGGCGGGCCGGGCGCCACACCGTCCCTGAAGAGGAACCAGTCCGGACGCGTGCGGTGGATCTCGTGGGTGGTGATCCCCTCGTACCCGCCGTAGTCCCACTCGGACAGGTCCGCGTCGACGCGCGCCCCGCCGATCCCGGCCAGCCGGGCCGTCTCGCGGGCCCGCTGCATCGGGCTGACGAACGCGGCGGCGATGTGGTGCCGCGCGATCAGCGGAGCCAGCCGGCGCGCCTGCTCCCGGCCGTTGTCGGTCAGCGGTACGTCGGTCCGCCCGGTGTGCCGCCCGGACAACGACCACTCGGTCTCACCGTGCCGGACGAGAATGAGGTCGCCCACGCCCTGCCCTTCCTGGCCCTTCCGCTTCCGTCTACCGGCACCGTGTCACACGCCCGTGGCGGCGCGCAGGACGGATTGAGCCAGACGGCCGTTCCCCTACTGGCGGTACCCGCTCAGGAACCGCCCGATCCGGCCGATCGCCGCCTCCAGGTCGTCCGCGTAGGGCAGCGTGAGGATGCGGAAGTGATCCGTGGCGGGCCAGTTGAAGCCCGTGCCCTGGACCACCTGGATCTTCTCGCGGAGCAGCAGGTCGAGGACGAACTTCTCGTCGTCGTGGATCCGGTGCACCTTCGGGTCCAGGCGCGGGAACGCGTAGAGCGCGCCCTTCGGCTTCACACACGTCACTCCGGGGATCTCGTTGAGTTTCTCCCAGGCGCGGTCGCGCTGCTCGTGCAGGCGGCCGCCCGGTGCGGTCAGCTCGTGGATGGACTGGCGTCCGCCGAGCGCGGCCTGAATGGCGTACTGGGCGGGTGCGTTGGCGCACAGCCGCATGGAGGCCAGCATCGTCAGGCCCTCCAGATAGTTCCGCGCGTGCTGCTGCGGACCGGTCACCACCAGCCAGCCGGAGCGGAAGCCCGCCACCCGGTACGTCTTCGACAGGCCGCAGAAGGTGAGGACCACCAGGTCGGGGGCGAGCGCGGCGGCCGAGTGGTGTACGGCGTCGTCGTAGAGGATCTGGTCGTAGATCTCGTCCGCGAAGACCATCAGGCCGTGCCGGCGGGCGAGGTCGAGGATGCCCTCGAGGATCTCCTTCGGGTAGACGGCGCCCGTCGGGTTGTTGGGATTGATGATCACGACGGCCTTGGTGCGGTCCGTGATCTTCGACGCCATGTCGTCCAGGTCCGGGTACCAGTCGGCCTGTTCGTCGCACAGGTAGTGGACGGCCCGGCCGCCCGCGAGGGTCGTCACGGCCGTCCACAGGGGGAAGTCCGGTGCGGGGATGAGGATCTCGTCGCCGTCCTCCACCAGCGCCTGCACGGCCATCGAGACCAGCTCCGAGACACCGTTGCCGAGGAAGACGTCGTCGACGCCCACCTCCAGGCCGCGCTCCTGATAGCGCTGGGCCACGGCGCGGCGTGCGGAGAGGATGCCGCGCGAGTCGGTGTAGCCGTGCGCCTGCGGCAGCATCCGGATCATGTCCTGGAGGATCTCCTCCGGCGCCTCGAAGCCGAAGAGCGCGGGGTTGCCGGTGTTCAGGCGCAACACGCTGTGGCCCGCCTCCTCCAGCGCGTCGGCGTGCTCGATCACCGGGCCGCGGATCTCGTAACAGACCTCGCTGAGCTTGCTCGACTGCCGGAACTCCATGCGTCGCTTCCCCTCCGCTAGCTGTGATGCTTGGTTTTACCAAGTGGGAGCTTGGAAAGTCCAACAACGTGTCTAGACTGCGTCGCATGTCACCTCGCCGAAGCTACGACCAGTACTGCTCCACGGCCCGGGCCCTCGACGCCGTCGGCGACCGCTGGACCCTTCTGATCGTCCGTGAACTGCTCGCGGGACCGCGCCGCTACACCGATCTGCACGCGGACCTGCCGGGCGTGAGCACGGACGTCCTGGCGTCCCGGCTGAAGGACATGGAACGCGACGGACTGGCCACGCGGCGCCGGCTGCCACCGCCTTCCGCCGCGTTCGTGTACGAACTCACCCCTCGCGGCCGGGAGTTGCTTCCGGTGATCCAGGCGCTCGGCGCGTGGGGCGGGCCCGCGCTGGGGGAGCGCAGGCCGACGGACGCGGTGCGCGCGCACTGGTTCGCGCTGCCGCTGCTGGCCTCGCTGGAGGGGGAGGGCCTGGTCGAAGTCCACCTGGACGAGGGCAAGTTCCATCTGCGGCTCGGCGCCGAGGACGGCCCGGTGTACGGCGAGGGAGCCGCCCCCCGGGAGCCCGACGCCCGGCTCTCCCTCGACGCCGGCACCTGCACCGCCCTGGGCAGAGGTGATGTGACACTGGATCAGGCCGTACGCGCAGGCCGCGTGGAGGTGTCGGGGGACGGGACGCTCGCCAAGGCGCTGCGCGGGGACTGACCCGCGCGCATGGCGTTTTCCGGCACCTTCAGCCGTCCTCGTGTGCTGCGAGGGAGTTCAGCGGGAAGGCCCGCCGTGCCGAGACGGCACGGCGGGCCTCCGCTTGCCCCGAGCGGTGCCTCAGGCGCCCGGCGGCACCCGGTACGGACGTCCCGAACCACGCGTCAGCGCGTATCCGCCGATGCCCGCGAGGGCCGCGAGGATGCCGCCGACCGCGGTCCACACCCAGCGGTCGGACCACCAGCCGGAGGCCCAGCCGTCGTCGGGCTTCAGCGAGGACAGCACGGCCGCGTCCGACTCGGACGACTGCTGCTGCGAGGTGGTGGTCGCGATCCCCGGTACCAGCGGCTGCGCCAGCGAACCGTCCACGGCCGCCGAGCCGCCGATCTCCTTGGACTGCACCTGGAGTTCGGCGTTCACCGGCATGCCGAGGTCCGCGGCACCGAGGCCCACGGCCGTCAGCCGGACGTAGTACGTGCCCGGCAGCGGGTCGTCGGACCACTGCTCCGACCAGGCGCGAACCGTGCGCAGCGTGCAGGACAGGTTCACGGAGGACGCACCCTGCGCCGCCGCGCGCGTCTGCGTGCCGTACTGGCAGGCCTGGCGGCGGCGCAGCCCGTCGTACACGTCCAACTGCCAGGTCTGCGTCCCGCTCTGGGACGCCGAGGGCAGCTTCACCGTCGCCTTCACGGTGGGGCGCTGTCCCGCGTCCGCGGGGAACGACCAGTACAGGTAGTCACCGGTGGAGGCGCTCGCCGTGGCCTGCTGGCCCTGCTCGATCTCCGTCGCCGTACGGAACGACGTGCCCGCCGAGGTGGGCGCGGCGCTGTCGCCGGACGCGCTCGGGGACGGTGAGGAGTCGGCGAGGGCCGGGGAGACGGAGGCGCCCAGCAGCAGGGCCGCCGCGGTCAGAATCGTTTTGATACGCATCAGTTGGTCCTCCAGACCGCGAGCCGCCAGCGGGAAATCCAGCCCCACAGGACACCCGCGAGGAAGCCGGTCAGGACCAGGGCGCCGAGCAGCCACCAGCCACGGCCGAGGCCGAAGGAGGCGACGTCGCCCGCCTGGTCGGGCCCGTCGACGACGTCGACGGTCAGCTCCAGCGGAAATCCGGGCGTCGTCTTCACACCGGCCACGGGCGAGAAGGAGTTGGCGACCTGGAGACACACCGTCTCGGCGGGTGCGTCCTCCTCGCCGCTCTTCGCCTTCGGATAGCGCAGACCCGTCGACATGACGTCCGTACGGCCGGAGCCCGTCGCCTCGCCGCGCACGATCTCACGCCCGTGCGAGCTGATCGCCCGCAGCGTCACCCCGTAGTCCGGGTTCACCTGCCGGTCGTCGGCCACGCTCAAGGAGGCGCGCAGCTCCTGACCGGGCGCCACGTCCACACGGTAGAAGCGGTGCTGACCGATCTCCTCGCGGTCCGTGTAGAGGCCGGACTTCAGCGTGGGCGCCGTCGTGCACTGTCCGGTGCCCTCCACGGCGACCGGGGTGACCACCTTGTCCGCCGTGCGGTCCACCAACTGGTTGACCTTGTCGGAGAGCTGCTCCTTGTGCTGCACCGAGGTGTAGGTGCCGCCGGTGGCCTCGGCGATGCAGCTGAGCTGCTTGCTGAGCTTGGCGTTCGGCACGAGGCCCAGGGTGTCGATGGTCAGCCCGATTCCCTTGGCCGCGATCTCGCGGGCCACTTCGCAGGGGTCGAGCGGGGCGCAGGTGTCCTCACCGTCGCTGATGAGGACGATGCGGCGCGAGCCGTTGCCGCCGTTGAGGTCGTCCGCGGCCTTCAGCAGGGCGGGGCCGATCGGGGTCCAGCCGGTGGGCTGGAGCGTGGCCACGGCCGTCTTGGCCTCGGTCCGGTTCAGCGGCCCCACCGGGTAGAGCTGCGCGGTGTCCTTGCAGCCGGTCTTCTGGTCGTCGCCCGGGTAGTTGGCGCCCAGCGTCCGGATGCCCAGCTGCACCTCCTCCGGTGTCGCGTCGAGCACCTCGTTGAAGGCCTGCTTCGCCGCAGCCATCCGCGAGCCGCCGTCGATGTCCTGCGCCCGCATGGAGCCGCTGACGTCGAGGACGAGATCGACCTTGGGCGCGGCCTGGGCCGTCGTCTCGTCGGCGACGGCGCCGGCCGGGACGGCCATCCCGGCCGCCAGGGCGGCGAGCAGGGCACAGACACCCGTCGCCAACCGTTTTCTTGTGATCATCGGCGGATCCTATTGATCAGAAGCCGCGCGCTTCAAAACGAGCCGTGGAACCTTGGTGGTCTAATCGAACAACCCTGCCAGACGGGCCCGGTAGAGCACCGCGATGGTGAAGGCGTCGGTGATGTCTCCCGTACGCACCATCTCCTCCGCCTCGGCGCAGGTGACGACCTTCGCCCGGCGGATCCCCTCGTGCCGCTCCAGCTCGCCGACGGACTCCACGCGGGCCGCGAACAGTTGGACCTGCTGGGCCAGCAGGCCCGTGTCCGGGTGGAGTTCCCCGAGCGGTACCGTCTGCCGCGGGTGGGCGGACACCTCCTCCTGGAGTTCCCGCGCCACGTTCTCCTCCGCGCTCGCCCCCGGTTCGCCGAACCCCCGCACCACCTCCCAGTGCCACTCCCGGGTGGCATGCCGGTAGTGCTCGATCAGCAGGATCCCTCCGTCCGGGCCCAGCAGCGGCAGCACGACGACGCCCGGTGTCGCCCCCGGCGGCGGGACGATCCGGTTGTACAGACCGAGCGTTCCGTCCGGGAAGCGCACCGGATCGCGCAGATGGAACAGAAAGCGGTCGGCCGACACCACACCGACGGTTTCGGGACGCACCGCGTGCCGCAGTCGCGCCCACCAGTACCGCCCCCGGCTGCCGCGCGCCTCCCGCGCGGCGGTGTGGCACCGCATCCGCCACAGCGACGAGGTGAGCGCGGGTTCGGACAGGATCTCGATACCGCCCGACTCGTTGCGGAACCACTCCGGGCGGACCCGGCGCAGGGCCTCATAGGCGCGCCGTGCGCGCCGGTACGCGGTCATCGGCTCCCGCGCACGACGGTCACCACTCCTGCAGGTCGTCGTCGTCCTGCGTGGTCGTGACGGCGGTCGCCCGCGGCGGGGGCGCGGCGGCCTCCCGGTAGGCGCCGAGCCGGCTCACCAGGTCGTGGAACACGGCCCATTCCCGCTCGCTGTCGAGTCGGACCCGGGCGATCTCACGGGCGAATCTCTGTTCCCGCATGCCTTCCCGCCTGTTGCGCAGCACCAGTTGTACCGAGCCGCCCACCGGTCCGGCCGCCAGGGGCGCGATACTTCCCAGCACTTCCCAGGTCTGGTCGCCGGTAATCGCGGAGAACACCGAACCGCCCAGGGTGACCACGACCTCGATGACGGGTGACCACCGGCTGGTCCCGATCCGCTGCCCGCGCGCCGCCGCGAGGTCCACGATGGCCCGGTTGACCCGGACGTAGTGGTCGAAGACACGCCCCACCTGGTCGTGGAAGGCCAGCGGGTCCGCGGTCAGCGCGCCGAAGGCCCTGATGTAGGCGTTCCAGGCCCCGCTCTGCCGCAGCGACCACACGTCCCCGAGGGCCAGCCCGTCGACGTTGGAGGGCGTGAGGTGGTCCTGGACGATGCCGAAAGCCTGCCTTCGCAGGAACAGGGACAGCGCTTCGGGATCCCGGATGATCCCGGGATCGTCCCGCACCTGCCGGACCTCCTGCAGCACGACCCGCCGCAGGCTGCCCTGCGGGGTGAGCGGGAAGCGGCCCAGCGCATCGGCGAGGTTGACGTTGTAGAGCAGGTCGAGCAGCTGCTTGAGCTGTGCGGCGAACGGCTTGGCGCCGTCGTACCGCCCGTCCACCACGCTGCTGCCCGGCACGGTCACGAACTGCTCGTACAGGACGTTGCGCACGACCGACTCGCCCCGGACGTTCAGGTCGTTGCTGAAGGAGACGAGCTCGCCCAGCCGCCGCCGGAACGCCCCGTACTCCTCCGGCGCGACGCCGACCTGACCGGCCAGCAGATCGAGGTCCAGTGCCGTCAGTCCCTGCACCTTCGCGGCGAACGGCCTGTACAGCCGGGCCCGGGTCCGCTCCCGGTTCTCCTGGTCGTCCCACGACATGCGCACGCACCGGACCCGGTCCGTGGCGGACATCTCCTCGAAGGTGTCCCGCCACGCCGCGTATCCGGCCTCGTCCACGTGCAGATGGGGGGCGGGCTGCTCGGCCGGGTGCCGTTCGTTGAGCAGATACGGGACCAGGGCGCCCGAGGTGAGCAGCTTGCGATGAGCCTGCCGCGCGTCCCCGCCCTCGATCAGGTCCCGGCTGATCGCCGGGTTGTTGTAGAAGAACGCCCGGTTCACCACGACCTGAGGGGCGTTGATCAGACTGCGGAAGTACTCGGCGCGCACCTGTGTCTCCCGCCGGTCCGCCACCTGCCGCAACGATCTCCCGTCCCGGATCATCTCCTCGGCCAGATGCGCACTCACCCACTGGTTGTCCAGCGACTGGGCGATCACCGCTCCCGCGTCGAGCTGGTCCGGACGCAGAGGGGTCATCGACTCGTCGATCCCCCGGATGTCGGCCACTGTTCAGTCCCCTCGTTCCACCGCGCCACTTCTGCAGCACTCCATGATTCAGTGCCGAACGACCGGGACGCAATGCAACTCCCTTCCATCTCCATGTAGTTGAAGCAGACGTGACAGACCCGTCGCGGTCACGGGCCCGCCCCGGTCAGCGGGTTCGGCAGCAGCGTCCACAGATCGCCGGGCCGCTGCGGGGACAGCCGCATCAGGGTCAGGGCCTTGGTGGGCAGAGGCTCCGCACACAGCGCCGTCCGATCGGCCGTGCGCGGCAGGTCCCGCACGGCCGGCTCCAGCGCCTCACGCAGCACGGGGGCCGACCCCGCGGCCGCGGCCAGGGCGCCCGCCACGAGCGAGCCGAACAGCTTGCGGCGCAGGGTCGTCTCGTCGTCCGTGACCATCCGGCCGGCCAGGTCCGGGGCCTTGATGCCGTGCCGGGCCAGCCGGGCCGGGCTCACCCGGATGTCGGCGAGGTCGCGGTAGACCAGCCGTCGTGGGGCGCCCGTGGGTGAGAGCACGACCAGCAGGTTCTGGCCGTGCGCCTCCAGCGCCACGCCCAGGTCCAGCAGGCGCAGTCCCACGGTCAGGGCGAGACGGGTGAACGCGGCGAACCAGGCGGCGGACGAGGGCAGGCCGGTGAGCGGCAGAGCGGCGACCGGGACCACCCGTTCACCGGTCGCCGTGTCCGCGTGGGTCTCGGGCGATTCCCGCAGCAACGCCGCGAGGTCGGGGGAGTGCGCGCTGACCGCTCCGAGGGTGCGGGTGACGTGCAGCAGGCCGTCGGTGCGCGCGGCGATCGACCCCACGAAGTCGGAGACGGTGAGCGATGTCTCGACGGACTGCACCGAGATGTCCCGCACCGAGGACGTCAGCCGTGCGCTGAGCGCCGTCTTCACATGCGGGCCGTCGTCGGGCAGGGCCAGCGTCCGCAGCGACATCAGCGGATGGGCGGTCGGTCCCTCCTGCGCCGGCATCCCGAGTACGTGCGCGGTCTGCCAGGGATGGACCGGGACCAGCGGGCGCCTGCCGTCCCGCAGCCACTCCGGCCACTCGCCCCGTACGAGACCGCCGTCGTCCAAGGGGACCAGACCGAGGCGTACCAGCGGCCGGTGCTCGGGCCCGTAGGCGAGCTGCTCGGCGACCGAGAAACCCGGCCGCGACCGGCAGTTGGGGTGGAACGGGTGCCCGTCGACCACCCGCTGCTCCCACGCCCAGCTCGTCACCGGTTCCCCGGTGTCCTGCGGCCGGCCGGCCCGCGACAGTGCGAGCGACGCGGAGCTGTGGTCGAGTTCGGCGGCGAACGACTCGCCGTCCGGGACGCCGAGCGCCCTGACCAGCGCGCCCGGGCGGTCGTACGCCCGTCCCTCGAGCCGCACCTCGGTCACGTACGCGGCGGTCGCGCAGGGGTCGGCGAGCGGCCCGTGCAGCCTGCGCCCGTCGGTCAGTCGGAGCGTGAGCCCCCCGGCCGCCGGCTCCCGGCGCGCGATCCACGGCAGCGGCTCATGGGCCAGCGCCCGCCACAGGCGCGACAGGACGGCCGAGCGGGCACCGGGGAGCGCGGCCGCGTACGACGCCGACAGGTCGGGCCGTACGGCGTCGAGCTCGGCGGCGAGCTCGGTCTCGGCCGAAGGAGAAGGGGGCACGGTCTGGCTCCTCGGGGGCTGGGTGCGGATCGTGGTCAAGGACCACCAAAGACATACTGATCGCCAGTGCCCGTACGGAACGAATGGACCACCGTGGACCCCATGCACCACAGGGACGAGGTCCCCGAGCGCGCGGACGCCTACGCGGCGGCGCCGCTGCTCAACTGCCTGCTGCGGGAGGCGGCGGAGCCCGCCGGTGAACAGGGTGTCCACCGCCTGCGGGCCGGCGGCCGGCTGCTCCGTGTCCGCGGCGGGCGCCGGCCCCATGACCCCGAGGTGTACGCCGACGGCTCCTGGCACCCGCTCACCCATGCCGAACTGGTCAAACTCACCGCCGACGAGCTGCGCCGCGCCACCGGTCTGTCCAATCCCGAACTGCCGGGCGAGATGCTCGACAGCCGGGAGGCGGTGGCCGCCATCCTGACGGCCCGCGCCCGCGCGACGGCGCCGCAGGACCCGTATGTGCGTTCCGAACAGTCCCTGATCATGGGACACCCGCACCACCCCGCCCCCAAGGCGCGCGGCGGCGGGCCCGTGGCGAGCTGGCTGCCGTACGCCCCCGAGGCGTACGCCCGCTTCCCGCTCACCCTT
The DNA here is from genome assembly GCF_040644975.1 of Streptomyces sp. NPDC046900. Taxonomy (NCBI): domain Bacteria; kingdom Bacillati; phylum Actinomycetota; class Actinomycetes; order Kitasatosporales; family Streptomycetaceae; genus Streptomyces; species Streptomyces sp. NPDC046900. The sequence continues at coordinate 123,072 of NZ_JBEYXD010000016.1, read as the reverse complement.
CTGGGTGTCCGCGAGGACGCCGTGGTGGAGGAGGGCGACACGACAGCGCTCGACGCCCTCGGCACCGCACCGCGCGGCTACCGGCTGCTGCCCGCGCACCCCTGGCAGCTCGGCCTGGTCGCCGGCCGCCCGGAGATCCAGCAGGCGTTCGCGGACGGGCGCCTGGTCAGGCTCGGCGCGACCGCACGGCCCGTCACGCCGACGGCCGCGATCCGTACGGTGTACGCCCCCGACGACGACCTGTTCGTCAAGTTCAGCCTGGACGTGCGGATCACCAACGACATCCGCCGGCTGTGGCGCCACGACCTGCTCGAGCTGCGCCGCACCGACGGGGCCGTGGCCCGCGCGTTCGCGGCGGCCCAGGGCCCGGCGGCCTGGCTGAGCGACCGCGGCTACCGCACGGCCGATTTCGCCTTCGAGGAACTGGCCGTGCTGGTCCGTGACGGCCTGCGCCGGCACGTCCTGCCCGGCGCCACCCCGCTGCTCGCCGCCGGCCTGGTGGAGGGCTTCGGGGGCAGCCCGCTCGACGCGCTCAGCGACCCGGAGGCCTGGTGGACGGCGTATCTGCGTCAGGTCGTCCCGCCGGCCCTGGAGACGTTCGAGCGGCACGGTGTCGTCCTGGAGGCGCACCTGCAGAACACGCTCGTCGCGGTGGACGCCTCCGGTCTGCCGGTGCAGGCGCTGTTCCGGGACGCGGAGGGCGTGAAGCTCCTGACGGACGTGTCGCGTCAGGCGGGCTGGGAGCGGCTGGTCTACTGCCTGGTCGTGAACAACCTCTCGGAACTGGCCGCGCTGCTGACCGAACGCCACCCCGGGTGGAACCCCTGGCCCGCCGCCCGCGCCGAGCTCGCCCGCCACCCGGTCCCCGAGATCCCCGGGCTGCTGGCCGCGCCCACCCTCCCCGGCAAGACCAACCTCCTGCTGCGCTGGACCGGCGCGGACGGCGCCGACGCGCGCTATCTGCCGCTGCCCAACCCGCTGGCCTGCCGGTGAACGCCCGCCGGCGGTCCCGGCGGGCAGGCGATCTCCACAGACCCCCGCGAGCGGCTGTCCTACAGTGGCCGGTGTGCTGCGCGACGTGACTGCTGTTCGATACGTGAACCCGCTCCGGTCCGGCGGCTCCGTGCCCGGAGTCGTCGAGGCCGACGACCTGGGGACGTACGTCGTGAAGTTCACCGGTTCCGCGCAGGGTGTGAAGGCGCTGGTCGCCGAGGTGATCGTCGGGGAGCTGGCCCGCAGGCTCGGACTGCGCGTGCCCGAACTGGTCCTCGCGCACTTCGACCCGGCCATCGCCGCGCACGAACCGCACCAGGAGGTGCGCGACCTGCTGAACGCGAGCCCCGGTCTCAACCTCGGCATGGACTACCTCCCCGGCGCCCGTGACTTCACCCCCGAGGTCGCCCGGGCCTGCACCGTCGACCCGGTGGAGGCGGGCAGGATCGTCTGGCTGGACGCGCTGACCGTGAACGTCGACCGCACCGTGCACAGCTCCAACCTCATGGTCTGGCCCACCTTCGGCACCGCACCCCCGCGGCTGTGGCTGATCGACCACGGCGCCGCCCTCGTCTTCCACCACCGCTGGGACGCCTCGGCGCCGGACAAGGCGTACGACTTCCGGCACCACGCCCTCGGCCACTTCGCCCCGGACATGCGGGCCGCCGAGGACCAGCTCGCGCCCGAGGTGACCGAGGAGCTGCTGCGCGAGGTCACCGGGGAGGTGCCGGACGCCTGGCTGGCCGGAGAGCCGGGCTTCGCGACGCCCGGAGAGGTCAGGGACGCCTACGTCGACTACCTCCTGGCCCGGGTCAAGACCTCGGAGGCCTGGCTGCCCACCGACTTCCCCACCCGGGAGGAGCTCGCGGCCGAGGAGGCCCGGCGCGCGGCGCGGACCCAGCAGGGCCGTCCGGACTGGCTCAAGCGGGTCCCGGACCTGCACGGCAAGCCGGCCGCGGAACAGGATTGGTCGGTGCATCTGGGATGACGGACCCCGCCGGCGCGATGACCCATCGCGTCCAGATCGAGTACTGCACCCAGTGCCGGTGGCTGCCCCGCGCGGCCTGGCTGGCGCAGGAACTGCTGACCACGTTCGAGAACGAGCTGGCGGAGCTCGCCCTCAAGCCGGGCAAGGGCGGTGTCTTCGTCGTCCGGGTGGACGACGAGGTCGTCTGGGACCGCCGTGAGCAGGGCTTCCCCGAGCCCACGGCGGTCAAGCGCCTGGTGCGCGACCGAGTGGCCCCGGGAAAGCCCCTCGGCCACTCGGACAGGGCGGCGGAGTAGGTCAGCCGGCGAGCTGCTCGTACGCGGGGAGGGTGAGGAAGTCCGCGTAGTCCTCGTCGAGCGCCACCTTCAGGAGCAGGTCGTGGGCCTGCTGCCAGTGGCCGGCCGCGAAGGCGTCCTCGCCGATCTCGGCCCGGATGTTCGCGAGCTCCTCGGCGGCGACCCTGCGGGCGAGCTCGGCGGTCGCCTTCTCGCCGTTCTCGAACTCGACGCCCGCGTTGATCCACTGCCAGATCTGCGAGCGGGAGATCTCGGCGGTGGCCGCGTCCTCCATCAGGTTGAAGATGGCGACCGCGCCGAGACCCCGCAGCCAGGCCTCGATGTAGCGGATGCCGACCTGGACCGCGTTGACCAGGCCAGCGTACGTCGGCTTGGCGTCCAGGGAGTCGACGGCGATCAGATCGGCCGCCTTGACGTCCACGTCCTCGCGCAGGCGGTCCTTCTGGTGGGGCCGATCGCCTAGGACCCGGTCGAAGGACGCCATGGCGATCGGCACCAGGTCCGGGTGGGCGACCCAGGAGCCGTCGAAGCCGTCGTTCGCCTCGCGGTCCTTGTCGGCCTTGACCTTCTCGAAGGCGACCCGGTTGACCTCCTCGTCGCGGCGGGAGGGGATGAACGCCGCCATGCCACCGATAGCGTGGGCGCCGCGCTTGTGGCAGGTGCGCACGAGGAGTTCGGTGTACGCGCGCATGAACGGGGCCGTCATGGTGACCGCGTTGCGGTCCGGGAGGACGAACTTGGGGCCGCCGTCGCGGAAGTTCTTGACGATGGAGAAGAGGTAGTCCCAGCGACCCGCGTTCAACCCCGAGGCGTGGTCGCGGAGTTCGTAGAGGATCTCCTCCATCTCGTACGCCGCTGTGATCGTCTCGATCAGGACGGTGGCGCGGACGGTGCCCTGCGGGATGCCGACGTAATCCTGCGCGAAGACGAAGACGTCGTTCCACAGGCGCGCCTCCAGGTGGGACTCCGTCTTCGGGAGGTAGAAGTAGGGGCCCTTGCCGAGGTCGAGCAGGCGCTGCGCGTTGTGGAAGAAGTACAGGCCGAAGTCGACCAGGGCGCCGGGCACCGGCTGTCCGTCGACCAGGAGGTGACGTTCATTCAGATGCCAGCCGCGGGGACGCGTCACGACCGTGGCGAGCTCCTCGGCCGGGCGCAGGGCGTAGGTCTTCCCGCTCGCCGGGTCCGTGAAGTCGATGTTCCGGGTGTAGGCGTCGATCAGGTTGAGCTGACCGAGGACCACGTTCTCCCAGGTGGGTGCCGAGGCGTCCTCGAAGTCCGCGAGCCATACCTTCGCGCCCGAGTTGAGGGCGTTGATGGTCATCTTGCGGTCGGTGGGGCCGGTGATCTCGACACGGCGGTCGTCGAGGGCCTGGGGCGCGGGGGCGACCTTCCAGGAGTCGTCCGCGCGGATCGCCGCGGTCTCCGGCAGGAAGTCGAGGGCAGAGGTGCGGGCGATCTCGGCGCGGCGCTCGGCCCGGCGGGCCAGCAGCTCGTCACGCCGAGGTGTGAACCGGCGGTGCAGCTCGGCCACGAAGGCGAGGGCCGCTTCCGTGAGGACCTCGTCCTGCCGCGGCAGGAGCTCGGCCTCGACGACGACCGGCGACGGCGCTGATGCGGACATGAGCTGTCACTTCCTTCGGCTGACGTGAGTTCGCCGCGGCACTGGGTGCCAGGTGGCGCGGATGCGGCCGACGGCACCCGGTGGGCCCGTCAGACGCTTCTGATCAGTGGATAGTAGTTTCCTCATAGTGGAAGTTCAATGATCTGTTGACGTCGAGATTCTCCGCATCGAGCCAAGATGGCGCTCGGTGCCACGCCCTCACTCGAGGTGGACCAAGTCGCCCCGGGTGTCGATGTCGTAGGCCTGCGCCACGTCCCCGCACTCCACGAGGGTGATCGCGTCCTCATGGGCTTTGAGGTAGTCGCGCGCCCCCCGGTCGCCCGTCGCCGTCGCCGCGATGCCCGCCCAGTGGCTCGCGCCGAACAGCACCGGATGGCCGCGTACCCCGTCGTAGGCGGCCGAGACCAGCGATGTCCCGTCCTTGTACGCGGCCAGCACCCGGGCCACCGCCGCCGGACCGATCCCCGGCTGGTCGACGAGCAGGACCAGGGCCGCCGACGCCCCCGTCCCGGCGAGCGACGCGAGCCCCGCCCGCAGCGAGGAACCCATGCCCTGCTCCCAGTCCGGGTTGTCCACCAGTACGCAACCGGTGAGCTCCGCCCGCTCACGTACGACTTCGGCAGCCGCTCCCAGCACCACGTGCACGCGGGCGCACCCGACCGCCCGCAGGACCTCGACCGCGTGCTCCACGAGCGGCCGCCTGCGGTGTTCGAGCAGCGCCTTGGGCCGTCCGCCGAGCCGCCGGCCTCCGCCCGCCGCGAGGAGGAGCCCGGCGATGCGGTCTTCGTTTCGCGTCATACGTCCTGCATACCTGACCCCGTGCCGGGCGTGCGGTTTCCCAGGGCTGAATTTCGGTCCGCACGGTGGCGCCCGGCGCACCGATTGGCGTTTACTGACCCGCGTCCCCCGGCGCCTGACCGACGCCACGGGGCACCGGGCGACGTACCGACGCCGTGCGCGCAAAGGGGTGCGAGGGGGGAGAGCTGTGTTGCGGAGCTTGGGGCAGAGGCCAGTGACCGGCAGCGATGAGGACCCGCGAGTGGCGGGACTGCGGACCGCGGTGTACCAGCTGCGCCGCGAACTCGCCATGCTCCCGGCCGAGTTCCCCGACCGCGGCATAGCCGAGGACGAACTCGCCGCGCTCGCCTCCATGGCCGTGAGCGGCGCTCCCGAGATCCCGCGCCTGCGCCGGTCCCTGCTGCTGGTCGCCGGTGCGATCGGCTCGGTCAGTGCCCTGGGCCGGGGCCTCGCGGACGTCCGCAGCGCGGTGGAGCTGTTCGGGGAGCCGCCCCGCGACTGAGCGCTCGCGGCCGGGGCTATCCCCGGCGGCGGATGACTCCCCGCTCCGCGGCCACCGCCACCGCGGCCGTGCGAGTCGACGCCCAACTCGTGATCTCCGCCCTCGTCACCGGGGCCTTCTTCACGGTGTGGACGATCCAGCGGTCGCCCGACATCGCGGTCCTGAAGGCGCTCGGCGCCACCACGCCGTATCTGCTGCGCGACGCGCTCGGCCAGGCGGTCGTCGTGCTGGTCGCCGGGACCCTGCTCGGGGCCGGCCTGGCCGCCGTGACCGGTGTCCTGATCTCCGGCGGGGACGTGCCCTTCGTGCTCGACGCACCGACCCTTCTCGGGCCGTCCGGGGTGATGACCGTCCTCGGAGCGCTCGGCGCGGCGCGGCGGACCGCGCCCGGGACCTGCTCGCCTCGGTCGGGCTCGCCGGGCAGACGCACCGCCGGCCGCACCAGCTCTCCGGGGGCCGGCGGCAGCGGGTCGACATCGCCCGTGCGCTGATGAACGAGCCGTCCGTGCTGCTGGTGGACGAGCCGACCAGCGCCCTCGACCACGAACGGGGCGCGGCCGTGGTGGACCTGCTGTTCCGTCTCACACGGGAGCAGGGCACGGCCACGGTCCTGGTGACGCACGACCGCTCCCATCTCGAAGGAGTGGACGCGGTGCGGGAGATGACGGACGGGCGGCTGACCTCCCCGGTCGACGGGCAGCCCATGTGACGGCTGTGGGTCAGGCGGCGGGGCCCGTGCTCGCCAGCGCCGCCGACAGCTCGGCGGCCACCTGCTGGAGCACCGGCACGATCTTCTCCGTCGCCGCGTCCGTGACCCGGCCCGCCGGCCCGGAGATGGAGATCGCCGCGGCCGTCGGGGAGCCGGGGACGGACACCGCGAGACAGCGGACCCCCATCTCCTGCTCGTTGTCGTCGACCGCGTACCCGAGCCGGCGTACCTCGGCCAGTGCGGCGAGGAAGGCGTCCGGAGTGGTGATCGTCTTCTCCGTCGCGGCGGGCATGCCCGTGCGGGCGAGCAGCGCGCGCACCTCGCCGTCCGGCGTGTTGGCGAGCAGCGCCTTGCCCACACCCGTGGAGTGCGGCAGCACCCGCCGGCCCACCTCGGTGAACATCCGCATCGAGTGCTTGGACGGCACCTGCGCCACGTACACGATCTCGTCGCCGTCGAGCAGGGCCATGTTCGCGGTCTCGCCTGTCTCCTCCACCAGGTGTGCGAGGTGGGGGCGGGCCCAGGTGCCGAGCAGGCGGGACGCCGACTCGCCGAGCCGGATCAGCCGGGGGCCGAGCGCGTAGCGGCGGTTGGGCTGCTGGCGGACGTAACCGCAGGCCACCAGTGTGCGCATCAGACGGTGGATCGTGGGCAGCGGCAGCCCGCTGCTCGCGGACAGCTCGCTCAGGCCGACCTCGCCGCCCGCGTCGGCCATTCGCTCCAAAAGGTCGAAGGCACGCTCGAGGGACTGGACGCCGCCGCCCGCGGCGGACTTTGCGGGGGCGTCGCTGGCGCTGGACGTCGGCACGGCGCGTTCCTTTCGGGGCGGACAGGGAGGGAGGGGCAGAAGCCTACCCGGCGGCCGGTCCACCGCCCGGTGGTGCATAGCTACGCCTCTCGTTACGAAAGTCTAATTCCGCCTTGTGGAAACGTCCAGAACGGCCGTGCCGGAGGTGCTCGGAGTAGGCGCACCCTTGACGGTGCAGGGGCGGGAGTGAAGACTCCTTCAACAGAACGTTGAATTCGTTCCGTGGAGGCAACTCCCGTTTCCCGCGGGCAGGACGTCGGCAGAGAGGGGCCGGGGTGTCCGACACTGAACTGGTGCTGCGCTCGAGGCGCGTTGTCACTCCCGAAGGGACGCGCCCGGCGGCGGTCGCGGTCGCCGGGGGCACGATCTCGGCCGTACTGCCCTACGACGCGGACGTGCCGGCCGGGACCCGACGGGAGGACTTCGGCGACGACGTCCTCATGCCCGGTCTGGTCGACACCCACGTCCACGTCAACGACCCGGGTCGCAGCGAGTGGGAGGGCTTCTGGAGCGCCACCCGCGCGGCGGCGGCCGGCGGCATCACCACGGTCGTCGACATGCCGCTCAACTCGCTTCCGCCGACCACGACGGTCGGCCACCTGCGCACGAAGAAGGAGGCCGCGGCCGGCAAGGCGCACATCGACGTCGGCTTCTGGGGCGGCGCCCTGCCGGACAACGTCAAGGACCTGCGACCGCTGCACGAGGCCGGTGTCTTCGGGTTCAAGGCGTTCCTCTCCCCGTCGGGCGTGGACGAGTTCCCTCCGCTCGACCCGGAGCAACTGGCCCGTTCCCTGGCCGAGATCGCCGGCTTCGGCGGACTGCTCATCGTGCACGCCGAGGACCCGAGCCGGCTCGCCGCGGCCCCGCAGCGGGGCGGTCCCAGGTACGCCGACTTCCTCGCCTCCCGGCCCAAGGACGCCGAGGACACGGCGATCGCCCACCTCATCGCACAGGCGAAGCGCCTCGACGCCCGTGTGCACGTGCTCCACCTGTCGTCCGGCGACGCGCTGCCGCTGATCGCCGAGGCCAGGGCCGAGGGCGTACGGATCACCGTGGAGACCTGCCCGCACTATCTGACCCTGACGGCCGAGGAAGTCCCGGACGGGGCGAGCGAGTTCAAGTGCTGTCCGCCCATCCGCGAGGCCGCCAACCAGGACGCGCTGTGGCGGGCGCTGGCCGACGGCACGATCGACTGCGTGGTCACCGACCACTCGCCCTCGACGGCCGACCTGAAGACCGGCGACTTCGCGACCGCGTGGGGCGGCATATCCGGACTCCAGCTGAGCCTGTCCGCGGTCTGGACCGAGGCCCGCGGGCGCGGCCACGGACTTGAGGACGTGGTGGGCTGGATGTCGACACGCACGGCACGACTGGCGGGACTCGACGCACGCAAGGGCGCCATCGAGGCCGGCCGCGACGCCGACTTCGCGGTGTTCACCCCCGAGGAGACCTTCACCGTGGACCCGGCGGCCCTCCAGCACCGCAACAGGGTCACGGCGTACGCGGGCCGGACCCTGCACGGCGTCGTCAAGTCCACCTGGCTGCGCGGCGAGCGCATCGTGGCGGACGGCGCGTTCACCGAGCCGAAGGGACGACTGCTCGCCAGAACCGACTGACCTCCGCACCCGCCGCGACCGACTCCCGAAAGGAAGACCTGATCACTGTGACGGCGATTCCCACGTTCACCGGCGACGCCGGCCCCTACGGAGGCGGTGACCCGTACGCGGACTACCGCACCGCCGACTTCCCCTTCACCCGCCACGCCGACCTCGCCGACCGGCGGCTCGGCGCCGGGGTCGTCGCCGCCAACGACGAGTTCTTCGCCCAGCGCGAGAACCTGCTGGTGCCCGGGCGCGCCGAGTTCGACCCCGAGCACTTCGGGCACAAGGGCAAGGTCATGGACGGCTGGGAGACACGGCGCCGCCGCGGCGGCTCGGCGGAGCACCCCTGGCCCGCGGAGGACGACCACGACTGGGCGCTGATCCGCCTCGGCACGCCGGGCGTCGTACGCGGCATCGTCGTCGACACCGCCCATTTCCGCGGCAACTACCCGCAGGCGGTGTCCGTCGAGGGCACGGCGGTAGCGGGCTCCCCGTCCCCGCAGGAGCTGCTGGGCGACGACGTGAAGTGGACGACGCTCGTCCCGCGCACCCCGGTCGGCGGTCACGCGGCCAACGGGTTCGCGGTCGCCGTCGAACAGCGCTTCACGCATCTGCGGGTCAACCAGCACCCCGACGGCGGCATCGCGCGTCTGCGCGTCCACGGCGAAGCGGTGCCGGACCCGGCGTGGCTCGAGGCCCTCGGCACCTTCGACGTCGTCGCCCTGGAGAACGGGGGCCGGGTCGAGGACGCCTCGAACCTCTTCTACTCGCCCGCCACCAACACCATCCAGCCGGGCCGCTCCCGCAAGATGGACGACGGCTGGGAGACACGGCGCCGCCGGGACCACGGCAACGACTGGATCCGCTACCGGCTCGTGGCCGAGGCGCAGATCCGGGCGATCGAGATCGACACGGCGTATCTCAAGGGCAACTCGGCTGGCTGGGCCTCCGTCTCGGTCAAGGACGGCGAGGACGGTGAGTGGCGGGAGATCCTCGCGCGCACCCGCCTCCAGCCGGACACCAACCACCGGTTCGTCCTGCCGGATCCGGCCGTTGGTACGCACGCGCGCGTGGACATCTTCCCGGACGGCGGCATCTCCCGGCTGCGCCTGTACGGCTCCCTGACCCGGGAGGGCGCGGCCCGCCTGGCGGCACGCTTCCAGGAACTGGGCGGCTGAGGCCCCGGCACCCATGGGGCGCACCGGCAACGAGTGCGCCCCATGGGGTGTTCAGGCGGCGTGCCCGCCGTCCACGGTGAACTCGGCGCCGGTGACCTAGGCGGCGTCCGCTCCCGCCAGGTACGTCACCGCCGACGCCACCTCGTGCGCCGTGCCGAAGAGGCGCAGCGCCGTCATCGCCGCCTGGGCGGAGGCGTGGGGGCCGTCCGCGAGATTCATGCCGGCGTCGATCGGACCGGGATGGACGATGTCGGCGCTGATCCCGCGCTCTCCGAGCTCCCGTGCGAGGGCCTTCGTCAGGCCGCCGCCTCGCGCGGGGAGCGCGGCGGCCGGATGATCAGCGTCGGCACCGGTATGACCCAGCGCGTGCCGGGTCCCGGGCCGAGCACTCCGACGCCGCGTTGTCGACCAGGACGTCCAGCCCTCCCAGTGCCTCCCCGGCACGGCCCACCGCGCCCGCGGCCTCGCCCGCGTCGCCGGAGTCCGCCGAGTCCGCGTGCTGGGCCACTGCCCGGCGGCGGCCCCAGCGCCTCGACGCCCCGGACGACCTCGGCTGCCCCCTGGCCGCTCGCACAGGTGACGGCCCTGTCCGCCCCCTCGCGGGCCGGCCGCCGTGCCGTCGCCGCGCCCATGCCGCGGCTTCCGCCGGTGATCAGGGCCGTCCGCCGTCAGGGTTCCTCGTGGAGTCATGAGCCCGTCCCAGCGCCGCGGCGCGCGGAACACAGGCGGCGAACGGACATCGGCTTGGCGTGCCCGGAACTCTTTCACCCGTCCGCCGCGTTCTCCCCCCGTGACTCTTCAGCAAGAAATCGTCGGCAACGCCATGCAGATGGCGGTCGTCAACCTGCATCCGGGACAGACCGTGTACTGCGAGGCGGGCAAGTTCCTCTTCAAGACCACGAACGTCACCATGGAGACCCGTCTGTCCGGCCCGTCGAACAACGGCGGCCAGCCCCAGGGCGGGGGCAGCGGCATGGGTGGATTCCTGCGCCAGGCCATGGGCACCGCCATGCAGGTCGGCCAGCGGGCGCTCGCGGGTGAGTCGCTGGCGTTCCAGTACTTCACCTCACAGGGCGGCGAGGGCACCGTCGGTTTCGCGGGTGTCCTGCCCGGCGAGATGCGCGCGCTGGAACTCGACGGCGCGCGCGCGTGGTTCGCGGAGAAGGACGCTTTCGTGGCTGCCGAGTCGACGGTGGACTTCGGCATCGCCTTCCAGGGCGGCCGTACCGGGATGAGCGGCGGCGAGGGCTTCATCCTGGAGAAGTTCACCGGTCACGGGACGGTGATCATCGCCGGTGCGGGCAATTTCATCGACCTCAACCCCGCCGACTTCGGCGGCCGCATCGAGGTCGACACCGGATGCGTCGTCGCCTTCGAGGAAGGCATCCAGTACGGCGTCCAGCGCGTCGGCGGCCTGAACCGCCAGGGGATCATGAACATGGTCTTCGGTGGCGAGGGCCTGTCCCTGGCCACCCTGGAGGGCAACGGCCGCGTCATCCTGCAGTCCCTCACCATCGAGAGCCTCGCCAACGCCCTCAAGAAGGCACAGGGCGGCGACAAGCAGGGGCCGACGGGCGGACTGTTCTCGACGAACGTGGGCTGAGCCGAGGAGTTCCGGGTGCCGACGGGGCCTTCCGCCGGCACCCGTACGACCGGCGCGTGCGCCGCCTTCCACCCGTACGACCTGGAGGGCCGCCCGCGACACGGCTCCCGCGCGCTTGTGCGACACGCCCTGCCCGAGATCGTCCGCGCCGCGGCCGCAGGTTAACTACGCGAAAATTCGAGGGACTTGACAGGAAACTCTGTCACTTGTCATTGACATGCCATCGTCTACGCGCGTCATCATGACGGCATGAGATTCCCCCCACGCGCAACACGAATCGGTGCCGCGGCCGCGCTCGCGTCGGCCCTGCTCATGGGCGCCACCGTCACCACCACCACCGCGGAGGCCGCTGCCACGTCCGTCGGCAGCATCTGCTACGGCGACCTGCCCTCCCAGGCGTACACCACGCTCCGTCTGATCGACTCGGGCGGTCCGTTCCCGTACCCGCAGGACGGGATCGTCTTCCAGAACCGCGAAGGCGTGCTGCCCCGGCAGTCGACCGGCTACTACCACGAGTACACGGTCAAGACGCCCGGCTCCTCCACCCGTGGGGCCCGCCGGATCGTCACCGGCAGGCAGTACGAAGAGGACTACTACACCTCGGATCACTACGCGACGTTCGATCTGATCGACTTCGACTGCTGAGCGAACAGCGCCACCACTGCTGAGCGGACAGCATGACCGTCCGGGCCCCGACCGGTGTCCGGACGGACCTCCGCTCGCAGTCCGCTCCACCGCAGCACAGAACCCGCCCCGCGGCTCCCCCCGGAAAACCGGCCGCGGGGCGGGCCGCGTCCTACGGAAGTCCCGCTCCGCCCCGAGGCCCGCGCCCAAAGTCTGCGGCCCCGCGACTTTGGTCTCGGATCGGGCCGGCGGGGGAGGTGCCCAGGGCCGATCCCGCATAGATTGGCCGACCGTGAGCGGAGACGAGTCGGCACGTCCCGCGGGGACGTCGCCGCCCCGCCCGGAGACGGCCATGGAAGGCGTCCGAAGCGCCCTTGGCCTGTTGCGGACCGGCCGGCTGCGGCGGCCGGGGGCTCCTCTTGTCCCCGCCGCCCGGCCCGCGCCCCAGCCGGTGCCCGCTCCCGCTCCGGTCTCGCGACCGGCGACGGGGCAGGCGGGATACGGGCTGCCCCGGCACCGATGGTTCCTGCCCTCCGCCGTGATAGCGGAGCTGGATCCCGGCGCCGGGCGCGGGCGGCCCCGGCGTACCGTGCGGGACTGGGTCGTCGACTTCGGGTGCTTCGTCCTGGCGGTGCTCATCGCCTGTGCCGCCGGAGCCACGGTGGGACACGACCACCACATCTCGCAGGGCCTCGCGGCGGCCGACAGGGGACTCGGCGGGCTCGCCTGCCTCGCCGTCTGGCTGCGGCGCCGCTGGCCGCTCGGTCTCGCCGTGGCGATGCTCCCGGTGGGCCTGGTCTCCGACACCTCGGGCGGCGCGTGCATGATCGCCCTCTTCACCGTCGCCGTGCACCGGCCGTTCAAGTACGCCGTCTGGCTCGGCGGCGCGCAGTTCGCGCTCATCCCGGTCTTCTACTGGCTGCGCCCGGACCCGGGCATGCCGTATCTGGCCAGTGTCGCCGTCACCGCCCTGTTCACGGCGGCGGTCGTCGGCTGGGGCATGTTCGTACGGTCCAAGCGGCAGCTCATGCTGAGCCTGCGGGACCGGGCACGGCGGGCCGAGACGGAGGCGGCGCTGCGGGCCGAGCAGGCCCAGCGACTGGCCCGGGAGGAGATCGCGCGGGAGATGCACGACGTCCTCGCGCACCGTCTGACGCTGCTGAGCGTGCACGCGGGCGCCCTGGAGTTCCGGCCGGACGCGCCCCGCGAGGAGATCGCGCGGGCGGCGGGGGTGATCCGGGAGAGCGCGCACGATGCTCTGCAGGACCTTCGGGAGATCATCGGGGTGCTCAGGGCGGGCGACTCCGACGACGCCGGCCGCCCCCAGCCGACGCTGGCCGCGCTCGACGCCCTGGTCGCCGAGTGCCGTCTGGCCGGCATGAAGGTCGTCCTCGTCGACCGCCTCGCCGATCCCGCCGCCGCGCCGGCCTCCGTGGGCCGCACCGCCTACCGCATCGTGCAGGAGGGCCTGACGAACGCGCGCAAGCACGCCCCCGGGACCGAGGTCACGGTCACGGTCGTGGGCGGGCCCGTCGACGGCCTGACCGTGACGGTGCTCAATCCGGCGCCGCCCGGAGAGGTCCCGCACGTGCCCGGATCCGGGCAGGGCCTGATCGGTCTCACCGAACGCGCGACCCTGGCCGGCGGCACCCTCGACCACGGCACCGGGGACGACGGCGGCTTCCGGGTGTGGGCGTGGCTGCCCTGGCCCGGGTGAGCGCGGGCCGCGTGGTGTGCGGCCGGTTCAGCCGAGCCGCAGCGTGTGCCACACCTCGTCGGCGTCCGCCACATGGCGGTCGACCTCGACGAAGCCGTGTTGGTGCGCGAACCGCAGCCCGTCCGCGTTGACGCCGAGCACGATCGTCTCGATCACCTCGGCGCCCAGCCGCCGCGCCCGCTCGACGCCCCGCTCGTAGAGCTGCCCGCCGAAGCCCTGCCGGCGGTGGGCGGGCAGGATCCGGGCGATGACCATGGCCGTGCCGTCCTTCGGCGGGCGTACCGTCGAGCAGCCCACGAGGACGTCGCCCAGGTACGCGACCTCCAGGTGATGGCGCGTCACCCGCTCTCGGACGTCGTCCGGGGAGAGCGGGTCCGCCGGGATGATCTCGTTGTGGACGTGACGCCAGTCCTCGAGCGTGGCGTCATCGCGCGGCGGTTCGAAGCGAAGGCTCGGCATCGCAGCAGAAAACCGGCGGCCCTTCGTCGGCGTCAACCGAATTCCCGGCCCCGCACGGCACCTCTGGCCGGGCGTCGGAGGTGCGCGGCACCACCGGCAGCCCGCCCCGCCGCCGCGCCCGGCGCGGCAATCCCCTCATCGACGGGGCCGTGCGGTCAATACCGTAGGGCCATGACCGCGATCCGACTGCTCCTCGTCGACGACGACCCCCTCGTACGGGCCGGCCTGTCCTTCATGATGGGCGGTGCCGACGACATCGAGATCGTCGGCGAGGCCGCCGACGGCAGCGAGGTCGAGCGGCTCGTCGAGCGCACCAGGCCCGACGTCGTCCTCATGGACATCCGGATGCCGACCGTCGACGGACTGGCCGCCACCGAGTTGCTGCGCCGCCGCGCGGACGCGCCCCAGGTCGTGGTCCTCACCACCTTCCACGCCGACGAACAGGTGCTGCGGGCACTGCGTGCGGGCGCCGCCGGGTTCGTCCTCAAGGACACCCCGCCCGCCGAGATACTCGACGCGGTACGCCGTGTCTCGGCCGGCGACCCGGTGCTGTCGCCCGCGGTCACCCGGCAGCTGATGGCGCACGCCGCCGGGGCCGGGCCCGGCACCCGGCGCCATGCCGCACGCGAGCGGATCGCGGCACTGGGTGAGCGCGAACGGGAGGTCGCCGTCGCGGTCGGCCGGGGTGCCTCGAACGCGGAGATCGCCGCCGAGCTGTACATGAGCGTCGCCACGGTCAAGACGCATGTCTCCCGGCTCCTCGCCAAGCTCGGCCTCAACAACCGTGTGCAGATCGCCCTGCTGACCTACGACGCGGGACTGCTGGACGAGCCCGGGCACTGAGCGCGGCGCAGGTGTCAATTCAGTTTGTCTGGACAATCGGACTACACAACTTCCCGTCAAGGAATGCCGGAGCTACGCTCGGGCCGTGCCGAAACCACTTGTGGATCCGACCGTCTCGCTCCAGCTCAGCGTCGACCGGAACAGCCCAGTACCGCTGTACTTCCAGTTGTCCCAGCAGCTGGAGGCCGCGATCGAGCACGGGTCGCTGACGCCGGGCAGTCTGCTGGGCAACGAGATCGAGCTGGCCGCACGGCTCGGGCTGTCCCGGCCCACCGTCCGCCAGGCCATCCAGTCCCTGGTCGACAAGGGACTGCTCGTGCGCCGCCGGGGTGTCGGCACACAGGTCGTGCACAGCCAGGTCAAACGTCCACTGGAGCTCAGCAGCCTGTACGACGACCTGGAGGCGGCCGGGCAGCGGCCCGCGACCCGTGTGGTCGTCAACACCTTCATGGCGGCCTCCGCCGAGGTCGCCGCCGCGCTCGGCGTGCCCGAGGGCAGCGAGGTGCACCGGCTCGAGCGGCTGCGTCTCGCGCACGGCGAGCCGATGGCGTACCTGTGCAACTACCTGCCGGCCGGCCTGCTCGACCTCGACACCGAGCAGCTTGAGTCGACCGGTCTGTACCGGCTGATGCGGGCCACCGGCATCACGCTGCACAGCGCCCGGCAGTCCGTCGGGGCCCGGGCCGCCACCGCGGTCGAGGGCGAACGGCTCGGCGAGCCCGAGGGCGCCCCGCTGCTCACCATGCAGCGGACCACGTTCGACGACACCGGCCGTGCCGTCGAGTTCGGCACCCATACCTACCGCGCCTCGCGCTACTCCTTCGAGTTCCAGCTGCTCGTCCGCCCCTGAATCCGGCCCGAATCCGCCCCCGAGCCCGCTCCTGAGACCGTCCTCTCACCCCCACCAGGCCCCTGACCTGCGGCGTCGATCCGCGGTCAGCGATACTTGGTAGTTCAAAGCAACTACGCAAGAAGGGCACGGCCTCGTGGCACGGACCAGGACCTGGGCAACCATCGCGCTCGCAGGAGCGCTCGGCCTATCCCTCGCGGGGTGCAGCAGCCACGGCGGCAAGCGTGCCGAGGACGCCCGCAATGCCGCCGCCGCCCAGGGCCGCGCAGCGGTGGACACGCCCCGGTGGACCTTTGCGATGATCACCCATTCGGGTGATGGTGACACGTTCTGGGACATCGTGCAGAGTGGCGCGAAGCAGGCCGCCGTCAAGGACAACATCGACTTCCTGTACTCGCACGACGCCAACGCGCAGCAGCAGGCGCAGCTCGTGGACGCCGCGGTCGACCAGAAGGTCGACGGCATCATCGTCACGCTGGCCAAGCCCGAGGCGATGAAGGCCGCCGTGGAGCGGGCCGAGAAGGCCGGCATCCCGGTGGTCACGGTCAACTCGGGCTCCGCTCAGTCCAAGGCGTTCGGCGCGCTCACCCACATAGGCCAGGACGAGACGATCGCCGGCGAGGCGGTGGGCCAGGAGCTCGACAAGCGCGGCAGGAAGAAGGTCCTGTGCGTGCTGCACGAGCAGGGCAACGTGGGCCACGAACAGCGCTGCGCGGGCGTGAAGAAGACCTTCCACGGCACCGTGGAGAACCTCTACGTCAACGGCACCGACATGCCGGACGTGCAGTCCGCCCTCGAGGCCAGGCTCCAGTCGGACAAGTCCGTCGACGCGGTCGTCACCCTCGGCGCCCCCTACGCCGACACCGCCGTGAAGGCCGAGGCCGACGCCGGCAGCGGGGCGGAGATCGACACCTTCGACCTGAACGCCAAGGTCGCGGCCGGGCTGAAGGACGGGACCCTCGGCTTCGCCGTCGATCAGCAGCCGTACCTCCAGGGTTACGAGGCGGTCGACCAGCTCTGGCTCCACAAGTACAACGCCGACGTCCTCGGCGGCGGCAACCCGGTCCTCACCGGACCGCAGATCGTCACCAAGGACCAGGCCGCGGCCCTCGAGCAGTACACGAAGCGGGGGACACGATGACCGTCACGGCACCGGCCTCCGCGCCCAAGACGCAGCAGGAGCGGACGGCGGACGAGCGGCTCCTGAGGACCTCGCCGCTGAAGAGAGTCCTCGGCAGGCCCGAGCTGGGCTCGGTGGTCGGCGCGCTCGCCGTCTTCCTCTTCTTCTCACTCGCCGCCGACAGTTTCCTGCGGGCGTCCAGCCTCAGCACCGTCCTGTACGCGGCCTCGACGATCGGCATCATGGCCGTGCCGGTCGCCCTGCTGATGATCGGTGGCGAGTTCGACCTGTCCGCCGGTGTCCTGGTGACGACGTCGGCGCTGGTCTCCTCGATGTTCAGTTACCAGATGACGGCCGACGTCTGGGTGGGCGTGGGTGTGTCCCTGCTGGTCACGCTGGCGATCGGGGCCTTCAACGGAGTCGTGCTGACCCGCACCAGACTGCCGAGCTTCATCGTCACGCTCGGTACGTTCCTGATGCTGACGGGGGTGAACCTGGGCCTGACCAAGCTGATCAGCGGCACGGTCTCCACCAAGTCGATCTCCGACATGGACGGCTACTCCTCGGCCAGGGCGGTCTTCGCCTCCACGCTCACGATCGGCGGAGTCCCCTTCAAGATCACCATCCTGTGGTGGTTCGCCCTGGTCGGCCTCGCCTCCTGGATCCTGCTGCGCACCCGGGCCGGCAACTGGATCTTCGCGGTCGGCGGCAACAAGGACGCGGCCCGCGCGGTCGGCGTCCCGGTCGGCAGGACCAAGACCGGCCTGTACATGGGCGTCGCGCTCGGCGCCTGGGTCTCCGGACAGCACCTGCTGTTCTCGTACGACGTGGTGCAGTCCGGCGAGGGCGTCGGCAACGAGCTGATCTACATCATCGCGGCGGTCATCGGCGGCTGCCTGATCACCGGCGGCTACGGATCCGCGGTCGGTTCCGCGGTCGGCGCGTTCATCTTCGGCATGACCGGCAAGGGCATCGTCTTCGCCCAGTGGAACCCCGACTGGTTCAAGTTCTTCCTGGGAGCGATGCTGCTCCTCGCGACCCTGCTCAACGCCTGGGTCCGCAAGCGTGCGGAGGCCACGACATGACGACGGACGTCACGGAGCGCACCGCGCTCGTCCACCTCGAAGGCGTCGGCAAGCAGTACGGCAACGTCCGCGCGCTCGACGGCGTCGGGCTGGAGGTGCACGGGGGCGAGATCACCTGCGTCCTCGGCGACAACGGCGCGGGCAAGTCCACCCTCATCAAGATCGTCGCCGGGCTGCACCGGCACGACTCGGGGAGCTTCCGCATCGAGGGCGAGGAGACCCGTCTGTCCTCCCCGCGCGAGGCGCTGGACCGGGGGATCGCCACGGTCTACCAGGACCTCGCCGTGGTCCCCCTGATGCCCGTGTGGCGCAACTTCTTCCTCGGCTCCGAGCCGCGCAGGGGCATCGGCCCCTTCAAGCGCCTCGACGTCGACTTCATGCGGCGTACGACACGCGAGCAACTGCTGCGCATGGGTATCGACCTGCGCGACGTCGACCAGCCCATCGGCACCCTGTCCGGTGGCGAACGTCAGTGTGTGGCGATCGCGCGGGCCGTGTACTTCGGTGCCAAGGTGCTGGTCCTGGACGAGCCGACGGCGGCACTGGGCGTCAAGCAGTCCGGCATGGTCCTCAAATATGTGGCGGCCGCACGGGACGAGGGCCTGGGTGTTGTTTTCATCACCCACAACCCACATCACGCCTACCTGGTGGGCGACCGTTTCGTGCTGCTCAAGCGCGGCGAGATGGTGGGCAGCCACATCCGCCAGGAGATCACCCTGGAGGAGCTGACGCGCCAGATGGCGGGCGGAGAGGAGCTCGACGATCTCCGCCACGAGCTGGAGAACCGCGCCTCGCAAGAGGCGGGCTGAAGGGGCACGGGGCTCCGCCGCGTGCGCGCGACGAGCCACGATGCACCCGTACCCGGAGGCCGTGCCGCACCGCCCGCTGCTCCCCCTGCGGAGCAGCGGGCGGCGGCGTGAGGCAGAATCGGGGCCGATGAGCACCTACCGCGACTTCACCCACCGTGGGTCCGCCCGGGCCACCGTCCTGCGGACCGTCGGCACGCGCGAGCGCCGCTCCCATCTGACGGCGCCACGCGTTCCCACGGTCGGCATCGACATCGGCGGTACGAAGGTGATGGCGGGCGTCGTCGACGCCGACGGCAACATCCTGGAGAAGCTCCGCGCCGAGACGCCCGACAAGTCCAAGAGCCCCAAGGTCGTCGAGGACACCATCGTCGAGCTCGTCCTGGACCTCTCCGACCGCCACGACGTGCACGCCGTCGGCATCGGGGCGGCCGGCTGGGTGGACGCGGACCGCAACCGCATCCTGTTCGCCCCGCATCTGTCCTGGCGCAACGAGCCCCTGCGCGACCGGCTGGCCGGGCGGCTCGCCGTGCCCGTCCTGGTCGACAACGACGCCAACTCCGCCGCCTGGGCCGAGTGGCGCTTCGGCGCGGGCCGCGGCGAGGACCACCTGGTCATGATCACCTTGGGCACCGGGATCGGCGGCGCCATCCTGGAGGGCGGCCAGGTCAAGCGCGGGAAATTCGGCGTCGCCGGCGAGTTCGGCCATATGCAGGTGGTGCCCGGCGGCCATCGCTGCCCGTGCGGCAACCGCGGCTGCTGGGAGCAGTACAGCTCCGGCAACGCCCTGGTCCGGGAGGCCAAGGAGCTCGCCGCCGCAGACTCGCCGGTGGCGTACGGGATCATCGAGCACGTCAAGGGCAACATCGCCGACATCACCGGCCCGATGATCACCGAGCTGGCCCGCGAGGGCGACGCGATGTGCGTCGAGCTGCTCGAGGACATCGGCCAGTGGCTGGGCGTCGGCATCGCGAACCTGGCGGCGGCCCTCGACCCCTCCTGCTTCGTGATCGGGGGCGGCGTCAGCGCGGCCGACGACCTGCTGATCGGTCCCGCCCGGGACGCCTTCCGGCGCCATCTGACCGGGCGCGGATACCGCCCCGAGGCCCGTATCGCGCGCGCCCAGCTCGGCCCCGAGGCCGGCATGGTCGGCGCCGCGGACCTCGCCCGGCTCGTCGCCCGCCGCTTCCGGCGCGCCAACCGGCGCCGCGTGGAGCGGTACGAACGCTACGAGCAGTACGCGCAGGCCCGCCGCACCGCCAAGGGGTCGCTGTGACGGCCGCCGCCTCGATACCGCGTCAGTCGTCGCCGCCGGACGAGCCCTCGAGGCCTCCGGAGAGCCGGTGGCACATGATCCGCCGCCGGGTGCTGACCCTGCTGACCATCGTGCTGCTCATCGGCGTCCCGGCCGGCTACCTGGTGATCTCCGCGAACCAGAGCCGCAACAGCGGCAAGGACAAGGAGGCCAAGTACTCGGCCACCGGTCTCACCGTCGGCTGGCCCTCGCGCGTCCAGCGCCGTATCTACCAGGTGACGATCCCGATGGGCGCCACGAACGTCGCGTACTACGAGACGAACAACTGGAAGACCAGCAGGCTCTACGTCCAGTTCGACACCGACGACGCCGGCCTGACCCGGTTCCTGGGCCACCTGAAGACCACCCAGGCCGCGCTGAAGCAGGACGACATCGCCATCAGCGGGCGCGACCAGGACATCGTCAGCTGGGACTTCACCCGGCCCGGCTCCTGGTACGGCCTCGTCCACAAGCAGAAGAACCCGGCGCCCACCCTGGACATCGTGGTGAACAAGTCCCACCCCTTGCAGCCCACCGTGTACGTGGTGTCCCGCACCATCCCCTGACGCACCGCTCCAGGCGACCCCGGTTCAGGCCCGCACGTCCGTGCTCCGGCCGGAGTCGGAGCCGATTGTCGGACCCCGCCCGTACAGTCGAAGACGTCTGACGCGACGCGACGGCGGGAGGTGACCGGACGTATGGGAGAGCAGGTGGCCGAGGCCGCCGTGCCCGTGAGACTGGCCGCCGTCTTCCTGCCCGCGCCACTGCCCCGCGAGAGCCGGGTCGCCTTCTGGGACCCGGAGGGCGGACCGCCGCCGCCGGGCGCCACCGAGGAACTGACGGTCGTCCGCCCTCACGGGTCCGGAGTGCGCCGGGGCGGCGTGCCCGCGCTGCTGCTGCCCATCGCCGACGCGCTGCCGCTGCTCGCCCGGTCCCGGCGCGATCCCGCCGCCCACCCCGCCACCGCCTGCTGGGGCGCGGCCACGCTGCACGCGCTGCGGCTCGTCGCGCGGGGCCGCCTGCTGCCCGGGCTCACCCCGGACGGCTACGACGCCTGGCGGGCCGGGCCGCTGGAGCCGGACGACATCACCCACCTCAGGGCGATCGCCGCCGCGCTTCCGTACGAGGGCCATGCCGTCCCGCTGCCGGGCCGAGGACCCCTGCTGCTGCCCGAGCCCGAGGCGCTGGTGCGCGCCTTCCTCGACGCGGTGGCCGACACCCTGCCGCGCACCCCGGCCGCCGCCCACACCGCGGGCGGCCCGTTCGCCGCGCGCGAGCCGCAGCGTCTGCCGCACGCGCACGACTGGGCGGCCGAGGTCGCGGCGGGCATGGACGCGGGCGTACGGATCTCGCTGCGCCTGGACCTGTCGGCGTACGACCTGTTCGACGACGGCGAGGGCACCCACCGCGCCGGGGCGGCCGTCGTGCAGGTGCACAGCCTCGCCGACCCGACCCTCGTCGTCGACGCGGCGGCGCTCTGGGCCGGTGAGGCGGACGCGGTCTTCGGCCCCCGTACCCGGGTGGACGCCGCCCTTGCCGTACGGCGCGCGGCCCGGGTATGGCCGCCACTGGACCGGCTGTGCGAGCAGGAGGTGCCGGACGTCCTGGCGCTCTCCGAAGAAGAGCTCGGTGATCTGCTGGGTGCCGCGGCCGGCCGGCTGGGCGCGGCCGGGGTCGCGGTGCACTGGCCCCGCGACCTGGCGCAGGACCTGACCGCGGCCGCGGTCGTACGGCCCGCTCCCGGCTCGGCGACCGACGGCACGGGCTTCTTCGAGACCGAGGACCTGCTCCAGTTCCGGTGGCAGCTGGCGCTCGGCGGCGAACCGCTCACCGAGGCCGAGATGGACGCTCTCGCGGAGGCCCACCGTCCGGTCGTCCGGCTGCGCGACCGGTGGGTTCTGGTCGACCCCGCGCTCGTCCGCAAGGCCCGCAAGCGCGAACTGGGCCTGCTCGATCCGGTGGACGCGCTCTCCGTCGCGCTCACCGGCACCGCGGAGGTCGACGGCGAGACGGTGCAGGCGGTGCCGGTCGGCGCGCTGGCCGCACTCCGGGACCGGCTGACGGCGGGCATCGGCCCCGCGGAGCCGCCCGCCGGCCTCACCGCACGCCTGCGGGACTACCAACTGCGCGGCCTGGCCTGGCTGGACCTGATGACCTCCCTCGGCCTCGGCGGCTGCCTCGCCGACGACATGGGGCTCGGCAAGACGGTCACGGTCATCGCCCTGCATCTGCGCCGGGCGCGTCGCGAGCCGACCCTGGTGGTCTGCCCGGCCTCCCTGCTCGGCAACTGGCAGCGGGAGATCACCCGGTTCGCCCCCGGAGTCCCGGTCCGCCGCTTCCACGGCGCCGAGCGGACCCTGGACGACCTGGACGGCGGCTTCGTGCTCACCACGTACGGGACGATGCGGACGGCGGCGCCCCGGCTCGCCGAACAGAGCTGGGGCCTGGTCGTCGCCGACGAGGCGCAGCACGTGAAGAACCCGTACTCGGCGACCGCCAAGGCTCTTCGTACGATCCCGTCGCCCGCCCGCGTGGCCCTCACCGGCACCCCTGTGGAGAACAACCTCTCCGAGCTGTGGGCACTGCTCGACTGGACGACCCCGGGGCTGCTCGGCCCGCTGAAGTCCTTCCGCGCCCGGCACGCACGCGCCGTGGAGAACGGCGAGGACGCGCAGGCGGCGGAGCGGCTGGCCCGCCTGGTCCGCCCCTTCCTGCTGCGCCGCAAGAAGTCCGACCCGGGCATCGTCCCCGAGCTGCCGCCGAAGACGGAGACGGACCACCCGGTGCCGCTCACGCGCGAACAGGCCGCGCTGTACGAGGCGGTGGTACGCGAGTCCATGCTGGCGATCGAGACGGCGCAGGGCATCGCCCGCCGGGGGCTGGTGCTGAAGCTTCTCGGTGCGCTCAAGCAGATCTGCGACCACCCGGCGCTGTATCTGAAGGAGGACACGGGCACGGCCACCGGCCTCATCGCCCGGTCCGGCAAACTCGCGCTGCTGGACGAGCTGTTGGACACACTGCTGACGGAGGACGGCTCGGCGCTGGTCTTCACGCAGTACGTCGGCATGGCCCGGCTGATCAGCACACATCTGGCCTCGCGCGCGGTACCCGCCGACCTGCTGCACGGCGGCACACCGGTGCCCGAGCGTGAGCGGATGGTGGACCGCTTCCAGAGCGGAGCGACCCCGGTCCTCGTCCTGTCCCTCAAAGCGGCGGGCACGGGCCTGAACCTCACCCGGGCGGGCCATGTCATCCACTTCGACCGCTGGTGGAACCCGGCGGTGGAGGAGCAGGCCACGGACCGGGCCTACCGCATCGGCCAGACCCAGCCGGTCCAGGTGCACCGCCTGATCACCGAGGGCACGGTGGAGGACCGCATCGCCGAGATGCTGGAGTCCAAGCGGGCGCTGGCCGACGCGATCCTGGGTTCCGGCGAGTCCTCCCTGACGGAACTGACCGACCGCGAGCTGGCCGACCTGGTGTCGCTGAGGAGGACCGAGTGAGCGCCCGGCCCGGATCCGGCGAGGAGTCCCACGCCGGCACCACGGGACCTCCGGGAGAGACGCCACGTCCAGCGGACGCGGCACGCCGCGCGCTACGGGACGCGCGGGAGCGGGCCGGTGAGCTCCCCACAGGCGACGTCGAGATCGCCGGTTGTGAGCGGGATGGGCGGGAGCGGTCTTGTGAGCCTCTCGCAGGCGGTGCGGATGTCGCCGGTCGCGAGCGGGATGGGCGGCCGGGGGACGCCGCGCGCGCGGCGTTGCGGCGGGCGAACGTGGAGCGCCGGAGCGGCCAGGCGGCCGAGGCGGCCGTCATCCGGACCCCGGAGTCCGGCGCGGAGGATGCGGCCGCAGTGAGTGAGGCGGGTGCGCTTACCGGTCCCGTCCGTGCGAGCGGACCGGCGGCGCGTCCCGGTGATGCCGCTCGCGAGGCGTTGCGGGCGTTGCGAGCAGACGTGGAGGGTGAGCGAACGGACACCAGGGAGAGGGATGTTGAGCCTCACTCCGAGGCAGGCACCTCGGAGTCCGGCGCGCAGGACGGGGCTGCTCTGGGCGCCGGTCCGCTTACCGGTCCCGTCCGTGCGAGTGGACCGTCCGCGCGTCCCGGTGATGCCGCTCGCGAGGCGTTGCGGGCGTTGCGAGCAGACGTGGAGGGTGAGCGAACGGACGTCGGGGATAGGGGTGTTGAGCCTCACTCCGAGTCCGGCGCGCAGGACGCGGCTGCTGCGGGCGAGGCTGGTCCGCTCACCCGTCCCGTCCGTGCGAGCGGACCGTCCGCGCGTCCCGGTGATGCAGCGCGCGAGGCGCTGAGGGCGGTGCGGGAAGAAGCGGAGGGTGAGCGAACGGACGTCAGAGAGAGGGGCGTTGAGCTCCGGCCCGGTGCAGGGACCTCGCATCCGTCCGCCGCTCATGGGAGGAGCCGTGACCGGGAGCGCCGCATCCCCCGCGCCGGTACACCGGACGCCCCCCGGCTCCGGGACCTACGGGAGCTGCTCGCCGGGGCCTTCGAGGCGCCGGCGTCGTCGGCATCCCGGGACAGGGGGGTCTCCGGCGAAGCGGAGCGCGACGACCGGCGAGAGTCCGGGCGCGCGTGGGCGCGGCAGCCATTCGCACGGCCCGCGCCCGACACGCGGAGCTGCTCCTCGCAGGACCTCCCGGACCAGGGTCCCGGCTCCGCGGAGTCCGAGCCGCCCCCGGCAACCGCACGCTATCCGCGTTCCATGGCGGCTCCAGGGCGCGACGGCGAACTGCGGCGGACCTTCGCGGCGCTCCCCGCACGGCCGGTGGCGCAGCGCGACCGATTCGCCGGGACATGGTGGGGCAACGCCTGGGTCGCCGCCCTGGAGGAGAGGGCCCTCGACGCGGCCCGGCTGGCGCGGGGCAGGGCGTACGCGGGCCGGGGGAACGTGGACGCGATCACCGTCACACCCGGTCTTGTGCTCGCCTATGTGCAGGGGAGCCGCCCGCGCCCGTATCGCGTACAGGTGAGGTTGCGGACGTTCTCCGACGACGAGTGGGAGCGCTTCCTGGACGCGGCCGCCGAGCGCCCCGGGCACATCGCCGCGCTGCTGGACAAGCAGGTGCCGCAGTCCCTGGCCGAGTGCGGTGTCCGGCTGCTCCCGGAGGCCGGCGATCTCGAACCGCGCTGCAGCTGCCCCGACTTCGGGCATCCCTGCAAGCACGCGGCCGCCGTCTGCTACCAGACCGCGCGCCTGCTCGACCAGGACCCCTTCGTGCTGCTGCTGCTGCGCGGCCGCGGCGAGCGCGAGTTGCTCGACGCGCTGTCCCGGCGCAACGCGGCGCGCGCGGCCCGGGCCGCGCAGGACAGGGAGGCCCCACCCGTTCCCGGCGTACGCGCCCGTGACGCCGTCGCCCGCGAGGCACTGCCGCCGCTCCCCGCTCCGCTGCAGCCGCCCGCCCACCCCGAGCAGCCGCCGGTCTATCCGGGAGCGCCCGGCGGCCCGGACCCCTTCGCGCTGGACCAGCTGGCCACGGACGCCGCGGCCCGTGCACACGCGCTGCTGACCAGGGGGTACGACCCGGTCGCGGAGCTGACACTGTGGCAGGACGCGGTACGGCTCGCCGCGGCCCGCCCGGGTTCGGGTCTCACCGCGGGGACGCGGACGCTGTACGCCTCGCTGGCCGCCGTCACCGGACGGACCCCGGCCGACCTGGCGCGGGCGGTCGCCGCGTGGCGGCAGGGCGGCCGGACGGCACTGGCCGTACTGGAGGAGCCCTGGGATCCGCCGGCGGGCCGCTTCGACCGGGCCCGCCCCCTGCTGCTGGCGGCGGACCTGCCGGCCTTCCGTCCGTGGCGCAACCGCCTGACCCACCCGGACGGCCATGTCCAGCTGCGCCTCGGTCAGGACGGCCTCTGGTACGCCTACGAGTCGGAACCGGGCCACGAGGACTGGTGGCCCCGGGGCACCCCGGACCTGGACCCGGTCGGCGCCCTGACGGGTCTGGGGGCGTGAGCGCCGTCGGTCCTCCCGCCGGCGGCGGTCACTGACTCTCCGGCTCGTGTCTCTGGTCGACGATGTCGAGGACGGCCATCATGCCGCTGTCCTTGTGGCTGAGGATGCCGCAGTGCAGGACTGTCTTTCCGGGGAAGTCGGCGAAGCGGACCCGGACGACGATGTTGCCCTGCGCCGGGACGTTCACCGTGTCGTACCAGCCGTGGGTCGGGTCGTAGGGCTTCCCGTTGACGCTCATCAGCTGCAGGCCGTTGGTGTGGAGGTGGAAGGACTGGTCCTCCTCCGTGGCATTGCGGATGTTCCACTCCTCGACGGTGCCGAGGACGGCGGTGAAGTCGGTCCTCTGCGGGTCGTACGTCCGGCCGTTGATGAAGTACTGCGAGCCCCAGTAGTTCTCCGTGAAGACCATGGTCTTGCGGTCCGCGATCGTCGCGTCGGACAGGTCCTCATGCGGGGCGAAGTCGGTCGGAATGGCGGCCGGGGACGTGCTCGGGCCGCTGGTGACGACGGTGGCCAGGTTCGCCTGGGGGAACTTGTACCCGGCGGACCCGGTGTCGTACGGGAGGGTCTCCAGCTGGGTCGTACCGGGGTTGCCGCCCTGGACGAGGACGTCGAACCGGGCGCCGGCGGGCATGAGCAGGGTGTCCTGGGAGTAGACCTTGGTGACGGGGATGCCGTCCTGGGCGAGCACATGGAAGCTGCTGCCGTTGAGATGGACCTTGTAGTAGATGTTGGCGCCGATGTTGGCCAGACGCCACAGCTGGGTCTCGCCGGGCCGGATGCTGATCACGGGGTTCTGCTGGCCGTTGACGGTGCGGTTGGTGGGCGCGCCGATGCTCAGGGGACGGGTCTTGATCGAGTCGCCCTGGATCTGGTTGTCCTTCAGCGCGATCGTGTGCTCGGTGATGTCGCGCAGTGACGGCGGCAGGTACCGCTGGAGCCCGTCGACGATGATGATGCCCGACTCTCCGCCCGCGACCTGGGCGGTGGACCGCAGGTCGGCCTGCGAGTGGTACCAGTAGGTCCCCATGGGCTGACTGCGCGGAATCCAGTACTTGTAGTGGTACGACTGCTTGTACTTGATGGCGGTGAACATGTCGTCGGCGGGGGCGGTCGGTGACACGTGCAGGCCGTGCAGATGCAGCCTCGTGCTCTCGTCGACGTTGTTGGTCATGGTGATGTCGATGTGGTCACCGGGCCGCACCCGCAACGTGGGCGGCATGTACGCCCCGTTGTACGTGGTCGCGTACAACTGACGGTCGCCGACCTGGACCTTGTGCCGTTCCACCTTGATGGTGGTCTTGAGCAGGCCGTCGCGGCTGACCACTTCCGGAGGGTCCTGCAGAGCCGGACCCTGGCCGGTGTCCGCGCCGTTTTTCTTGGGCCCGGTCTGGTGATGGCCGTGCTCGGCCGGGTCGGGGCCCGCGCAGCCGGCCAGCACGGCGGTGGCGAGGACCAGGCCGGCAACCAGCCAGGTCAGCGGAGAACGACGAGTAGTAGGCCTGGTCACATCTCTCCCCAGGGAAGCTGCGCCGGGCGGGCGAGGCCCGGTTGCGGAGTCACGACGACCGCCGGCGGTCCGTCCTCCGGAGCCTAGGGCGACGGAGGACCACAGCCGGCTGGTGCGCGACCCGGGGCGGCGGCATCCGCTCAAACGGCAGTACGCCGAGCACCTGAATGGGTGTGTCCGATCGGCGGCCCCGTGCGCGAGCGGGCGGCCGATCGGCGGCACTCGTCGCGTCGGCGTGGGCCGTGCTGACGACCGCTCGTGCGGTACGGCACGGACGACCCCGCGGGGACGTGCTCCGTACTGGCCGTCACTTCGCGCGCGGAAGCCGGGCGCGGAAGACCGCTCCCTCGCCGGGGTCACCCCCGACGGTGAGCGAGCCGCCGTGTCGCAGCACCACGTCCCGGGCGATGGCCAGTCCGAGACCGGCACCGCCTGCATCGCGGCTTCGGGCCTCGTCCAGGCGGACGAACCGCTCGAAGACCAGCTCCCGGTCCTCCGGAGCGACCCCGGGACCGTCGTCCGCCACGGTGAGGACGATGTCGTCGCCCTCGACGACCGCGGTCACCAACACCGCGCCCTTCGCGTGCCGTTGGGCATTGTCCAGGAGATTGGCGAGGACGCGGACGAGCTGCGTCCTGCTCCCGGTCACCGCGAGCGACTCGCCCTCCAACGTCACGGCGGGGGCGAACCGGTCCGTCGCCGCCCGTGCGGCCACCTCTTCCCGGATCAGGTCCGCGAGGTCGACACGCGCGTGGGCCGGACTCTCCCCGGCGTCCAGCCGGGCGAGGAGCAGCAGGTCGGTGGCCAGGTGCTGCAGGCGTACGACGTCCTGGACGAGGTCGTGGGTGTCCAGCAGCTCCGGGTGCGCGTCGGCGACCTCCAGTTGGGTGCGCAAGTTGGCGATGGGGCTGCGCAGTTCGTGGGAGGCGTCGGCGATGAAGCGGTGCTGCCGCTCCACCGAACTCTCCAGGGCGGCCAGTGTCTGGTTGGTGGTGCGGGCCAGCCGGGCGATCTCGTCCCCCGACCGCGGCTCGGGCACCCTGCGGGACAGGTCGCCGCTCCCCGTGATCTCCGCCATCTCGGCGCGGATACCCTCCACCGGCCTCAGCGCGTGCCGGGTGACCAGCCAGGTCACGGCCGCCACCACGGCGAGCAGGAACGGCAGACCGGTCAGCAGCGACTTCGTGACCTGGTCAAGGGTGGCTTGCTCCTCCTCCAGGGAGACCCCCGCATAGACGGTGTAGGTGCGGCCGTCGTAGGTGGTGCCCTGTACGGCGGCGAAGCTGTAGTCGTGGGTCGCGCCGGCCACGGTGGCCCGGATCGTGCGCCGCTGCACGTCGGTGCCGACCCTGCCGCGCGGGGGGCTGCTGGTGGCTCCGCCGTGGTCGTCGCCGGTCGGCTCCTCGCTCTTCCCGTCCGGCGTGGCGGAGCCGTCGTCGCTGCCGCCGTGGTCGTCAGCGCCCCGGCCTCGGCGCCCGTGGTCGTCCACGGGGACCACGGTCCGGGCGATCACGCCGCGGACGGGGACGTACACGGCGGCGAGCACGCCACCCGGAACGCCCGCACCGGTATTCGCGTGCGCGGCCGTGCCGGTCACGCCTGCCGTCCCGGACGCCGACGGGGAAGCCGGTACGAATGCCGCTCCCGACCCCGACGGGGAGGGCGCTGCGGACGCCGGTGCCGTGGGAGTAGTGGAGGCGGTGGACGCGGGGGCTGCGGTGCTGTCCGCCGCCCGGGCGTAGTCGGCGACGGGGGCACGGCCCGCGAGGGCGGCACCGGCGGCCAGCACCTGCCCGGCCGAGTCGACGACCTGGACCACGCGCCCGTCCTCCGGCAGGTGGAGCCGGTCGAACCGGCCGTTCAGCGCGTCCTGGGAACCGGCCACCGTACGGGCGGTGACCTCGGCCTCCAGGCCGGCCCGTCCGGTGAGGTTGTGCCGGAGCACCGCGACCACACCGAAGCCCGCCGCGACCAGCGCGAAGCAGACCACCACGGTGGCCGCGAGCGACGCGCGTGCCCGGACCGACGCCGGCAGCCTAGGCATCGCGTCCCCCTTCGGCCTCCAGGCGGTATCCGGCGCCGCGCACGGTCTTGATGGAGCGGCGTCCGAACGGGACGTCGATCTTGCGGCGGAGCGCGCTCACATAGACCTCGACGATGTTCGGGTCGCCGTCGTAGGCGAAGTCCCAGACGTGCGTGAGGATGTCCGCCTTCGAGACCACCTCACCGGCGTGCCGCGCGAGGTGTTCCAGTACCGCGAACTCCTTGGTGGTCAGGGCGACTTCCTCCCCGTCCCGGGTCACGCGCCGGGCTCCGGGATCAAGGCTCAGGCTGCCGACGCGCAGGACCGGGGAGCCGGTGCGGCCACGGCGGCGCAGCAGGGCGCGGATGCGGGCCTGGAGGACGACGTAGGAGAACGGTTTCGTCAGGTAGTCGTCAGCGCCGGTGTCCAGGCCCTCCGCCTCGTCGTATTCGCCGTCCTTGGCGGTCAGCATCAGGATGGGCGTGTCGTCGCCCTCGTCCCGGAGCGAGGCGCAGACCCGGTAGCCGTTCATGCCGGGGAGCATGATGTCGAGCACGATCAGGTCGTACTCCTGCTCACGGGCCAAGTGCAGCCCGTCGACACCGTCATGGGCCACGTCCACGGCGAAGCCCTCGGCGGTCAGTCCGCGCGCGAGGGCGGTGGCGAGGCGTCGCTCGTCCTCGACTATCAGCAGGCGCATGGCGACAGGGTGTCAGAGCCTTCCTGAAGACGGCTTCAGGTTGCTTCAGCCTGGCTTCAGGATGCGTGGCGCACGGTGGTTCCCGTCCGGTGAAGGCGCCGGACGGACTCCGCGGACCGGCCGCGGAGCGAAGGAGGGGACACATCATGAGCATCTTCCGGCTCACCGGCCGCCGTCGAACCGTCGCAGCCGTGTGCGTCGCGGCGGCCGTGATCGGCGGAGGCGCCGTCACCGCCACGGCCGTCGCCTCACCGGCCGGCCACCAGGCCCCCGGCCCGGTCACCCCGTCGACGCACCACCAGCGGCACGGCACGGACGACCGGGGCGCGGACGACCACGGCCGCCACTCGGGCACGGACGACCACGGCCGACACTCGGGCACGGACCACGGTGCCCGCACCGGCCGGGACGACTCCCGCACCGCACCGGCGACCCAGGGCATCCCGGGCGTCGCCGTGGAGGACCGGCCGCACGCCGACGACCACCCGACCGCGCATCACGGCCGCTCCGGCGACGGGAGCCCCGAGGCCCGGCACCACGCCGACGACCCGGCCGGCGATGACCGCGGCGATGTGCGGGGTCGCGGCGCGGACGACCCGGCCGGCGACGACCGCGGCGGTGCGCGGGGTCGCGGCGCGGACGACCCCGCTGGTGACGACCACCATGGGCGCGGCTCGCACGACGGCGGGGACGACCACCATGAGCGCGGCTCGCACGACGGCGGGGACGACCGCCACGGCGGCGGCTCGCACGGCGGCCGCGACGACCACTGACGGCTCCGGACCACGAAGCCGACAGGCCGACAGGCCGACAGACCGACAGATCGACAAAGCTCGGCCGTCTGACGGTCGGCAGATCGGTGAGATCGGCAGCCGGGCACCTCCTGCGGGTCAGCCGACCCGCAGGAGGTGCTGACCGGCAGATCGGCGAACGGGCACACCGGCAGACGCGAGACCGACCGGGGCGGGCCGAGGGCCTGCGGGTCACCACCGTGGCAGCCACGGGCCGCGGCCGTGGGACTCCCCGGGAGGGGCCACCCATCCGCAGACCCTGCCCGGGCCCGCCGCCCGGAGTGCCGGCGGCGGGCCGGACTCCGCCAGGTGAGGACCGCGGGGAGCACCTGTGAAGCCGGCCGCGAAAGATCTTCGCAAAGCGGCCACGAAGTGGGACGGCTCGCATGGGGTTGCGACCCCTGCTCATGAGAAATGGTCGGATGTGAGAGCGTGAGTCGAGTGAGTGAGACGACTGCCGCACCCCTGCAATACCGCTTTGACGGGCCAGAAGACGCCCCGGTCCTGATCTTGGGGCCGTCGCTCGGGACAACATGGCACATGTGGGACCGCCAGGTCCCGGAACTCGCCAGGCAGTGGCGCATCTTCCGCTTCGATCTACCCGGGCACGGCGGCGCCCCCGCGCACCCGGCGGGCTCCGTCACCGACCTGACCACCCGGCTCCTCGCCACCCTGGACAGCGTCGGTGTGCAGCGCTTCGGCTACGCGGGCTGCGCGCTCGGCGGTGCCATCGGGGTCGAACTGGCGTTGCGCCACCCCGAACGCCTCGCCTCCCTCGCCCTGATCGCCGCCTCCCCACGCTTCGGCACGGCCGACGAGTTCCGCCAGCGCGGAGTGATCGTCCGGTCCAACGGGCTCGACCCGATCGCCCGGATGTCCCCGGAGCACTGGTTCACCTCCGGGTTCGCGGCCGCCCAGCCCGCGATCACCGAGTGGGCGGTGCAGATGGTGCGCACCACGGACCCCGGCTGCTACATCGCGGCCTGCGAGGCGCTCGCCGCGTTCGACGCACGGGCCGCACTCGGCCGTATCGGCGTTCCCACCCTCGTCCTGGTCGGCTCCGACGACCGGATCACCGGTCCCGCCCAGGCGCGGACCCTGGTCGCCGGGATACCCGACGCGCGGCTCGCGGTCGTCCCCGGCGCCTCCCATCTGGTGCCCGTCGAGCAGCCCGCGGCGGTCACGGATCTGCTGGTCCACCACTTCTCGACCGCGTGGCAGCCCGGATTCGACGCGGTGACCGGCCAGATGGCGGCGATCACCGCGTCTCCGGTGAAACCGGTCCTGTCCGCGGCGCCGCTGGTGGCCCCCCGGGCCGAGATCGCCCCGGTGGCCGTACCGCTCGAGCCCGGGGGCAGGCCCGACCCGTACGACGCGGGGATCAAGGTCCGCCGCGAGGTGCTCGGTGACGCGCACGTCGACCGGGCGCTCGCCGCGGCGGACGACTTCTCCGGGGACTTCCAGGAGTTCATCACCCGGTACGCGTGGGGCGAGATCTGGGACCGGCCGGGCCTCGACCGGCGCGCGCGCAGCTGTGTCACGCTCACCGCGCTGGTGGCGGGCGGCCACCTGGAGGAACTCGCCTTCCACACCCGGGCGGCCCTGCGCAACGGGCTCACTCCCGGCGAGATCAAGGAAGTGCTGCTCCAGGCCGCGGTCTACTGCGGCGTACCGGCCGCGAACAGCGCGTTCAAGGTGGCCCAGCAGGTCATCCGGGAGGAGACGACTCCACAGGCATGATCGTCAGCCGGGCACCAGGAGCACCAGGTTCGGCGGGCCCCGGCTGCCCGGGCCGGGGCAGGATGGACGTATGAAGCTCACGAAGAAGTCGCACGCCTGCATCCAGCTCGAGAAGGACGGGCGCAGGCTCGTCATCGACCCGGGCGCCTTCAGCGAGGAGGACGCCGCGGTCGGTGCAGAGGCCATCCTCGTGACGCACGAGCACATGGACCACTTCAGCGAGGAGCGGCTGCGGGCCGGGATGGAGGCGGACCCTGCCGCCGAGATCTGGACGCTCGCGTCCGTGGCGGAGCAGATCTCCGCGGCGTTCCCGGGCCGCGTGCACACCGTCGGCCACGGCGACACGTTCAGCGCCGCCGGCTTCGACGTCCAGGTGCACGGCGAACTGCACGCCGTGATCCACCCGGACATCCCGCGTATCACCAACGTCGGGTATCTCGTCGACGACGGCAAGGTCTTCCACCCCGGCGACGCGCTCACCGTCCCCGATCAGCCGGTCGAGACGCTGATGCTTCCGGTGATGGCCCCCTGGAACAAGATCGCCGAAGTCATCGACTACGTCCGCGAGGTCGGGCCGCGGCGCGCGTACGACATCCACGACGCCCTTCTGACGGATCTGGCCCGTCCCATCTACGACCACCAGATCGGGGCGCTGGGCGGCGCCGAGCACCTGCGGCTGACGCCGGGGGCGACGGCGGAGGTCTGAGCACCGGGAAGCCGGGGAGGCCGGGCCGCGGGGGGTTCCGTGGGACGCGGGACCGCGTTGTCACACCCGCCGGGTAGGTTGTGAGGCATGCGCATCGCGACCTGGAACGTGAACTCGATCACCGCCCGCCTCCCGAGGCTCCTGGCCTGGCTGGAGAGCAGCGGCACGGACGTGCTGTGCCTGCAGGAGGCCAAGGTCGCCGAGCAGCAGTTCCCCTACGACCAGGTGCGCGAGCTGGGCTACGAGGCGGCGGTCCACGCCACCGGCCGGTGGAACGGCGTCGCGGTGCTCTCCCGCGTCGGCATCGAGGACGTCGTCAAGGGCCTGCCCGGCGACCCCGGCTACGAGGGCGTCGAGGAGCCCCGCGCCCTCTCCGCGACCTGCGGCCCGGTCCGCGTCTGGTCGGTGTACGTGCCGAACGGCCGCGAGGTGGAGCACCCGCACTACGCGTACAAGCTCCAGTGGTTCGAGGCGCTGAAGGCGGCCGTGGCGGGCGACGCCGGCGGCAGCCGCCCGTTCGCGGTGCTCGGCGACTACAACGTGGCGCCGACGGACGACGACGTGTACGACGTCGCCGCCTTCGAGGGCGCCACGCATGTCACCCCTGCCGAGCGCGCGGCCCTGGCCTCCCTGCGTGAGACCGGCCTCGCCGACGTCGTCCCGCGTCCGCTGAAGTACGACCACCCGTTCACGTACTGGGACTACCGTCAGCTCTGCTTCCCCAAGAACCGCGGTATGCGCATCGACCTCGTGTACGGCAACAAGCCGTTCGCGGCGGCGGTCAAGGACGCGTACGTGGACCGGGAGGAGCGCAAGGGCAAGGGCGCCTCCGACCATGCGCCGGTGGTGGTGGACCTGGAGGTGTAGGCGGTTTGGGCAGTGTCACTATGGTGCGACCGGTGTCGCCGGTGACACGCTGAGCCTATGAACATCCCCTTCCTGGGCAACTGGCGCAAGAAGCGTGGCCCCGCATTCGGTGTGGCGGTGTTCTCCGACGACGACACCGACGCGGCCGGTGTCGGCGAACTCCTCTCCGAGTGCGAGCTGTTGCGCGCACAGGCCGGGCAGGACGGTGTCGAACTCGACGACTCCGCCGCGTCCCTGGAGGCGCTCGACCAGCTGGTGCCGCGCTGGCGCGACGACGAGGAGATCCTCCCCTGGCTCGGGAACGACGCGGGCCTGTATCTGGGCACGGTGATCGTCCGTACGGTCGCCGGCGCCGCCTGGTCGATCTGGCCGAACGGCCATCCCGTGGTGCGGCTGGCCTCCGGGCGCGAGATCGACGTGGTGGCCGACGGGCACACCTGGGCCGCCACGGGCGCCCCTGAACTCTCCTACGTATACGCCGAGGTGACCGAGGCCTAGCAGTGCCGCGGCCAGTGCCTAGCCTCAGCGCCCGGTAAATACGGCTAATCACCGAAAGGTGCGTGTCGGGTGTCGGGCCCGTTCCCGTCCGGATAGGTTGCGGGGCCTGCGGCACTCGGCGAGTAGGACGGGCTGGGCATGGCGGGCGATCCGCTGATCGAGCTTCACGGCGTGAACAAGTGGTACGGCGACCTGCACGTCCTGCAGAACATCGAGCTCACGGTCGGCAAGGGCGAGGTGGTCGTGGTCGTCGGCCCGTCGGGATCGGGCAAGTCCACGCTCTGCCGGACGATCAACCGGCTGGAGACCATCCAGTCCGGCACGATCAGACTCGACGGCCGGCCGCTGCCCGAGGAGGGCAGGGCACTCGCCCGCCTCCGTGCCGACGTGGGCATGGTCTTCCAGTCCTTCAACCTCTTCGCCCACAAGACCGTCCTCCAGAACGTCTCGCTCGCCCCGGTCAAGGTCCGCCGGCGCAGCAGGGACGAGGCCGACCGGCGCTCCCTCGAACTCCTCGACCGCGTCGGCCTGGCTTCCCAGGCGTCGAAGTACCCGGCCCAGCTCTCCGGCGGCCAGCAGCAGCGCGTCGCCATCGCCCGCGCCCTCGCCATGGAGCCCAAGGCGCTTCTGTTCGACGAGCCGACCTCCGCCCTGGACCCCGAGATGATCAACGAGGTCCTGGAGGTCATACGGCGGCTCGCCCGCGACGGGATGACGATGGTCGTGGTCACCCACGAGATGGGTTTCGCCCGCGCCTCCGCCCACCGCGTCGTCTTCATGGCGGAGGGCCGGCTGGTGGAGGACCGCACCCCCGAGGAGTTCTTCACCGATCCGCGCAGCGACCGCGCCAAGGACTTCCTGTCCAAGATCCTCAAGCACTGACCCGGGGGTGTGCGATCCGTGATCCGAACCAGATCCGTGTGCCTCGCCCTCGCGCTGCTCGTCGCTTCGGCGGCCGCCGCCTGCGGCAAGGTGGGCAGTCCGCCCACCAAGGGGCCGGCGACGGACAGGCTCCCGCACTACCAAGTGGCCCAGGGGTTCCGGCTCCCCGGCTCGCCCACCTGGGAGCGGGCGAGGAGGCGCGGCTACTTCGTCGTCGGCGCCAAGGAGGACCAGCCCTACCTCGGCGAGAAGGACCCGGCCACGGGTGTCTACTCCGGGTTCGACATCGAGATCGCGAGGATGATGTCGGCCTCGCTCGGCCTCTCCCCGAAGACGATCCGCTTCCTGACCATCGCCTCCGCCAACCGCGAAACAGCCCTGCAGAACGGGCAGATCGACTACTACGTCGGCACCTACACCATCAACGCCCTGCGCAAGAAGCTCGTCGGATTCGCGGGCCCGTACTTCATGGCCGGTCAGGACCTGCTGGTCCGCCAGGACGAGCACGGCATCGACGGCTCGCGGGACCTGGACGGCAAACGCGTGTGCTCGGTGGCCGGTTCGACCCCGTACCAGCGGATCAAGAAGGAGTATCCGAAGGCGGTCCTGGTCGCCTACGACACCTACTCCGTCTGCGTCGACAACCTGCTCACGTACCAGGTCGACGCGGTCACCACCGATGACGCCATCCTCATCGGCTTCGCGGCGAAGGCTCCGAAGGAACTCAGGGTCGTCGGCAGACCCTTCTCGAAGGAGCCCTACGGCATCGGCGTTCCGCGCGGCGACAACGCCCTCCGGTTCGCCCTCGACGACGCGCTGGAGGCCCGTATCAAGGACGGCGACTGGAAGAAGGCGTTCGAGGCGACGCTCGGCCTGTCCGGGGTGCCCGCGCCGACCCCGCCCGCGATCGACCGCTATCCGGCGACCTGAACGAGGCACGTGTGAAGGTACTGACCGACAACTTCTCCGTCTTCGCCGAGGGCTTCCTCGGCACCGTCGAACTCACCGTCTACTCCTCGCTGCTGGCCCTCGTGCTCGGCTTCGTGATGGCCTCCTTCCGGGTCGCGCCCGTGCGCTCCCTGAGGGCTTTCGGCACCGCGTGGGTGACGGTCCTGCGCAACACCCCGCTCACACTGCTGTTCTTCGCGGTGCTGCTCGGGCTGCCGCGCTTCGGGCTCGTGCTGCCCTTCATGGTGTTCGCCGTGCTGGCACTCGGCTGCTACACCTCGGCGTTCGTCTGCGAGGCACTGCGCTCCGGCATCAACACGGTGCCGACCGGCCAGGGTGAGGCGGCGCGCAGTCTCGGCATGACCTTCCGGCAGACCCTGTCGCACATCGTGCTGCCGCAGGCCTTCCGCTCGGTGATCCCGCCGGTCGGCTCGATCCTGATCGCGCTCGCCAAGAACTCGGCGATCGCGGGCGCCTTCAGCGTGACCGAACTGCTCGGCACCTACCGGACGCTGAGCGAGCTCGGCTACAACGTCGTCTGGACGTTCTTCTGGATCGCCGTCGGCTATCTGGTCGTCACCGGCGCCATCAGCGCGCTCTTCAACCTCCTGGAGCGCCGCTGGGGAATCGCGCGATGACCGGCAAGGCCGCGGCCGCCACGGCCCTCTACGACATCCCGGGCCCCAGGGCCCGGCAACGGCACCGCGTCTTCGCGGCCGTTGCCGCCGTCGTCCTTCTCGGAATCGTCGCCTGGATCGTGTATCTCCTCGTCGACACCGGCCAGTTCTCGTACACGAAGTGGATGCCCTTCGAGTACAAGGGAATTCAGGAGCTTCTGCTGCGGGGCCTCGGCAACACGCTCAAGGCCTTCTCGATGGCGGCCGTGCTCTCGCTGGCCCTCGGCGGGGTCCTCGCCACCGGACGGCTCTCCGAACACGCCCCCGTACGCTGGCTGTCGACGCTCGTCGTCGAGTTCTTCCGCGCCATGCCGCTGCTGGTGATGATCTTCTTCATCTTCGTGGCGCTGAAGGTGCAGCCTCTGCCCGCACTGGTCGCGGGACTCGTCCTCTACAACGGCTCGGTGCTCGCCGAGGTGTTCCGCTCCGGGATCGCCTCGGTGGACCGAGGCCAGCGGGAGGCGGCCTTCGCGCTCGGTATGCGCAAGACGCAGGTCATGTCGTACGTCCTTGTGCCGCAGGCCGTACGGGCCATGCTGCCCGCCATCATCAGCCAGTTGGTGGTGGCGCTGAAGGACACCTCTCTCGGGTTTCTGATCACCTATGAGGAGTTTCTTCACGCCGGGAAGCTCATCGCCTCGAACCTCGATTAGATTTGCCGTTCATCCCTGTGGTGATGGTGATCTCACCGATCTACATCGGGATGTGCATGTTGCTCTCGCGGGTCGCGCAATGGGCGTCCCGGTGGGAGCGGCGCAGTCCCAAGACCGAGGCCGTGGACGTCGCCACGGCCGGGGCGGGGACGTTGCTGCCGGGTGGGATTCCCCCCACGGCCCCGGGACCGTAGGGGGAGGAGGGCGGCAGCCACAGGGCCAGGCCCGGCCGGCGCCGGCCGGAGATCACTGCTCGCGCAGCGGAACGGACACATAGGACGGATCGTCCGTCGGCGAGGAGAAGGTCAGCTGCGCGCCGGACGGGTTGTGCTCGATGTACAGCGGGTCGACCGTGTCGACGACCAGGGCGAGCCGGTGCCCGGCCGGTACGTCGTAGGCCGTGGAGAACAGCTCCAGGTCGACGCCGAACGGCTGGCCGGGCGTCTGCCCGTACCAGGTGTACGGCGCGTTGCTGACCAGCTTGCCGAGGCCGAGCGGGCCCACGTCGTACAGGTACGCGACGAGGGTGCCGCTCTCCTTGGTGCCGGTGACCGTGGTGTGCAGCCTCACCGTGCCGCGGATCCGCTGGGCGGTGGCGGACTTCTGCGACTGCCAGACGGCGGCCCAGCGGCGCGGGAGGAGCGGGATGGAGGCGATCGGGGGCACCCGTGCCACCTGGTCGAGGATGCTGGAGAGGAAGATGACCCCGCCGTCGGCGCCGGAATCGACGTTCGCGTCGATCGTGGTGGTGCCGGCGAGGTCGATCTTCCTGCTGGTCGCGGCCACCGACTTCCAGTCCGGGTAGCCCTCGTAGCCGTCCGTGGAACGGGACTTGAGCTGTACGGGCTGCTCCCTGTCGATGCCGTTGTCCACACCCTTGAGGTAGTGGTCCAGCCACCGCTGCGTGTCGCCCCACACGTCGTTGGGCAGCCCGAACAGTCCGGGCAGCTCGGCGGTGGCGTGGTCGCCCGGCCGCAGTTCGAGTCTCTTCGGGACCTTCAGCTTCTCGTAGAAGTCCGCGTATCCGTTGACCGGGAAGATCGTGTCGCCCCAGGCGTTGGCGAGCATGATCGCCGCGCCGTTCCTGTTGAGCTGATCGAGGTAGGTGGCGGGGGAGCGCTTCTTGCCCCAGGCGATGAGTTCCTGTTCCTTGGCCAGGTTGGAGGCGTAGAAGTCGTTGAACACCTGCCTGACTTCGGGGCTCTCCCGGCCGGTGAGCGTCGCCGCGCCGTCCAGCAGGGCCGCCGCCTGCAGATGCTGGGTGCGGCCGGAGTAGATCGAGCCGATCAGGTCCGACCAGCCGCTGAGCGAGGCGACCGCCTTGATGCGCTTGTCGTGCGCGGCGGCCAGCAGGCTGATGCCGGCGCCGTAGGAGACGCCCGCCATGCCGATGTGCCGGGAGTCGGAAGGTGTGTTGGCGAGCGCCCAGTCGATGACCTTGGAGGCGTCGGCGATGTCGGGCGGCCCCGCCACTTCTATCTCGCCGCCGGACTGCCAGAACCCGCGGACGTTGTAAGCGACCACGACGTACCCGGAGTCGGCGAGCCTCTGGGCCTGGGTGAGGTATTCGACCTGCGGCAGACCCCAGCTCGTCGGAAGCACGACGAGCGGATAGCGCCGCGTGCCGTCGGCGCCCTGGGGCGTGGCGACGTTCGCCTTGAGGACCGTGCCGCCGTCGCCGGCGATGTCGACGAACCGCACGGCGCCGGAGGCCTGTGCGGCAGGGGCGAGCCCAAGGGCACTGCCGGCGATCAGCGTCGCCGAGACGGCACCCACGGCGGTCGTACGCAGGGCCTTGCGTGAAGTTCCCACGGGTCACTCCTCACTCGTTCAGTGCAAAGTGACCAGACGGTAACCTCAGGCCATTACCGGAG
Source organism: Streptomyces sp. NPDC046900 (assembly GCF_040644975.1). Classification (NCBI taxonomy): domain Bacteria; kingdom Bacillati; phylum Actinomycetota; class Actinomycetes; order Kitasatosporales; family Streptomycetaceae; genus Streptomyces; species Streptomyces sp. NPDC046900. The sequence goes on along the minus strand of NZ_JBEYXD010000016.1, from coordinate 83,334 downwards.
GTAACCCGTCGGTAAGTTACGTGGGAGTAACGATTGTTGACGTGCGGACGGACCTAGGCGGCACGGTGGGAGTTACGGGGCGCCGGCACCGGAGCGGGAGCCTGGGCGGCCCGGGTGACGTCCTTCACCAGTTCGACCACATCCGGCCCGTACGCCTGCGAGTTGACGACCTTCAGCAGCAGGACGAAGGAGTTGCCGCCGTGCTTGCGCGCCAGTCGCTCGTGATGGCGCGCGAGATAGCGCGTCGCCGCCTGGTTGGTGATCGCGCGCTGGCCGCAGAACAGGAAGACCGGCCGCGCGCCGTTTCCCTGGTCCGCGGTGAGCCGCGCGAGGATCACGAACTCGGCCTTGCCGGCCTCCAGCCCGTAGCGCTCGCCGCCTATTCTGAACGCCCCGCGCTCCGGGCCCGGTTCGGGGTCGGTGTTCACCTCGATGCCCGGCAGCAGGGAGTGCAGATGCGCCGCCATCCGGCGGTTCGACGCCGGGCCGCCGACACAGAACTCGGTACGCTCACCGAAGCCCTGCTGGGCCGCGTCGTGCGCTATGACCTGGGCGTTGGCGCCGCAGTCCTTGATGAGCGCGGACAACTCCAGCAGCGCGAACACGTCGTGGCGCGTCACCGTCAGCTCGGGGCCGCCCGCGTCGCGGTTGACCACCAGCAGCGACTCGGAGTTGTCGGGCAGCCCGAAGAATGCCTGCTTGCGACGGAGTTTCCGCCTCCAGAGATACGTACGGGCCAGCCAGCCGAGGGCCGCGCTGATGCCGGCCGCGACCACTCCCAGGACGATATTGCGCACGTCGTCGTTCATGGGCGCGCATGGTAGCGGGCCAAGATGGACCGGTGTTCGATGGGACTGACGGGACCATGGCAATCCGGTTACGCTCGGCGGACGGTCGCGGCGAGTGAGCCAATGGGGCGCGCCGGTGTCGAGGGGCCATGGGACCGCCTCCCCTGCGAGCGAAACCGGGCGCGGGGGAGCGCGGAGACCTGAAGGGCTGAGCACAACCGGGCCCTGGACACCGGCTGTGGCACCCGGAGGCGAGCCCAGCCATGGAGGAGCCTGGAGGTACGAATGCGTCGCCCTGTCGCACGGAATCTAGCGGTCCTGGCGGTCTCAGCCGCCGTGGTGTCGGTGGGAGCGGCGGCCCCGCCGCAGGCCGCCCGCCCGGCTCCCGGGAAGGTCCCCGTGGCCGTGGGCTACGGCGGTGCCGTGTCCAGCGTCGACGCGGACGCCACCGCCGCCGGTATCGAGGTCCTCAGAAAGGGCGGCAACGCGGTGGACGCGGCGGTCGCCACGGCCGCCGCGCTCGGCGTCACCGAGCCTTACTCCGCGGGCATCGGCGGAGGCGGCTACTTCGTCTACTACGACGCCAAGTCGCGCACCGTCCACACGATCGACGGCCGGGAGACGGCCCCCCTCACCGCGGACTCCCGCCTCTTCGTGGAGAACGGCAAGGCGCTCGCCTTCGCCGACGCGGTCAGCAGCGGGCTGAGTGTGGGCACCCCGGGCACGGCCGCGACCTGGCAGAAGGCGCTGGACGAATGGGGCACCGAGCGGCTTCGCACCGTCCTGAAGCCGGCCGAGCGGATAGCCCGCGACGGGTTCACCGTCGACGACACCTTCCGCTCGCAGACCGCGTCCAACGAGACGCGCTTCCGGTACTTCCCGGACACGGCCGAGCTGTTCCTGCCGGGAGGGCAGCTCCCCGCGGTCGGCTCCAGCTTCAAGAACCCCGACCTCGCCCGGACCTACGAGGAGCTGGGCCGCAAGGGCATCGGCGCGATCTACCACGGCGACCTCGGCGAGGACATCGTCGCCACCGTGAACAAGCCGCCCGTCGACCCGGCCGCGGGCTGGAACGCCCGCCCGGGCAGGCTCTCCGAGCAGGACCTCGCGGCGTACCGCGCGAAGCTCCAGGCGCCCACGAGGACCTCGTACCGCGGCCTGGACGTCTACTCGATCGCGCCCTCCTCCTCCGGCGGCACGACGGTCGGCGAGGCCCTCAACATCCTGGAGCGGACAGACCTGTCCAAGGCGAGCGAGGTCCAGTACCTGCACCACTTCATCGAGGCGAGCCGCATCGCGTTCGCGGACCGGGGGCGCTGGGTCGGCGACCCCGTCTACGAGGACGTGCCGACGAAGGAGCTGCTGTCGCAGAAGTACGCCGACTCGCGCGCGTGCCTGATCAAGGACGACGCGGTGCTCACGAGCCCGCTCGCGCCCGGCGACCCCCGCCACCCGGCGGCCTGCGGCAGCGGCGGCAAAGCGGCCCCCACCACGTACGAGGGTGACAACACCACTCACCTCACGGTCGCCGACAAGTGGGGCAACGTCGTCTCCTACACGCTCACCATCGAGCAGACCGGCGGCAGCGCGATCACCGTCCCGGGCCGCGGCTTCCTCCTCAACAACGAGCTCACGGACTTCTCCTTCACGCCCGCCGACCCGGCCGTCCACGACCCGAACCTGCCCGGCCCCGGCAAGCGCCCGCGCTCCTCGATCTCGCCGACGATCGTGCTCGACAAGCAGGGCCGGCCGGTCGTGGCGCTCGGCTCGCCCGGCGGCGCCACCATCATCACGACCGTGCTGCAGACCCTGACCGGCTTCCTCGACCGGCATCTGCCGCTCGTGGACGCGATCGCCGCACCGCGGGCCAGCCAGCGCAACGCCGCCCAGACCGAACTCGAACCCGCCCTCTACGACAGTCCCCTGCGCGCGCAGCTCGAGGCGATCGGCCACTCCTTCAAGCTGAATCCGGAGATCGGCGCCGCCACCGGTGTGCAGCGGCTGCCCGGCGGCAAGTGGCTCGCGGCGGCCGAGACGGTGCGGCGCGGCGGCGGGTCCGCCATGGTGGTGAACCCGGCGCCGTAGCCGCCACGCGGCTCACTCGGGGCGGGCGGCCCCGTTCCCTTCGGGGCGGGCCGTCTCGCCGCCCTGCACGGCCGGGGGTGCCGTGGCCGGCTCCGTGGCGGTGCCCTGGGGCGCGGAGCCCGTCCCGTCCGACCGTGCGGCGGGCGGCTCGGTGCGGAAGACGAGTTCGCCTTCCGCGACGTCCACCACGACCCGGCCGTCCCGCTCGATTCGGCCGTCCAGCAGCAGCCGGGAGAGCTGGTTGTCGACCTCCCGCTGGATGGTGCGGCGCAGCGGCCGGGCACCGTACTCCGGCTGGAAGCCGCGCTGTGCCAGCCAGTCGACGGCCGCCTCGGTGAACGTGACGTGGATGTCCTGGGCGTGCAGCCGGCGGCGTGTCTTGTCGAGCATCAGGTCCGTGATGCGCCGCAGCTGCTCGGCCGTCAGCTGCCGGAAGATCACGATCTCGTCGATGCGGTTGAGGAACTCGGGCCGGAAGTGCTCGCGCAGCGGACGCAGGATCTGCTCCCGGCGCGCCTCCTCGTCCGCGTCCGGGCCGCCCGGACCGAACCCGATGCCCGCGCCGCGCCGGGTGATGGCCTCGGAGCCGAGGTTGCTGGTCATGACGATGACCGTGTTGGTGAAGTCCACCGTGCGGCCCTGGGCGTCGGTGAGCCGGCCGTCGTCGAGGACCTGGAGCAGGATGTTGAAGACGTCCGGGTGCGCCTTCTCGACCTCGTCGAGCAGCAGCAGCGAGTACGGGTGCCGCCGTACCACCTCGGTGAGCTGGCCCGCCTCCTCGTGGCCGACGTACCCGGGCGGGGCGCCGACCAGGCGGCTGACGGTGTGCCGCTCCTGGTACTCGCTCATGTCGAGCCGCACCATGCGCTCCTCGCTGCCGAACAGCACCTCGGCCAGCGCGCGGGCCAGTTCGGTCTTGCCGACGCCGGTCGGACCGAGGAAGAGGAAGCTGCCGATCGGCCGTTCGGGGCTGGACAGACCCGCGCGAGAGCGCAGCACCGAGTCGGCGACCACGCTGACCGCCTCGTCCTGCCCGACGACCCGCTGGTGCAGATGCTGTTCGAGCTGGAGCAGCCGTTCTTTCTCCTCCTCGGTGAGCCGGCTGACCGGGATTCCGGTGAGCCGGGAGACGACCTCGGCGATGGCCTCGGCGGTCACCTCCAGGTGCTGGCCCTCGTCGGCCTGGGTGTCTCCGGAGGCCTGCCCGATCCGCTCCTTCAGCCCGGTGATCCGGTCCCGCAACTGCGTGGCCTGCTCGTACTGCTCGTCGGCCACCGCCTGGTCCTTGTCCCTGGTCAGCTGTTCGACCTCGCGCTCCATGGCCCGTACGTCCGTGCCCTTGGTCCGGGCGCGCAGCCGCACCCGGGCCCCGGCCTGGTCGATGAGGTCGATCGCCTTGTCCGGCAGATGACGGTCGGTGAGATAGCGGTCGGACAGTTCGACGGCCGCGACCAGCGCCTCGTCGGTGTAGCGGACCTGGTGGTGCGCCTCGTAGCGGTCGCGCAGTCCGCGCAGGATCTCGATGGCGTCCGTGACGGACGGCTCGGGAACCAGGATCGGCTGGAAACGGCGGGCCAGCGCCGCGTCCTTCTCGATACGGCGGTACTCCACCAGCGTGGTGGCGCCCACGACATGCAGTTCACCGCGGGCCAGGGCGGGCTTGAGTATGTTGCCCGCGTCCATGGACCCGCCCTCCGTACCGCCGCCACCGGCGCCCACCACGGTGTGCAGCTCGTCGATGAAGACGATCAATTCGTCCGAGTGCGCGCGGATCTCGCCCACGATGTTGTTGAGCCGCTCCTCGAAGTCGCCCCGGTAGCGGGTGCCGGCGACCACCCCGGTCAGGTCCAGGGCGACGACCCGGCGGCCGAGGAGGATGTCGGGCACGTCGCCGTCGGCGATGCGCTGGGCGAGTCCCTCCACGATGGCGGTCTTGCCGACGCCCGCGTCACCGATGAGCACGGGGTTGTTCTTGCCCCGGCGGGAGAGCACCTCGATGGTCTGCTCGATCTCCTCGTCCCGCCCGATCACCGGGTCGATACGGCCCTGGCGCGCGAGGCCGGTGAGATCGTGGCCGTACTTGTCGAGAGTGGGGGTCGGGCTGGGCCGCGGCCGCTCCGGATGCGCCTGCGCGGCCTCCCCGACCTCGGGCGGCGGGGAGGGAGGCGCGAAGTGCGCGGAGTGCAGGATGTGCCCGGCGGCCGAGTCCGGGTTCGCGGCCAGGGCGCTGAGCACATGTTCCGGGCCGATGTACCCGGCGCCGCTCGCCCGGGCCAGTTCGTGCGCGTCCAGCAGGGCGCGTTTGACGGCGGGCGTCAGGGAGAGCGAGGTGGGCGGCGGCGCCTCGCGCGAGCCCTGGGGCGGCCCGGACCGCTGGTCGATCTCCGTCGCCAGTGAGTCGGGATCCGTTCCGGCACGGCTGAGCAGGCTCCGGGTGGGTTCGGCGGCGAGCGCGGCGCGCAGAAGGTGCTGGGTGTCGAGATCGCGGCTGCCGTGCTGGGCCGCGTACTGCGCCGCCCCGACGACCAGTTGCCGGGCGGGCTCGCTCAGCAGCCGTCCGAGATCGATCTGCCGGGGACCGGGACGCTGTCCGCCGAAGATCCGGGAGAAGAACTCTGCGAAGGGGTCCGAGCCGTAGCCCTGCGGACCGTTGAACCCGCTGGTCATGGCCATCCGTTCCGGCGTCCCGGCGGGGCCCGGGACACGCTCGTTGATCGACGTGCCGGTGCCGGGTGCCCGGGCGGGGCCCGGCTACACCTGTGGGGCGCGCCTGCCGCTCGTACCACGATGGCACGATCCCCTGCGGCGGGCACCTCCGGAGCCGCGTGCCGGGAGGCCGCCTGCGATCTCCGCGGCGCTCGTGGCCGAACGGGTCCGCGCAGCTCCGCCGCAGGTCCCACGGACGCCGTACGCGTCACGGCGGCTCGCTCCCTCAAGAGGCCTGCCGTGCGGTGAGGACCCGCGGGCCCGCGGCCGTGATCGCCACCGTGTGTTCCGTGTGCGCGGCACGGGAGCCGTCGTCCGTGCACAGGGTCCAGCCGTCGGGGGCCGCGTGATAGCTGTCCGTGCCGCCGCCGATGAGCATGGGCTCGATGGCCAGGACCATGCCGTGGCGCAGCCGGAGTCCGCGGCCCGGGCGGCCCTCGTTCGGGACCGCGGGATCCTCGTGCATCCTGCGGCCCACACCGTGCCCGCCGAAATCGTCCATGATGCCGTACCCGGCGGCCCGGCACACCGAGCCGATCGCATGGGCGATGTCCCCGATGCGGTTGCCGACGACGGCCGCCTCGATGCCGGCCGCGAGTGCCCGCTCCGCGGTCTCGACCAGCCGCAGGTCCTCGGGCCGGGGCCTGCCCACGACGAAGCTGATCGCCGAGTCCCCGACCCAGCCGTCCAGTTCGGCGCCGCAGTCGATGGAGACCAGGTCGCCGTCGCGCAGCCGGTAGCCATCCGGGATCCCGTGCACGATCGCGTCGTTGACGGACGCGCAGATGACCGCCGGGAAGGGGGTCGGCGCGAAGGAGGGGCGGTAGCCGAGGAACGGCGAGCGCGCACCCGCGTGGCGCAGCACCCCGTGGGCCACCTCGTCCAGTTCCAGCAGGGAGACGCCCACGCCGGCGGCGTTCCGCACCGCCGTGAGGGCTCGGCCGACGACCTGCCCTGCCGCGTGCATGGCATCGATCGACGGATCTGTCTTGAGTTCCACCATGCCAATTACTATACCGCAGAATGCCAATTACTATACCGGTCGCGCTATGGAGGACCGGTATTAGAATGGGCGCATGGTACGCAACCCGTTGACCCCCGAAGAGCGCGAACGCGGCGAGCGGCTCGGGCTGTTGCTGCGCGAGGCCCGCGGGCCTCGCAGCATGGCGGAGGTGGCCGCGGGCGCCGGGATCTCCGCCGAGACCCTCCGCAAGATCGAGACCGGGCGCGCACCGACCCCCGCGTTCTTCACGGTCGCGGCGCTGGCCCGGGTGCTCGGCCTGTCCCTGGACGAACTCGTCGGACTGTGCGCGCCGGTGGCGGCCTGAACCGCGGACGCCCCCCGTCGGCCGGCGGGGGCGCACAGGGCCCGGGACGCGCCCGTGAGGTTGTCCGGGCGCGGCCTGAAAACTCCCTGTAGCCGATCCGTAACACAGCTGGTGTTTTGTACCGGACCGGGATAGTCCACTCGGGCGGGAGCTGGCGATGGCTGTGGATCGACTTCCGGGCGGGGTGCGGGAATTCGCGGACTACCTGAACGCGCTGCTGACACGGCTCGACCAGGGCGGCGGCTGGTGCGGAGTGTTCTGGCAGCGCGACCCGGAGGGGATGCGGGCCTGCCTCGACGGGCGGGAAGTGCCGCCCTGGGACGTCGTGGAGGCGCTGCTGCACGACCTCGGAGCGGCATACGGTCCCGAGGCCGCCACCGGGGAGGCCGAGCGGGCGTGGACGCTGCACGGTGCCTCGCTCGCCGCGTACGACGCCCGGCCCGGCGGCAGGGACGCCCTCGAGCACCGGCTCGATGTGATGCTCCGCGAGCAGCGCTGTGCGGCCGATCGTCAGGCGGACCTCGGCCGCCGGCTCGAGACCGCCGCGACGCGCGAGGAGGCCGACTCACTCCGTCTCGACCTGGCCTGGGCCCACGACGACCACGAACGCGCCACGGCCCGCTGCGCGGAACTCCGTCGCCGCATGGAAGCCCCCGACCACCGCGCCACGCGTCCGCTCGCCGAGGGCGCGGGTGATTTCCGGGCGGCAGCCGCCGGGGACGGCGGGTGGCCGGGGGAGACCGGGCGCGATGCGGTGCGCGGGAGGGAGGGCCAGGGGGACCGGGGCGCCTCGGGTCCGCTCTCCCGGGGTGCGGGTGATTTCCGGGAGACCGGCCCCGTGGACGGCGGGCGGCCGAGGGAGACCGGAGGCGACGCGGTGCGCGGGAGGGAGGGCCAGGGGGACCGGGGTGCCTCGGGTCCGCTCTCCCGGGGTGCGGGTGATTTCCGGGCGGCGGGCGCTGTGGACGGCGGGTGGCGGGGGGAGACCGGGGGCGGGAGGCAGGGCTACGGCGACCGGGGTGCCTCGGGCCCACTCTCCCGGGGTGCGGGTGATTTCCGGGCGGCGGGCGCTGTGGACGGCGGGTGGCGGGGGGAGACCGGGGGCGGGAGGCAGGGCTACGGCGACCGGGGTGCCTCGGGCCCACTCTCCCCGGGTGCGGGTGATTTCCGGGCGCCTGGCCCCGTGGACGGCGAGAGGCCGGGGGAGACGGCGAGCACGGCAGTGCGCGGGACGGACCGGGATGGCGAAGTGTTCGGCCGGGGCGCCGAGGGCCACCCGGTCGGTGGCGGCGGGTGGCCGGAAGGCCGTGGGGCGAGCGGGCCGAGGGGTGCTGGTGCGGAGTGGCCGGAGGGCCGTGCGGCGAGTGGGCCCGATGCCGCCCGTGGTGACCCGGGCGATGTTCGAACGGAGTGGCCGGAGGCCCACCGCGTGGCTCCGGCACGGTGGCCGGAGGGCCGGGATGCGTCCGGCGTGCCGGTCAGCGGACCCGGTCGGCCCGCCGGGAGTGACGCCAGCGGTCCCGGCGCAGGTGCGCAGGCCCCTTCCGTGGAGGCGCGACGGGAACCGCCCAGGGTGGAGGGCACCGCGGCCGACGGTGGGTTCGCGACCGCGGGGCCTCGGGCCGGTGGTGGCTTCGTGTGGCCGGACGGCCGGCCCGGCCACGAGGGGCACGGGTCCGGCTCTCGCGCCGGCGGCCGGCCACCGGCCGATTCGGCCGCACCCGACCCGCCCGTCGCCGAAGAGCCCCACCCGGCGCGCGGGCAGTCCGAGGCCCCCGTCAAGCAGCGCGCCCGGCGCCGCCCCCGCGGCAGCGCGCGATTCGCCGGCGTGATGGACGTACACGAGGCGTCCGCGGGTACCGTGCCCGTGCCCGTGCCCGTGCCCGCGCCCGCCACGAGCCGTCGCGGCCCGCGCGGCGCCCGCTTCGCCGGGGCCACGGCTGCCGGGCCCCCGGCGGATTCCCCGTCACGCCGGGACGTCCCCGACGAGACGGACCGGCGCCTCACCGCCGAGACCGTCGCGGCCCTCACCCGGTTACGCGCGGAGGGCCGCAGCGGCGAGGCGCACGCCCTGCTCGTCGAGGCCGCCCACTGGCAGCCCGCCCGCTACCCGCTGCTCGCCGACGAACTGCACCGAGCGGGACTCCACGCGGACTGGACCACTCTTCTGTGGGAGGCAGCCTCGCTGTCCGTCGCAGGCCTGGTCGCCGCCGCTGACGCGCTCACCTCGGCAGACCGGACCGCGGACGGCGAGCAGATGCTCCGCCAGGGCGTGGTGCGCCCCGCCGGGGAGATCGGCGAGGCCGTGCTCGGGCTGAGCGAGGAGCGCCGGCACCGCGAGGTCCGCGCCCTTCTCGACGTATACGTACGTGCCCGTACGCCGGAGGAGGCGGCCCGCAGTGCCGCGCCGGACCCGCAGCGGCTCGTCCCGCTGCTTCTGGAGGCGGCCCGAGGGGTCTCCGACCAGAGGCACTGGGATCTCGTCCATGCCCTCAGAGTCGCCGGACTCACCGCTTGAGCGGCCCGCGGGCCCTCGGGGCACTCACCCGCAGGGGTGCGAAACATGATCGACTCAGCGGGTTGACGACGATGGTCTTGGCAAGGCCGTCCCTGAGGCTTACGTTCGAGCCTCTACCACCTGTGTCTACGGGCGTAGAGGCTCTGACGTCCCTGCGGCGGACAACAGGCAAAGGAGCGGCACCATGGCCCACGTCGTACGCGCCGCACTGGTCCAGGCGACCTGGACCGGTGACACCGAATCCATGATCGCCAAACATGTGGAGCACGCCCGCGAGGCGGCCCGGCAGGGCGCGAAGATCATCGGCTTCCAGGAAGTCTTCAACACCCCCTACTTCTGCCAGGTCCAGGAGCCCGAGCACTACCGCTGGGCCGAGCCGGTGCCGGACGGCCCCACGGTCACCCGAATGCAGGAACTGGCCCGCGAGACCGGGATGGTGATCGTCGTCCCCGTCTTCGAGCTCGAGCAGTCCGGCTTCTACTACAACACCGCGGCCGTGATCGACGCGGACGGCAGCTACCTCGGCAAGTACCGCAAGCACCACATCCCGCAGGTGAAGGGCTTCTGGGAGAAGTACTACTTCAAACCGGGCAACCTCGGCTGGCCCGTCTTCGACACCGCGGTCGGCAGGGTCGGCGTGTACATCTGCTACGACCGCCACTTCCCGGAGGGCTGGCGGCAACTCGGACTCAACGGCGCCCAGTTGGTGTACAACCCGTCCGCCACCTCGCGCGGCCTGTCCGCCTATCTCTGGCAGCTCGAACAGCCCGCCGCCGCCGTCGCCAACGAGTACTTCATCGCCGCCATCAACCGCGTCGGCCGGGAGGAGTACGGCGACAACGACTTCTACGGAACGAGCTACTTCGTCGACCCGCGTGGGCAGTTCGTGGGGGAGGTCGCCGACGACAAGGAGGAGGAGCTCGTCGTCCGGGACCTCGACTTCGATCTCATCGAAGAAGTGCGGCAGCAGTGGGCGTTCTACCGCGACCGCCGCCCCGACGCGTACGAAGGACTGGTGAAGCCGTGAGTGACCTGCACGCCCGCCACAGGGCCGTCCTGCCCGACTGGCTGGCCCTCTACTACAAGGAGCCCCTGGAGATCACCCATGGCGAGGGCCGCCATGTCTGGGGCGGCGACGGGAAGAGGTACCTCGACTTCTTCGGCGGCATCCTCACCACGATGACCGCGCACGCGCTGCCGGAGGTCACCAAGGCGGTGACCGAGCAGGCCGGGCGGATCCTGCACTCCTCGACCCTCTACCTCAACCGACCGATGGTCGAACTCGCCGAGCGTATCGCCCAGTTGAGCGGCATCCCGGACGCCCGTGTCTTCTTCACCACGTCCGGCACCGAGGCCAACGACACCGCCCTGCTGCTCGCGACCACGTACCGGCGCAGCAACCAGATCCTGGCGATGCGCAACAGCTACCACGGCCGTTCCTTCAGCGCGGTCGGCATCACCGGCAACCGCGGCTGGTCCCCGACCTCGCTGTCCCCGCTGCAGACCCTGTACGTCCACGGCGGCGTCCGCACCCGCGGCCCGTTCGCCCACCTGAGCGACGCCGAGTTCATCGCGGCCTGCGTCGAGGACCTCAAGGACCTGCTCGGGCACACACGGCCGCCCGCAGCGCTGATCGCCGAGCCCATCCAGGGCGTCGGCGGCTTCACCTCGCCGCCGGACGGGCTGTACGCGGCCTTCCGCGACGTGCTCCAGGAGCACGGCATCCTGTGGATCGCCGACGAGGTGCAGACCGGCTGGGGCCGCACCGGCGACCACTTCTGGGGCTGGCAGGCCCACGGCCGCTGCGGACCGCCGGACATGCTCACCTTCGCCAAGGGCATCGGCAACGGCATGTCCATCGGCGGTGTCGTCGCCCGCGCTGACATCATGAACTGCCTGGACGCCAACTCCATCTCGACGTTCGGCGGCACCCAGATCACGATGGCGGCAGGTCTCGCCAACCTCTCGTATCTGCTGGAGCACGACCTGCAGGGCAACGCCCGGCGCGTGGGCGGGCTGCTGCTGGAGCGCCTGCGGGCCGTCGCCGCGCAGCTGCCGGCCGTACGGGAGGTGCGCGGACGCGGCCTGATGATCGGCGTCGAGCTGGTGCGGCCGGGCACCGACCAGGCCGACCCGGACGCGGCGTCCGCGGTGCTCGAGGCGGCCCGCGAGGGCGGTCTGCTGATCGGCAAGGGCGGCGGCCACAACACCAGCGTGCTGCGCGTCGCCCCACCGCTCACGCTCACCGTCGCGGAGGCCGAAGAGGGCGCCGCGATCCTCGAGCGAGCCCTGGCGAGCGTCCACTGATGGTCCAGCCCCTCGACAGCGCCGTCACGAGGTGTCTTCGGTAAGACCAGAGCAAGGGAAGACAGCCATGACCACCGCCTTGGAACCCGCCCTGTCGGTACGCCAGGTTCTCACGCTGGACCGGGTGCTCGCCGGAGAGCCCGAGGTGGTGGCCGGCGCGGCGAACCTCGACCGGCCGGTGCGCTGGGTGCACGTCGCCGAGGCCGCCGACGTCGGGGTGATGCTCACCGGCGGCGAGATGGTCCTGACCACCGGGGTGCTGCTCGCCGGCGACGAGGACAAGCAGACCGACTACATCCGCTCCCTGCACCGCGCGGAGGCCGCGGCCGTCGTCCTCGGACTCGGCCGCGCCTTCCCCACGCCGCCGGACGTGATGCGCCGGGCGGCCGAACGCTGCGGACTGCCCATGGTGGTCCTGCACCGGCCCTTCCCGTTCGCCGAACTGACCGAGGAGGTCCAGTCCCGGCTCGTGCGGCGGAATTTCGCGGCCGTGAGCCTGTCGGAGTCCGTCCGTACGGCGCTGACCGGACTCATCACGGCCTGCGCCCCGCTGCAGCGGCTGCTCGACGAGATCGCCGTGCACGCCGGCTGTCCCGTGATCCTCGCCAACCTCGCGCACCGCGTGCTCGCGACGGCGGGGGAGCGGTCCGCGGTGGACGACGTGCTGCGCGACTGGGAGCGCATCGCCCGGCAGGCGGGCGGCACCGAGGGCGACGGCTGGGTCCGCGCCGAACTGGGCGGGCGCGGCGAGCGCTGGGGCCGGATCGTGCTGTGCGGCTACCGCGGCGACAGCCCTATCGGGAGCCTCCTCGCCGAGCGCGCGGCCGAGGCCCTCGTCCTGCACCGCATGCTCGGCGGCTCGGTGCACAGCTGGGAGGAGCAGTCCGCCCAGAGCCTGCTGACGGACCTCGTCTTCGGCGTGGTGCCGGCCCGTCAGCTGCTGCCGCGGGCGCGTGCCGCCGGACTGCCCGTCAACCGCCGTACCTTCGTCCCGCTCGTGGTCCGCGACGGGGACCCGGCCCATCTGGACCGGATGCTGCGTCTGCTCGGGCTCTCCGGGCTCGTCGCCGAACTCGCCGACGGGGCCACCGCCGTGCTGCTCAGCCTCCCCCGCGACCAGGACGCCGAGGCGCTTACCGCCCACTTCGCCGCCCGGCTGAGGACGGAGTCGGTCTCGGGCGGAACGGTCGTCGCGGCGGCCGACGCGCGTGCCGCCTGGGAGGACGTACCCGCCGGGCTGCGCGAGGCCCGGCATGTGGCCGACGCCGTCGCCGGGCATTCGGCCGCGCTCGACCTGCCGCCGGTGGTCCGGCTCAGGGACGTCCATCTGCGCGGCCTGATCCGGCTGCTGCGCGACGACCCGCACGTCCAGTCCTTCGCCGAGCGGGAACTCGACGGACTGCTGTGCGGGCGCGACGCCGAGCAGGAGCTTCTGCCGGTGCTGCGGACGTATCTCGCCACCGGCCGCAACAAGTCCCGCACCGCCCAGCTCCACCACGTCAGCCGTCCCGCCCTCTACCGCAGGCTGGAGGCCATCCAGGCCCGCCTCGGGGTCGATCTCGACGACTTCGAACAGGCCGCCTCCGTGCACATCGCGCTGCTCGCGCACGACGCCCAACAGGGGTGAAACACCGTGGAAAAGTGCGGGAAACCAATGTGTACGAGCGGGGTTGACACCGTGCAACGCAGGGCGCCCGCAGACGTGACACGGTGCAACTCAAAGCGGCCCGCACGGCTTCCTAAGCTCACCGCACACCGAGCGACCGGAGGTCCCGATGAGCAGAGTGATCCGTGCCGCCGTCTTCCAGACCGCCTGGACGGGCGACAAGGAATCGATGATCCAGGTCCACGAGCAGGCGGCCCGCGACGCGGCCGCGCAGGGTGCTCAGGTCCTGTGCTTCCAGGAGCTGTTCTACGGGCCGTACTTCTGCCAGGTCCAGGACCCGGCGTTCTACGAGTACGCCGAGCGGATTCCGGACGGCCCGATCGTCAAGCGCTTCCAGGCGCTGGCGAAGGAGCTGGGCATCGTACTGGTGCTGCCCATGTACGAGGAGGAGCAGCCCGGCGTCCTCTACAACACCGCGGCGGTGATCGACGCCGACGGCTCGTACCTCGGCAAGTACCGCAAGACCCACATTCCGCAGGTGAAGGGCTTCTGGGAGAAGTTCTACTTCCGTCCCGGCAACTCCGGCTGGCCCGTCTTCGACACCAAGGTGGGCCGGATCGGCGTCTACATCTGCTACGACCGCCACTTCCCGGAGGGTTGGCGGGCCCTCGGCCTCGCGGGCGCCGAGATCGTGTTCAACCCGTCGGCCACCTCGCGCGGCCTCTCCGGCTATCTCTGGCAGCTGGAGCAGCCGGCCGCGGCCGTGGCCAACGAGTACTTCGTGGGTGCGATCAACCGGGTGGGCGTCGAGGAGCTGGGCGACAACGACTTCTACGGGACCTCGTACTTCGTGGACCCCGAGGCGCAGTTCGTCGGCGAGGTGGCGAGCGACAAGGAGACCGAGCTCGTCGTGCGCGACCTCGATCTGGCCAAGCTGCGCGAGGTCCGTGACCGCTGGCAGTTCTACCGCGACCGCGCCCCGGGCACGTACGGCCCGCTGACCGCGCCGTAACGGGCGAAGGTACCCCCGCGCCCCTGAAGAGGGGCGCGGGGCAGGCCCGGCATGCGGCTCCGCCGCGTGGGCGCGACAAGCCACAGACAACCCGCACTTCTCACGACCGCCGTCAACGCCCGGAGGGTGAGCATGACTCGTACCGTCATCCGCGGTGGCCTCGTCATCACCGCGTCCGACGAGATCCACGCCGACGTCCTGATCGAGGACGGCCGCATCGCCGCCCTCGCCGCGACCGGCACCCCGGCCGCCGAGGCCTTCACGGCCGAGCGGACCATAGACGCCACCGGCAAGTACGTCATCCCGGGCGGCGTCGACGCCCACACCCATATGGAGCTGCCGTTCGGCGGCACCTTCGCCTCCGACACCTTCGAGACCGGGACCCGGGCCGCCGCCTGGGGCGGGACCACGACCATCGTGGACTTCGCCGTGCAGAGCGTCGGCCACACCCTGCGCGAGGGCCTGGACGCCTGGCACGCCAAGGCCGAGGGCAACTGCGCCGTCGACTACGGCTTCCACATGATCGTCTCCGATGTCAACGAGGAGACGCTCAAGGAGATGGATCTGCTGGTCGAGGAGGGCGTCACCTCCTTCAAGCAGTTCATGGCCTACCCCGGCGTCTTCTACAGCGACGACGGCCAGATCCTGCGCGCCATGCAACGTTCCGCCGAGAACGGCGGCCTGATCATGATGCACGCCGAGAACGGCATCGCGATCGACGTGCTGGTCGAACAGGCACTGGCCCGCGGCGAGACCGACCCGCGCTACCACGGTGAGGTCCGCAAGGCCCTGCTGGAGGCCGAGGCCACCCACCGCGCCATCAAGCTCGCTCAGGTCGCCGGCGCGCTGCTGTACGTCGTGCACGTCTCGGCGCAGGAGGCGGTCGCCGAGCTGGCCAGGGCACGGGACGAGGGACTCAACGTCTTCGGCGAGACGTGCCCCCAGTACCTCTTCCTGTCCACCGACAACCTCGCCGAGCCGGACTTCGAGGGCGCGAAGTACGTGTGCAGCACGCCGCTTCGCCCCAAGGAGCACCAGGCGGCCCTGTGGAAGGGGCTGCGCACCAACGACCTCCAGGTGGTCTCCACCGACCACTGTCCCTTCTGCTTCGTGGGCCAGAAGGAGCTGGGCCGGGGCGACTTCTCGAAGATTCCCAACGGAATGCCCGGCGTCGAGAACCGTATGGACCTGCTCCACCAGGCCGTCGTCGACGGGCACATCTCCCGCCGCCGCTGGATCGAGATCGCCTGCGCCGCCCCGGCCCGCATGTTCGGGCTCTACCCGAAGAAGGGCACCATCGCCCCGGGCGCGGACGCCGACGTCGTCATCTACGACCCGCACGCCGAGCAGGTCATGTCCGCCGAGACCCACCACATGAACGTCGACTACTCGGCGTACGAGGGCAAGCGCACCACCGGCCGGGTCGAGACCGTCCTCTCGCGCGGGGAGCCCGTCATCACCGACCGGGAGTTCACCGGACACGCGGGCCACGGCGTCTACACCCCGCGCTCCACCTGTCAGTACCTCAACTAGGAGTGGCGCCCATGGACTTCGGACTCGTCCTGCAGACCGACCCGCCGGCATCGCGGGTCGTCAGCCTGATGAAGCGCGCCGAGCGCAACGGCTTCCGCTACGGCTGGACCTTCGACTCGGCCGTGCTGTGGCAGGAACCGTTCGTGATCTACAGCCAGATCCTGGCGAACACCCAGAAGCTCACGGTCGGTCCGATGGTGACGAACCCGGGCACCCGCACCTGGGAGGTCACGGCCTCCACGTTCGCCACCCTCAACGACATGTTCGGCAACCGCACGATCTGCGGTATCGGCCGCGGTGACTCGGCCATGCGCGTCGCGGGCCGCAAACCCAACACCCTGGCCCGCATCAGCGAGGCCATGAAGGTCATCCGGGCCCTCGCCCGTGGCGAGGAGGCGGACCTCGGCGGCACGGTGATCAGGTTCCCGTGGATCAAGCCGGGCGCCGAACTGCCGGTCTGGATGGCCGCGTACGGCCCCAAGGCCCTGAAGATGACCGGGGAGGAGGCGGACGGCTTCATCCTCCAGCTCGCCGATCTGTATCTGACCGAGTACATGGTGAAGGCCGTGAAGGACGCGGCCGTCGCCGCCGGACGCGATCCGTCCGAGGTCAAGATCTGCGTCGCGGCCCCGGCGTACGTCACCGAGGACGACTCGCCCGAGGCGCTCGCGCACGCCCGTGAGCAGTGCCGCTGGTTCGGCGGCATGGTCGGCAACCACGTGGCCGACCTGGTCGCCAAGTACGGCGAGCACTCCGCCGCCGTACCCGAGGAACTCACCGACTACATCAAGGCCCGCGAAGGCTACGACTACTCCCATCACGGACGCAGCGGCAATCCCGACACCCAGTTCGTGCCCGACGAGATCGTCGACCGGTTCTGCCTCATCGGCCCGCCCGAGCAGCACATCGACAAGCTCAACGCGCTGCGCGACCTCGGGGTCGACCAGTTCGCCGTCTACGACATGCACGACGCTCAGGAAGCCGTCATCGACGCGTACGGGAGTCAGGTCATCCCCGCCGTCAACGGCTAGTTCCCACAAGGGTCCTTCCACCGGCCCTCTTCGCTCGTCCCCTTCTCGCTCCCCCGGGAAGGGGCCAGGGCGCTCCCGTGCCTTCGTTGCCGGGGCGCACCCCCCATCGGCTACGCCACCCCCACGGCCTTTCCCGTCCCGCCTCATGATTGGCCTGCCCATGACCGACACGGCTCCTACGGCCATACCGCTGTCCGACCAAGTCACCGGCCCTGACGGGCGGGTGGAGTTCGCCCCGGGCTCCGCGCAGCCCACCGGTCAGTACGCCAACGAGGACCTGCTTCCGGTCCCCGTCGCACGGCGCACCTGGACCACGTACAACTTCTCCGCACTGTGGGTCGGCATGGCCCACAACACGGCGTCCTGGACCCTGGCCTCGGGCCTGATCGCCGTGGGCATGGACTGGAAGCAGGCGGTGTTCACCATCGCCCTGGCCAATGTGATCGTGCTGGTCCCGATGCTGCTCACCGGGCACGCGGGACCCAAGTACGGGATCCCCTTCCCGGTCTTCGCCCGCGCCTCCTTCGGTGTGCGCGGCGCCAACCTCCCCGCTGTCGTAAGGGCGTTGGTGGCCTGCGGCTGGTTCGGCATCCAGACCTGGATCGGCGGTGAGGCGATCTACTTCCTCGCCGGCAAGCTGATCGGCGACAGCTGGGCGAACGCGTCCACGGTCGGCGGCTACGCCTGGACGATGTGGCTGTCCTTCGCGATCTTCTGGGCGATCCAGGTCGCCATCATCTACCGGGGCATGGAGACCATCCGGCGCTTCGAGAACTGGGCGGCTCCGTTCGTCCTCGTGGGCGCCTTCGTGATGCTCTGGTGGATGAGCAGCAAGGCCGGCGGCTTCGGCCCGCTCTTCGACCAGCCCTCCAAGCTCGGCTGGGGCGGTTCCTTCTGGAAGCTGTTCTGGCCCTCGCTCATGGGCATGATCGGCTTCTGGTCCACGCTCTCGCTGAACATCCCGGACTTCACCCGGTACGGCAAGAGCCAGAAGGCGCAGACCAGGGGCCAGGCGCTCGGCCTGCCGACCACGATGACCCTCTTCGCCTTCCTGTCGGTCCTGGTGACGTCCGGCTCGCAGGCGGTGTACGGCCAGCCGATCTGGGACCCGGTGCAGCTGGCCGCCAAGACGGACAACGTGGCCGGTCTGCTCTACGCGCTGGTGACCGTGCTGGTGGCGACCCTGTCGGTGAACGTCGCCGCCAACCTGGTCTCGCCCGCGTTCGACTTCTCCAACATCGCGCCGCGCAGGATCAGTTTCCGCACCGGCGCCCTCGCCACCTGCGTGCTCGGCGTGCTGATCTTCCCGTGGAAGCTGTACTCCGACCCGCAGGGCTACATCTTCACCTGGCTCGGCCTGGTCGGCGGACTGCTCGGCACGGTGGCGGGCATCCTCATCGCCGACTACTGGATCCTGCGCCGCGGCTCCCTCGTCCTCGGGGACCTGTACCGCTCGGGCGGGCGCTACTGGTACGAGGGCGGCTGGAACTGGCGGGCCGTCGTCGCCTTCGTGGTGGGCGGCGTCCTGGCGATCGGCGGCGCCGACTTCCATCCGCTGGTCGACGGACGTCCCATCCCGGCCCTCAGGCCGCTCGCGGACTACGGCTGGGCGGTCGGCCTCGGTACGTCGCTGGTGCTGTACGTGGTGCTCATGCTGCTGCGGGGACGGGAGAGGACCGCGGCCTGACCCGGCCCGCGCTGGAGGACGGTCAGCCCTTCGTCTGGCCGTTCTCCAGCGCGGCCACCGCGTCCTTGGCGGCCTTGATGGCGCCCTTGTTGATCTCGTCCGTACTCGGCGCCTTCTTCGTCTCGAAGTCACTGCCGTTGTAGGTGATGGACACCAGCGCGTTGGACACGCGGACCAGCACCACGCCCTCACGGGTCTGCTGCTTGTCCTCGGTGGTGAGGTTCACCACCGAGTAGCCCGAATCGCCGAGGCCGGGGACCGCGCCGCCGCCGCTCTTCTCCGTGGTCCGCTCGGTGTACGACTTCTGCGCCTGGGCGTTGGAGCCGGTGATCTCGAAGGAGACGTCGAGCCACCGGTAGTCGTAGCCCTTGAGCGCGTTCCAGGAGCAGGTGCGCCGGACGGACTTGTCCGTCGACGGGATCTCCTTCCCGGCCGTCTTGGCGCCGGGGACGAGCGACTCGATCGTCTTGGTGGCCACGGCGCCGCACGGCGCCGGCGCGGCGGAGTAGGTCTTGGCCGCCGGCGCGGTGGCGGTGGTGGAGGCGCCCCCGGTGCTCTGGGTGCCTTGCGTGCTCGGGGTCCCCTGCGCCGTCTTCTGGTCGGTGGCCGGGGCGGCGGCGAGCGGCCCGGACGACAGGGACCAGCCCGCCGCGGCGAGGACGGCGACCGGCAGCAGGCGTGCGGTCAGGGCGAGCGGCAGAGGAAGAGACTGCACGGGCGCTCTCGTGGGGGACGGTGCGGAGTGTGGGTCCACACTGCGGACGGGACGCCAGTCTCACATGACTGCCCGTGAGGCGGAAGTGCGAACTCGCTCCGTGCCTGCTCGGTGACAGCGGACGGCTGTTGACGGGCCGTGAGGTCTGTACGTCCTTGCCATGGTGTGCCGCTTTTGTCCTCGCCGTCAGGACCTGAACGGGCTCTGCGTGCCGCGCAGTCGCGGAGGCGGTCCGGAGTCCGAGGGGCGTGGCTCCGGTCCGTCGTACGCGGGTCATCGCCCCGGCCGTCGTACGCGGGTCATCGCCCCGGCCGTCGTACGCGGGTCACTGCCCTGGCCGTCGTAGGCGGGTCACTGCCCTGGCCGTCGTAGGCGGGTCACTGCCCTGGCCGTCGTAGGCGGGTCATCGCCCGGCCGTCGGGCGTACGTCATCCCCCCGGCTCGTCCTCTTCTGCGAGTCGGGTTCGTCAGCGGCGCAGGGGCGGTGCCGCTCACACCATCAGCGAGATGGCGTACGCCAGGAAGAACCCGGCCACCAGCACGGTCACGATCATGATCGCGATCAGTGGCCCCATGGCCCAGCCTCGTTGCCGCTGGTACTCCAGTTGCGGAACGGCCTCTTCGATGCTGCTCTCGCCCGGTGGGGTCTCGCCCGGCGGAACCCCGCCCTGCTCCACCCTCGGCCTCCATGACGATGCCGCGGGGGCTCCGTAGCGGTCGTCCCAGGCCCCGCTCATTCCGCTGTTCCGGTGCATCTGGTTCATGTCTTCCGAATACCCCGGCCACCTGCGGTCAAGCAGGCATATCGGGATGAAAAGGGCAGGTGCTGTCTTGGTCGTACCGGGGGTGCGTACGATCGCCGCACCGGACGGCGAACAGTGAGGGGTTTCCGATGTTCACCACCCGCCCCACGCTCCAGGGCACCTTCGGCATGGTCTCCTCCACCCACTGGCTGGCCTCGCAGTCGGCCATGGCGGTGCTGGAGGACGGCGGCAACGCCTTCGACGCCGCAGTGGCCGGGGCGTTCGTGCTGCACGTGGTGGAGCCGCATCTGAACGGACCCGCCGGGGAGGTCCCGATCCTGCTCGCCCCCGCCGGCGGCGAGGTACGGGTGCTGTGCGGTCAGGGCGTCGCACCCGCGGGGGCCACGATCGCCCATTACCGGGGACTCGGTCTGGATCTCGTGCCCGGCACCGGACCCCTCGCCGCGGCCGTCCCCGGCGCCTTCGACGCCTGGATGCTCCTGCTGCGCGACCACGGTACGAAGCCCCTCGCCGATGTCCTGAAGTACGCCATCGGCTATGCCGAGCACGGGCACGCGCCGGTGGAGCGCGTCGGTGAGACCGTCGAAAGCGTCCGCGAGCTGTTCGAGACGGAGTGGACCTCCTCGGCCGAGGTGTACCTCCCGAACGGGAAGGCACCCGTCCCCGGTGAGCTGCTGCGCAATACCGCGCTGGCCGCCACCTGGAAGCGGCTGCTCGCCGAGGTCTCCGGGGCGGGGGACCGGGAGGCGCAGATCGAGGCCGCCCGGCGGGTGTGGAAGTCGGGCTTCATCGCGGAGGCGCTCGTGCGGCAGGCGCGGCGGCGCACCATGGACACCAGCGGAGAGCGCCACAGCGGCACCCTGACCGCCGACGACCTGGCCTCCTGGTCCGCCTCCTACGAGCGGCCCGCCACCTATGACTGGAACGGCTGGACGGTGTGCAAGGCAGGCCCCTGGAGCCAGGGCCCGGCCCTGCTCCAGCAGCTCGCCCTGCTCCCGCCCGAGCTGCCCCGCTACGGCTCCGCGGACTATGTCCACCTGCTGATCGAGGGCTGCAAGCTCGCCATGGCCGACCGCGAGGCCTGGTACGGCGACGCGGCCGAGGTGCCGCTGGACGACCTGCTCTCGGACGCCTACAACGCCGGGCGGCGTGACCTCGTCGGCGGCAAGGCCTCCTACGAGCTGCGCCCCGGAGCGCCCGGGGGCCGCGCTCCCCGCCTGAGCGAGTACGCGTGCGTGGTGGCCGCCGACGACCCCGGCTTCGACCCCATGGGGGCCGGCGAACCGACGGTCGCCAAGAGCCCGGCCTCCCCGGTGCCCGGCGAACCGGACGTCGCCGCCGACGGGACCACCCGCGGCGACACCTGCCACCTGGACGTCGTCGACCGCTGGGGCAACATGGTCGCGGCCACGCCCAGCGGCGGCTGGCTGCAGTCCAACCCGGTCGTGCCCGAGCTGGGCTTCCCGCTCGGCACCCGGCTGCAGATGAGCTGGCTGGACGAGGGGCTGCCGAACTCCCTCACCCCGGGCCGACGCCCCCGGACCACCCTCACCCCCACGATGGCGCTGCGCGACGGTGTGCCGGTGCTGGCGTTCGGCACGCCCGGCGGCGACCAGCAGGACCAGTGGCAGACGCACTTCTTCCTGGCGGCCGCCCTGCTCCCGGCGGTCCGCGGCGGGCTGGACCTGCAGGGCGCCATCGACGCCCCGAACTGGCACAACGACAGCTTCCCCGGCTCCTTCTACCCGCGCGGTATGCGCCCCGGCAGCGTCACCGTGGAGTCCCGCATGGACTCCACGGTGGTCGAGGAGCTGCGCCGGCGCGGCCATGACGTGACCGTCGGCGGCGCCTGGTCCGAGGGGCGGCTGTGCGCGGTGGCCCGGGATCCGCGGACGGGGGTGCTGTCCGCCGCGGCCAATCCGCGCGGGATGCAGGGGTACGCGGTCGGCCGCTAGGCGGGAGCGGCGGGCCGCCGAGGTCGCGCTGCCGGGCCGGGGTGGCGCGGCCGGGCCGGTTACCTCGGTGGCGACGGGCGATCGAGCGTGCCCGCGTCCCGATCAACGAAGTCCCCAATTCATCCGGATTCCACCGGTGGTACACCGGGCCGGGGGGGATTGTCAGCATCGCGTGCTCTCATGGACGCATGATCGAAGGCTTTGAAACCATCGACGAGTTTCTCGCTCATCGCACGTCAGACGTGGAGGAGGCCGTCCGCACGGCGGCCGCCACCGAGATCATGCCGCGCTTCCGCCGGCTCGCCGCAGACGAGATCGACGAGAAGAGCGGCCCGCACGACCTGGTCACCGACGCCGACCGCAAGGCCGAGGCCTACCTCACCGAGGCGCTCGTCAAGCTGCTGCCCGGCTCGGTCGTGGTGGGCGAGGAGGCGGTCCACGCCAATCCGGCGACGTACGAGGCGGTGCGGGGCAGCGAGCCCGTCTGGACCGTCGACCCGGTCGACGGCACCCGTCAGTTCGTCCACGGCGACCTCGGCTTCTGCACGCTGGTCGCCCTCGCGCAGGACGGCGTCCTGCTGGCCTCGTGGACCTACGCACCGGCCCAGGACAAGCTCGCCACGGCCGTACGGGGACAGGGCGCCTTCCTCGACGGCGTACGCCTGCGCTCCGGCTCACCCGCCCCGGGCCGCGACCTGGAGGTGGCCACCTCGCACCCGTACTACACGACGGACGAGCAGAAGCGCGCGCTCCTCGGCCTGCAGACCGAGGGAATACGCCCGCGC
This sequence comes from Streptomyces sp. NPDC046900, assembly GCF_040644975.1. Taxonomy (NCBI): domain Bacteria; kingdom Bacillati; phylum Actinomycetota; class Actinomycetes; order Kitasatosporales; family Streptomycetaceae; genus Streptomyces; species Streptomyces sp. NPDC046900. Next base: position 60,514 of record NZ_JBEYXD010000016.1, on the reverse strand, counting down.
TCGTGCGGGTCCGCGGGCCTCGAGTACCTGAAGATCGCCCAGGGTCTGCTGGACGCCACCGCCTTCTCCTGGGAAGCGGCATGGGACCACGCGGCGGGCATCCTCCTGGTCGAGGAGGCGGGCGGCGCCCACCTCACCCTCACGGGTGAGCCGTTCCGCATCACCGGCGGCAACGCCCTGCCGTTCACCGCCGCCAGGGACGAGGCCACGGCCCGGCGGGTGGTGGGACTGCTGTCGGGCGGCGTCTGAACCCGGTAGCGCCCGCAACGCCCTTGCGTCCGGGCCGACATCGCCGTCACCGCCGGATCCGGCGGCCGCCACCCGCACCCCCGCACTGTCAGTGCCCCGGCATATCCTGAATGCCTGTGGGCGTCGGTTGACGAAGGAGTCCGAGGTGCCGTCGATGCACGATGCGGTCGTGGTGGGAGCGGGGCCCAACGGACTGACGGCCGCCGTGGAGCTGGCCCGCCGGGGGTTCTCCGTGGCCGTCTTCGAGGCCCGCGACACCGTCGGTGGAGGCGCCCGGACGGAGGAGCTGACGCTGCCCGGGTTCCGGCACGACCCGTGCTCGGCGGCCCACCCCCTCGGTATCAACTCGCCGGCCTTCCGGGCACTGCCCCTGGAGCGCTACGGCCTCGAATGGCTGCACGCCGAGCTGCCCATGGCGCACCCCTTCCCCGACGGCAGCGCCGCGGTGCTCTCCCGTTCCGTCGCCGAGACGGCCGCCTCGTTCGGGCCGCACGACGCGGGGGCCTACCGCAGGCTGGTCGAGCCCTTCCTCGGCCGCTGGGACACCCTGGCCCGTGACTTCATGTCCCTGCCGCTCACCGCGCTCCCTCGTGACCCGGTCACCCTGGCCCGGTTCGGCCTCGTGGGGCTGCCCCCGTCGACCTGGCTGATGCGCCGCTTCCGCGACGAGCGGGCGAAAGCCCTGTTCGCCGGTCTCGTCGCCCATGTGATCGCCCCGCTCGACGGCTTCGCCACCGGCGCGATCGGCCTGGTCTTCGCGCTGGCCGCGCACGCCCGCGGCTGGCCGGTGGCTCGCGGCGGCTCCCAGTCCGTCTCGGACGCCCTCGCCGCCTACCTCAAGGACCTCGGCGGCACCGTCCACACCGACTACGAGGTCAAGCGCCTCGACGACCTGCCCCCGGCGCGCGCCTATATCTTCGACACCTCGCCCACCGCCCTGGCCCGCATCGCAGGCCTCGGCCGGTACTACGACGGCTTCCGGTACGGCCCCGGCATCTTCAAGATCGACTACGCCCTGGACGGCCCCGTGCCCTGGACCGCGAAGGAACCGCGTGTCGCGACCACCGTCCAGATCGGCGCCGACAAGGCGGAGATCGGCCATGCCCTGCGCGCCGCGTCCCGGGAGGGCCGCGCCCCCGACAAACCCTTCCTGATCACCGTTCAGCCCAGCGTCGCCGACCCCACCCGGGCGCCGGAGGGCAAGCACGTCTTCTGGGCGTACGGCCATGTGCCGAACGGCTGGACGGGAGACCTCACCGATGCCATAGAACGCCAGCTGGAGCGCTTCGCGCCGGGCTTCCGTGACCGCGTCCTCGCCCGCGCCACCGCGGGCCCGCCCGAACTGGCCGCCCGCAACGCCAACTACGTCGGCGGCGACATCGCCTCCGGGGCGGTGTCCGGTCTCCAGCTCCTGCTGCGCCCCAAACCGTCCCTGTTCCCGTACAACACCCCCCACCCGGCCGTCTTCATCTGCTCCTCGGCCACCCCGCCGGGCCCCGGAGTTCACGGCATGTCGGGGCACAACGCGGCGAAGGCCGTCTGGAGGAGGCTGAGAGCGACATGACCGGTCTCACCCTGGTGCTGGGCGACATCACCCGGCAGAGCGCCGACGCGATCGTCAACGCGGCCAACTCCTCGCTGCTCGGCGGCGGAGGCGTGGACGGCGCGATCCACCGGCGCGGCGGGCCCGCGATCCTCGAGGAGTGCCGCGCACTGCGTGCCTCCCACTACGGCAAGGGACTGCCCACCGGCCAGGCGGTCGCCACGACCGCGGGCGAACTGGACGCACAGTGGGTGATCCACACCGTCGGCCCGGTCTGGTCCGCCACCGAGGACCGCTCCGAGCTGCTGGCCTCCTGCTACCGGGAGTCCCTCAGGGTCGCCGACACACTGGGCGCCCGGACGGTCGCGTTCCCGGCCGTCTCCACGGGTGTCTACGGCTGGCCGCTGGACGACGGAGCCCGTATCGCGGTCGAGACCGTGCGGAGCGTGGCGACCGACGTCGTGGAGGTGCGGTTCGTCCTCTTCGACGAGCGGGCCTACGAGGCGTTCGCCGCCCACGTCGACTGACGCGGACACCCTCGGCCGGGACGCACCGCGGCCCGTTCCGGCGCCGGCTGGCGATCGGGACAGTGCCAGGTAGGCTCACGTACATGTCGGATTTCCGCCAGCCCGGCCGCCGGTCATGACCCATGCTGGACGCATGCGGAACGGGATGCACACCGACAGGGAGCGCTGCGTGCGCGCGGTGCAGTCGAAGGACGCGCGCTTCGACGGCTGGTTCTTCACCGCCGTCCTGACCACGCGGATCTACTGCCGGCCCAGCTGCCCGGTCGTGCCGCCCAAGCCGGAGAACATGACGTTCTACCCGAGCGCGGCCGCCTGCCAGCAGGCCGGATTCCGGGCCTGCAAGCGGTGCCGCCCGGACACCAGCCCCGGCTCGCCCGCCTGGAACCAGCGGGCCGACCTGGTCGCCCGCGCCATGCGGCTGATCGCCGACGGCGTCGTCGACCGGGAGGGGGTGCCCGGGCTGGCCGCGCGCCTCGGCTACAGCACCCGCCAGATCGAGCGCCAGCTCCTCGCCGAGCTGGGTGCGGGACCCCTCGCGCTCGCCCGGGCGCAGCGCGCCCAGACGGCCCGGCTCCTCATCGAGACGACCGCGCTGCCGATGGCGGAGATCGCGTTCGCGGCCGGCTTCTCCTCGATCCGCTCCTTCAACGACACCGTCCGCGAGGTCTTCGCGCTGGCCCCGGGCGAACTGCGCGCCCGCCTGCCGAAGACGACGGCGATCGCACCGGGCGTCCTGACCCTGCGGCTGCCCTTCCGGGCCCCGCTCAACCCGGACAACCTCTTCGGCCACCTCGCCGCGACCGCGGTACCCGGCGTCGAGGAATGGCGCGACGGCGCCTACCGGCGCACCCTCCGGCTGCCGTACGGCCACGGGATCGTGGCGCTGACACCGCGGCCCGACCATATCGGCTGCCGTCTGACCCTGAGCGATCTGCGCGACCTGCCCGTGGCGATCAGCCGCTGCCGCCGGATGCTCGACCTGGACGCCGATCCCGTCGCGGTCGACGACCAGCTGCGCGCCGATCCGCTGCTGGCACCGCTGGTCGACAAGGCCCCGGGCCGCAGGGTCCCGCGCACCGTGGACGAGGACGAGTTCGCCGTACGGGCCGTCCTCGGCCAGCAGGTGTCCACGGCCGCCGCCCGCACCCACGCGGCCCGTCTGGTCACGGCGCACGGCGAGGCGGTCGAGGACCCGGAGGGCGGCCTCACCCACCTCTTCCCGGCACCCGACGCGCTCGCCGCGCTCGACCCCGAGTCGCTCGCGATGCCCCGCACCCGCCGCACCACGTTCACCACCCTGGTCCGCCGGCTCGCGGACAAGGAGATCCACTTGGGCGTGGAGAGCGACTGGGAGGAGACCCGGGCCCGCCTGCTCGCGCTGCCCGGCTTCGGCCCCTGGACCGTCGATGTGATCGCGATGCGCGCCCTCGGCGACCCCGACGCCTTCCTCCCCACCGACCTCGGCATCCGGCGCGCGGCCCAGGGGCTGGGCCTGCCGTCCACCCCGGCCGCGCTCACGGCCCGGGCGGCGGCCTGGCGGCCCTGGCGGGCGTACGCGGTCCAGTACCTCTGGGCGACCGACGGCCACCCCATCAATTTCCTGCCTGTGTAAGGACGTTCCATGAAGCAGTACACGGTCATCGACAGCCCCTACGGTCCGCTCACCCTCGTCGCCGACGACGGCGTCCTGTGCGGCCTGTACATGGTCGGTCAGCGCCACCGCCCACCCGAGGAGAGCTTCGGCGAGCCGGACGACGCCCCATTCGGGGAGGCGATCGATCAGCTGCGGGCCTACTTCGCGGGCGAGTTGAAGGAGTTCACCCTCGAACTGCGCCTGCACGGCACGCCGTTCCAGCGCAGCGTCTGGAAGCAGCTGTCCCGGATCCCCTACGGCGAGACCCGCTCGTACGGCCAACTGGCCGACGTCCTGGGCAATCCCGGCGCCTCACGCGCCGTCGGCCTCGCCAACGGCAAGAACCCCGTCGGCATCGTCGTCCCCTGTCACCGTGTGATCGGCGCGGGCGGCGGTCTGACGGGCTACGGCGGCGGCCTCGACCGCAAGAGGCGCCTGCTGGACTTCGAACAGGGAGCGGGCCTGTTCTGAAGGCGGCGGTGCGGGCGCACGCGTCCCGCACCGCCGCCTCACCGGCTCCGCTCCCCGCGGGCGGACGTCAGCGGCGTACAGCGTCGGCGGCCTGCTCCCACAGCCGGTCCGCCGCCTGCTGATCGAGGGCGTGAGCGGCCACCCGGCCGGCCCGGTTGTCGCCGTCCGATACGACCGGTGCCTCCTGGTTGTCCTCGAAGTAGCGGCCGGTCACACCCTTGACCAGCGGCGATGCGGCCAGCAGCACGGATGTCGCGGCGCCTTGGGCCGGGGTCTTGTAGTACGGCAGCGGAGTCAGGTTCCCCTCGTCGTCCATCACGCCGAACGAGCGCATGGTGTCGTCGTCCAGGTGGCGCTGGAGGTTGGTGAGGATGTAGCCGGGGGCGACCGCATTGGCCGTGATGCCGTCGTCCGCCCACCGGCGGGCACCCACGGCGAGGAGCACATCGGCCGTCTTGGACTGCCCGTAGGCCACCCAGGGGTCGTACGGACGCCGCTCGAAGTGCGGGTCGTCGAAGTCGAAGGGCGAGTTCAGATGGGCCCCGGAACTGACGACCACGACGCGCGCCGAGCCCGACGCGCGCAGCGCGGGGTGCAGGGCGTCGGCCAGGGCGAAGTGACCGAGGAAGTTGGTGGCGAGCTGCAGCTCCCAGCCCTCTGCGCTGAGCTGTCGCGTGGGAAGCGCCATGATCCCGGCGTTGGCCACGAGGATGTCCAGCGGGCCGCGCCACGCCCGCGCGAAGGCCAGGGCGGAGTCGATGTCCGCCAGGTCGAGCGCCTCGGCCCGCACGGATCCGGCACCAGGGGCTGCGGCGAGTTCACGGACCAGCGGTTCGGCGGTCTCCGGACGACGGGTGGCCACGGTGACCTCCGCGCCGGCGAGGGCGAGGGCACGGACCGTCTCGGTGCCGATACCGGAGGCGCCGCCGGTGACCACGGCGCGGCGTCCGGTGAGGTCCACGCCGTCGATCACCTCGGCGGCCGTGGCGTGGGAGTGGAAGGGGGTGGTGAGTGGGGATTCGGCGTTCACGGGCAGTCTTTCCTGAGGTGCGACGTCACGTACGCCACTCACCGTAGGGCCGCACCGCTGGACGATGTATAACTTGTAGTCCGGACTTCTTCAGCCATCGTCCAGAGGAGGTGCTCATGGATCCACTGGAGGACGTGCTGGCCCTACTGGAGACGCGCAGCCATCTGTCGACCGCCCTGGCGGCGGGAGGGCGCTGGGCCGTGCGGTTCGCCCCACCCTCCGGCGTCAAGTTCAACGCCGTCAGACGCGGACGGTGCCGGCTGGAGGTCGACGGGCTCCCGGAACCGGTCGAGCTGGCGGCCGGCGACTGCTACCTGCTCACTCGCCCGCTGCGCTTCACCCTGAGCAGTGACCCCGAGGCCACCGCGGTGGACGCGGGCCCCGTCTTCGCGAGGGCGACGGGCGGCGTCGCGCGGGTCGGTACCGGTGACGATGTGTACCTGATCGGCGGGCGCTTCTCCTTCGGCGAGCGGGCGCAGGAGCTGCTGCTGGACGGGCTGCCCCCGGTCGTCCACGTGCCCGCGGGGACAGAGCAGGCGGATGCCGTGGAGTGGGCGCTGACCGCCATCGAGCAGGAACTGCACCACAGGCCGCCGGCCTCGACGCTGGTCGCCGAGCACCTCGCCGTCATCATGCTCATCCACGTTGTGCGGCTGCACCTCGCCCGTCAGCCGCACGCGGTGTCGGGGTGGCTGTCCGGCCTCGCCGACCCCGTGGTGGCCACGGCCCTGGCGTCGATGCACGAAGACCCCGCGCGTTCCTGGACCGTGGCCGAACTGGCGCAAGCGAGCGCCGTGTCGCGGTCCACGCTGGCGGCGCGCTTCAAGGAGACCGTCGGGCAGGGACCGCTGGAGTACCTGACCCGCTGGCGGATCGAACTCGCCTCCCGGCAGCTGCGAGCGAGCACCGACACGGTCGCCCTCATCGCGCACTCGGTCGGATACGGGTCGGAGAGCGCACTCAGCGTGGCCTTCAAGCGCGTCACGGGAATGTCGCCCGGCGCGTACCGCAAGCAGGCGGGCGCGTTCTCGGACCCCGGCGCCGTGCTGGTCGGCGCGGACGGCGCATGAGCGGACTGACACGGGGTGACCGGGCGCGCCCCAGCGCGAGCCACCCCATGCCGGCCTGCGACGTCTCCGGCCCACCCCGGGGCTCCGCACAGGAGAGACCCCGCCCCCTGGGCAGCGGCGACGGGGCACGGTGGAGGCGCTCGGCGACCACGGACGGCTCGGGGCCGCGGTCAGCTCTGGCCGCTCGCGGCGGTCAGGCCGCGCAGTAGCTCGGGCAGCGCGGTGCCGATCGGCTCGCGGACGATCTCCTCGGCGCGGTCGTCGTACGGTGTCGGCTCGGCGTTGACGATGACCAGGCGGGCTCCGTGGTCGGCGGCCACGCCCGCGAGCCCGGCGGCGGGCTGCACCTGCAGGCTGCTGCCGACGGCGATGAACACCTGGCACGCCTTGGTGATGGCGACGGCCTCACCGAGCACGACCGGGTCGAGTCGTTCACCGAACATCACGGTGGCCGATTTGAGGATGCCGCCGCAGTTCAGGCAGGGCGGGTCCTCCTCGCCGGCCTCGACGCGCGCGAGGGCGTCCTCCATGGGGCCGCGGGCATGACAGTTCGTGCACACGAAGCTGCGGGCGCTGCCATGCAGTTCCAGGACCTTGCGGGCGGGCATCCCGGCGAGCTGGTGGAGCCCGTCGACGTTCTGCGTGATGACCCGCACGGGCACCCCGGAGCGCTCCAGCTCGGCCACGGCGCGGTGCGCGGCGTTGGGCTCGGCCTTGAGCGTGCGGTTCTTGCGCCGCATCTGCCAGGAGCGCCGCCGGATCTCGGGATCGCCCATGTAGTACTCGTACGTCACGAGCTTCTCGGCTTCGGGGTTCTTCCGCCACAGGCCGTTGGGCCCGCGGTAGTCGGGGATCCCGGAGTCCGTCGAGATACCGGCACCACTGAGGATCGCGACGAGGGGCTTGGCCATGGGACCGAGCGTAGGGCGGACCGCCGCGGGGCGGCGAACGGATATCGGCGCTCGGCGGATGAGGGTCAGCCGACCCGGTGGCCGTTCTCCAGTTCCGCCGTGCCCGAGCCGGCGGCGAGGACGTCCAGTGCGACCAGGACACGGCGGCCCAGGGTGCCGGACAGATACTCGGTCAGTTCCTCGCGCGGCACGAGGCGCCAGGACAGCAGCTCCTCTTCCTGCAGGCGGATCGCCTTGAGAGCCTCCTCGTCGAGGACTCCGCCGTCGTAGAGGTACGCCACCAGCGGCGGGTGTCCCGTGAAGTGCACCCAGTCCACAGCGAGCAGCCGGCCGAGCTCGACGTCGAGACCGATCTCCTCCAGCGTCTCGCGGTGCGCGCCCTGGCGCGGGGTCTCGCCGTCGTCCGACTCGACAGTGCCGCCCGGCAGCGCCCAGCCCTCGCGGTAGTTGGGCTCGACGAGCAGCACCCGCCCCGCGCCGTCCTGGAACAGTACGGCGGCCCCGGCGAGGACGCGGGGGAGGCCCGCGATGTATGTGGCGAAGTCTGGAGTGCTCATTCATGAAGCGTATCGAGTCGTTGGGGGCGTCCCACCCGGTCCCCCGACGGCCGGCGGCTCACCGCGATTCCGCGTGCGCGACGCGCAGCGTCCGGTCCGCCAGTTCGCTGATACTCACGCAGCCGAAGCCGAAGACCGCACTGCGCACCGTGTCCTCCAGGGGATCCTTCCATTGCGCGGGGATCGCCTGCGCCCCGGTGAGGACTCCGGCGACCGAGCCGGCGGTGGCGCCGTTGGAGTCGGTGTCCAGGCCGCCCCGGACGGTCAGCGCGATCGTGCGGGTGAAGTCGCCGTCGCCGTACAGAAGCCCGGCCGTGAGCACGGCGGCGTTGGGGACGGTGTGGATCCAGCCGAGCCCGGCCGTCTCCTCGGCGACCGTGTCGAGCGTCTCCTCCCAGCTCAGCCGGGTCTCGTGGAGCGAGACGACCCGGCGCACGGTGCGGGCGAGGCGGCTGCCGGCCGGGATCACGGTCAGCGCGGAGTCCAACGCGTGCCGGACCGTGGGCGCGGTGAACGCCGCCGAGATCAGCGCGGCCGCCCACATCGCGCCGTACACGCCGTTGCCGGTGTGGGACAGGACGGCGTCCCGGCGCGCCAGCGAGGCGGCCTGGTACGGGACGCCGGGGCGGGTCCAGCCGTAGACGTCGGCGCGGATCAGGGCGCCGATCCACTCCTGGTAGGGGTTGTCGTACGTGGCCGTGAGCGGGGGTTTCAGTCCGTTGGCGAGGTTGCGGTAGGCGGCCCGCTCGGCCGTGAACGTCTGCAGATACGGCAGCCGCAGCAGCCACAGGTCGCCCACCTGCTCGGTGCTGAAGCCGAAGCCGTGCGTCTCGAGCAGGTCGAGGCCGAGGATCGCGTAGTCGACGTCGTCGTCGCGGCAGCTCCCGTGGATGCGGCCGCGTACGCACTGGCGCCACTCCGGCCGTAACTCGAAGCCGTCGCTCTCGGTGGCGGGCTCCGGCAGGTAGTCGGTGAGCGGCAGGGCGGAGGCCTGCCGCAGATAGCGGTCGATGCGCTCCCGCGTCCACAGGTCGCCCTGCTCGACCGGTTTGCCGAGCATGTTGCCCGCGATCCGGCCGAGCCAGCCTCCGAGGATGCGGTCGGCGAGCTCGATGCCCTCAGGGGTCATGGCTGAAGGTCTACCCATTTCCACAGGTCCTTGCGCGGGGTCCCGAGGGCCGGACGCGGCGTGGCGGTCGGCGCGTCCGTTGGTTAGGGTCGCATCGGCGCGACTGTCTTGACATGCGCAAGGCTCGAAGAGTAAGGGGAATGCGGGTGGCGGACGCTGCTGTGAAGGGCACTCGAACGGCACATCGGGTGCTCATCGCCGCTGACAAGTTCAAGGGCTCGCTGACGGCCGTACAGGTCGCGGAGCGGGTCGCGACGGGGCTGCGCGGAGTGGTGCCGGGGCTGGAGATCGAGGCGCTGCCCGTGGCCGACGGGGGCGACGGCACCGTGGACGCGGCCGTCGCGGCCGGGTTCGAGCGGCGTGAGGTAAGAGTCGCGGGCCCGCTCGGCCATGAGGTGACGGCCGCGTTCGCACTGCGCGGCGACACCGCGGTCGTGGAGATGGCCGAGGCCAGCGGGCTGCAGCGGCTGCCGGCCGGGGTCTACGCGCCGCTGACCGCGTCCACGTACGGCTCCGGGGAACTGCTGCGCGCCGCGCTCGACGCCGGCGCGCGCACGGTCGTGTTCGGGGTCGGCGGCAGCGCGACGACGGATGGAGGCGCGGGGATGCTGTCCGCGCTCGGGGCGCGGTTCCTGGACGCGGACGGGGAGCCGGTGACGCCGGGCGGCGGCGGACTGGCCGCACTCGCCCGAGCCGATCTGTCCGGGCTTGACCCGCGGCTGTCCTCGGTGGACCTGGTGCTGGCGAGCGATGTCGACAATCCGCTGACCGGGCCGAAGGGCGCGGCGGCGGTCTACGGGCCACAGAAGGGTGCCTCAGCGGACGACGTGGCGGTGCTGGACGCTGCGCTCGCGCACTACGCCAAGGTCCTCGGCGAGGCGACGGGTCCCGGGACGGCGGAGTACGCCGCCTCGCCGGGGGCCGGGGCCGCGGGCGGTATCGGGTACGGGGCGCTGGTGCTGGGCGCGCGTTTCCGGCCCGGTATCGAGGTCATGCTGGACGTCCTGGGCTTCGCTCCGGCGCTCGAGCGGGCCTCGCTGGTGATCACGGGCGAGGGATCGCTGGACCGGCAGACACTGCACGGCAAGGCGCCGGCGGGGGTCGCGGCGGCCGCCCGGGCGGCCGGCAAGGAGGTGGTCGCGGTGTGCGGCCGGCTGGCCCTGCCCAGGGAGGCGCTGGCAGGGGCCGGGATCCGGCGCGCGTACCCGCTGACCGAGGTCGAACCGGATGTCGCGAGGTGCATCGCGGATGCGGGACCGATCCTGGAGCGGGTGGCGGAGCGGATCGCACGCGACTTCCTGAGCTGAGCCCAGCCCGGACGGGCCCCGGCCCTCGCTGGGGGCGACCGCTTCCGGGCGCGGCCACAAAGCGAAGGGCCCCGAACCCATCCGGGTCCGGGGCCCTCGCACACGACGAGCGCAGTGTTACGGGAGCTGCGCCGCACGCGCCTCTCGGCGGTTGCCGCGGAAGTTGTTCACGCGGCGAGCGGTCGCGAAGAGCGGGATGACCGCCCCCATGACCAGCTGCAGCGCGCAGCCCGTCTGGAGCAGGAGCTGGCCGCTCGGTGCGTCGAAGGCCCAGGCCACCAGAAGGCCCATCGACAGCACGATCCAGGACAGCATGGCCACCGCGAGACGGCCGCGCGGCTTCGGGTACTCCACCCGGCTCACCATCAGCCATGCCGTGCCCAGGATCGCCAGGAGCGTGGCGAAGAAGGGCAGCTCCAGCAGGACGATGGAGACCACCGTGAGCGCACCGAACGGTGAGGGCATGCCCTGGAACATGCCGTTCGTCGGTGTCACGCACGAGAAGCGCGCGAGTCGAAGCACCACCGCGAGCAGCACCACGATCGCCCCGACCGCGGCCACTCTCTGGTGCGCGTCGTCGGCGACCATGCCGTAGACCAGGACGAAGTAGGCCGGAGCCAGACCGAAGCTGATCAGATCGGAGAGGTTGTCGAGTTCGGCGCCCATGGGGGAGGAGCGCAGCTTCCTTGCCACCAGGCCGTCGAACAGGTCGAAGACCGCGGCGCAGAGCATGAGGATCACGGCCGTGGCAGCGCTGTGCCGGGCCATGCCCACCGACTGGTCGTCACCCGTCAGGTGCGGGATCAGGATGCCGGTGGTGGTGAAGTACACCGCCATGAACCCGCAGGTGGCGTTGCCCAGGGTGAGGGTGTCCGCTATCGAGAGGCGGAGTGAGAGCGGCATCTCCTCCTCGTCGGACACCTCGTCGGCCTCCGGCACCCAGTCGGACTTGGTATCGGGATCAATCACGGTCAAGACGAGTCACCCCAGCCACGGTCTTCTGCCCGACCTCGACCGCGACCTCCACGCCCTCGGGCAGGTAGAGGTCGACGCGCGAGCCGAAGCGGATCAGACCGATGCGGTCGCCCTGCTCGACTTTCGTGCCCTGCGGGATGTAAGGGACGATACGGCGGGCCACCGCGCCGGCGATCTGGATCATCTCGATGTCGCCGAGTTCGGTGTCGAAGTGCCAGACTACGCGCTCGTTGTTCTCGCTCTCCTTGTTGAAAGCGGGAACAAAGCCGCCGGGGACATGCTTGACCGACGTGACGGTGCCGGCCAGCGGCGCGCGGTTCACGTGGACGTTGAGCGGGCTCATGAAGATCGCGACGCGGGTGCGTCCGTCCTTCCACGGCATGATGCTCTGCACCACACCGTCGGCGGGCGAGATGACCCGGCCCTGAGTGATCTCGCGCTCGGGGTCGCGGAAGAACCACAGCATGCCCGCCGCGAGGGCGGTGGCGGGCACGGCCACGGCCCTGGCAGCGCCGGAGCGGCGTGCACGGGCCAGGCTGAGCGCTGCGGTGGCAACGGTCGGGAGAAGCCACGGCGATGCTCCGCGCGCGAGGCGTACGCTGACAAGGCTGTCGCGTGGTGCAGAGGTTTGGCTGTGGGGCATGGATGACCTTCGTAGCGGATGATGCCGCGCTTCAACGGGGGACGGCGGCTTTCCGGCGATCGTACCGGTCGCGGACCGCAACTGAGCAAGCCAGGAAGCCGAGTCGGCGGCCGAAGGAGGTTGACGGGGTGTGATCTTCTTCGCGAAGAAAACACCCCGTATCAGGATATCTAGCCCTGGAGTCGATACTCTTCGAGCAGTCGGCGGCCGATGATCATTTTCTGGATCTCGGCGGTACCCTCGCCGATCAGTAGCATCGGGGCCTCGCGGTAGAGCCTCTCGATCTCGTACTCCTTCGAGAAGCCGTAGCCGCCGTGGATCCGGAAGGCGTCCTCCACGACCTCCTTACAGTACTCGGAGGCCAGGTACTTCGCCATGCCCGCCTCGAGGTCGTTTCGCTCCCCGGAGTCCTTTTTGCGTGCCGCGTTCACCATCATGGCATGCGCGGCCTCGACCTTGGTGGCCATTTCCGCCAGTTTGAACTGAATGGCCTGGTGCTGGGCGATCGGCTTGCCGAAGGTGTGCCGCTGCTGGGCGTACGCGACGCCGAGCTCGAAGGCACGCTGAGCGACGCCGCAACCACGGGCCGCGACGTTCACCCGGCCGACCTCGACGCCGTCCATCATCTGGTAAAACCCGCGGCCGGTGACCCCGCCGAGCACCCGGTCGGCCGGAATGCGCAGTCCGTCCATGATCAGTTCCGTGGTGTCGACACCCTTGTAACCCATCTTGTCGATCTTGCCGGGGATGGTGAGGCCGGGGCGGACCTCGCCGAAGCCGGGCTCCTTCTCGACCAGGAAGGTCGTCATCGACTTGTGGGGCGCGGTGCCCTCGGGGTGTCCTTCGTCACTCCGGACGAGTACGGCGACGAGCGTGGACGTGCCGCCGTTCGTCAGCCACATCTTCTGGCCGTTCAGAACGTACTCGTCACCGTCCTTCACCGCCTTGGACGTGATCGCCGACACATCGGAACCGAGGCCCGGCTCGGACATCGAGAAGGCGCCGCGGATCTCGCCGAGGGCCATCTTCGGAAGGAAGTGGGCCTTCTGTTCCTCGGTGCCGTGCTGCTTGAGCATGTACGCCACGATGAAGTGCGTGTTGATGATGCCGGAGACCGACATCCAGCCGCGGGCGATCTCCTCCACGCACAGTGCGTAGGTCAGCAGCGACTCGCCCAGGCCCCCGTACTCCTCGGGGATCATCAGACCGAACAGGCCCAGCTCCTTGAGGCCGTCGACGATCTGCTGCGGGTACTCGTCGCGGTGCTCCAGCTCGGTCGCGACCGGGATGATCTCCTTGTCCACGAAGTCGCGGACGGTGGAGAGGATCTCCTGCTGGACGTCTGTCAGACCGTGGGTCTGGGCGAGGCGGCTCATCACTTCTCCTGGGACTTGAGCTCCGGGCGGCCGGGCTGCTCGCCGCCGCGCTCCTTGATGTACGTCTCGGTGGGGACCATCACCTTGCGGCGGAACACGCACACGAGCGTGCCGTCCTGCTTGTAGCCCTTGGTCTCGACGTGCACGATGCCGCGGTCGTTCTTCGACTTCGACGGCCACTTGTCCAGCACGGTGGTCTCGCCGTAGATCGTGTCGCCGTGGAACGTCGGCGCCACGTGCTTGAGCGACTCGATCTCCAGGTTGGCGATCGCCTTGCCGGAGATGTCCGGGACGGACATACCGAGCAGCAGCGAGTAGATGTAGTTGCCGACGACGACGTTCTGACCGAAGTCCGTCGTCTTCTCCGCATAGTTCGTGTCCATGTGGAGCGGGTGGTGGTTCATGGTGAGGAGACAGAACAGGTGGTCGTCGTACTCCGTGACCGTCTTGCCCGGCCAGTGCTTGTACGTCGCCCCGACCTCGAACTCCTCGTAGGTGCGTCCGAACTGCATGGCGCTCAGGCCTCCGGGATCTCGAACGTGCTGGTGCGCCGCATGCCGGCGGCGCGTCCCTTGCCCGCGATGACCAGGGCCATCTTGCGGCTGGCCTCGTCGATCATCTCGTCGCCGAGCATCGCCGAACCCTTCTTGCCGCCCGCCTCGGACGTGTAGTAGTCGTACGCGTCCAGGATCAGCTCGGCGTGGTCGTAGTCCTCCTGGGCCGGCGAGAACACCTCGTTGGCGGCGTCCACCTGACCCGGGTGGAGCACCCACTTGCCGTCGAAGCCCAGCGCGGCGGCACGACCCGCCACCTCGCGGAAGCCGTCCACGTTGCGGATCTGCAGGTAGGGACCGTCGATCGCCTGGAGGTTGTTGGCGCGGGCGGCCATCAGGATCTTCATCAGGATGTAGTGGTAGGCGTCCGCCGGGTAGCCGGGCGGCTGCTCGCCCACGACCAGCGACTTCATGTTGATCGACGCCATGAAGTCGGCCGGGCCGAAGATGATCGTCTCGATACGCGAGGAGGCCTGGGCGATCTCATTGACGTTGTTGAGGCCCTGGGCGTTCTCGATCTGCGCCTCGATGCCGATCCGGCCGACCTCGAAGCCCATGGTCTTCTCGATCTGGGTCAGCAGCAGGTCGAGCGCCACGATCTGCTGGGCGTCCTGCACCTTCGGCAGCATGATGCAGTCCAGGTTCGGCCCCGCGCCCTCGACCACCGTCACGACGTCGCGGTACGTCCACTCGGTCGTCCAGTCGTTGACCCGCACGACCCGCGTCTTGCCCGTCCAGTCGCCCTCGTTGAGGAACTTGACGATGGTGTGCCGCGCCTCGGGCTTGGCCAGCGGCGCGCACGCGTCCTCCAGGTCGAGGAAGACCTGGTCGGCGGGGAGGCCCTGCGCCTTCTCCAGGAAGCGGGGGTTCGAGCCCGGTACCGCCAGGCAGGAGCGCCGCGGACGAAGGCGGTTGACAGGGGTTGTCATGCGGGGACCTCCAGGGGGTCGAGCTTGTTCGCTTTCCGGATCTCGTCGACGATACGGCCGATGATTCCGGTGATGTCGAAGTCCTTCGGGGTGAAGACCGCGGCCACTCCAGCGGCCCTGAGCTGCTCGGCGTCGGCGCTGGGAATGATTCCGCCCGCGATCACCGGAATGTCGGTGGCGCCGGCCTCGCGCAGCCGGTCCAGCACGTCCGGCACCAACTGCGCGTGGGAGCCGGAGAGGATGGACAGGCCCACCGCGTGCACGTCCTCCGCGAGGGCGGCGTCCACTATCTGTTCGGGCGTCAGCCTGATGCCCTGGTAGACCACCTCGAACCCGGCGTCGCGGGCCCGTACGGCGATCTGCTCGGCGCCGTTGGAGTGCCCGTCCAGGCCCGGCTTGCCCACCAGGAAGCGGAGCTTGCCGACGCCGAGGTCCTGGGCCGTCAGATCCACCTTGCGGCGCACCTGGGCCAGCGCCGTGCCCTCCTCGGCGGCCACCGCGACCGGGGCGGACGACACGCCGGTCGGTGCGCGGAACTCGCCGAACACCTCGCGCAGGGCGCCGGCCCACTCCCCGGTCGTGACCCCGGCGCGGGCACACTCCAGGGTGGCCTCCATCAGGTTCTCGCTGCCCTTGGCCGCCTCCTTCAGCCGCTCCAGCGCCTTGCAGGGGCGGGGGTGGTTGAACGGCGGCTGGTAGCGGGTGTCGCGCCAGTGCTGGAGGGAGGCGATGACGCGTGCCTCGACCGCCGGGTCGACCGTCTGGATCGCCGTGTCCAGGTCGGCCGTCAGCGGGTTGGGCTCGGTCGTCTCGAAGATGTTGACGCCGATGATCTTCTCCTGGCCGCCCTCGATACGACCCCTGCGCTCGGCGTGCGAGGCGACGAGCTGCGACTTGAGGTAGCCCGACTCGACGGCGGCCATCGCGCCGCCCATCTCCTGGATCCGCTCGATCTCGGCGAACGACTCCTCGACCAGTTCGCCGACCTTGGCCTCGATGACCTTCGAGCCCTCGAAGATGTCCTCGTACTCCAGCAGGTCGCTCTCGTGCGCGAGTACTTGCTGGATGCGCAGCGACCACTGCTGGTCCCAGGGCCGGGGCAGGCCCAGCGCCTCGTTCCAGGCCGGCAGCTGCACGGCGCGCGCGCGTGCGTCCTTGGAGAGGGTCACCGCCAGCATCTCCAGCACGATCCGCTGGACGTTGTTCTCCGGCTGCGCCTCCGTCAGGCCCAGGGAGTTGACCTGGACGCCGTAGCGGAAGCGGCGGTGCTTGGGGTCCTGGATGCCGTACCGCTCACGCGTGATCCGGTCCCAGATGCGGCCGAACGCCCGCATCTTGCACATCTCCTCGATGAAGCGGACGCCCGCGTTCACGAAGAAGGAGATACGGCCGACGACATCGCCCATGCGCTCCTGGGGCACCTGGCCGCTGTCGCGCACCGCGTCGAGGACGGCGATCGCGGTGGACATCGCGTACGCGATCTCCTGCACCGGCGTGGCGCCCGCCTCCTGCAGGTGGTAGCTGCAGATGTTGATCGGGTTCCACTTCGGGATGTGGGAGACCGTGTACGCGATCATGTCCGTCGTCAGCCGGAGCGAGGGCCCCGGCGGGAAGACATGCGTCCCGCGCGACAGGTACTCCTTGACGATGTCGTTCTGGGTCGTGCCCTGGAGCTTGGTGATGTCCGCGCCCTGCTCCTCCGCGACGACCTGGTAGAGCGCCAGCAGCCACATGGCCGTGGCGTTGATGGTCATCGAGGTGTTCATCTGCTCCAGGGGTATGTCCTGGAACAGCCGGCGCATGTCACCGAGGTGCGCGATCGGCACGCCGACCCGGCCGACCTCGCCGCGGGCGAGGATGTGGTCGGAGTCGTAGCCGGTCTGCGTCGGCAGGTCGAACGCCACCGACAGGCCGGTCTGGCCCTTGGCGAGGTTGCGCCGGTACAGCTCGTTGGACGCCTCGGCCGTGGAGTGACCGGCGTACGTGCGCATCAGCCACGGGCGGTCCTTGCTCTTCTGGGCCTGCGGCTCTTTCGACGCCGGCGTGTCCTCGGCCGCGGGCGCTTTCTGACGCTCAGTCATCTATGACCTCCGGTGTCCTCAGATGTTCCGGAAGCGGTTGATGGCGTCGAGGTGCTTGGCGCGCATCTCCCCGTCGCGCACGCCCAGGCCCTCCTCGGGGGCGAGGCACAGCACGCCGACCTTGCCCTGGTGGAGGTTGCGGTGCACATCGAACGCGGCCTGACCGGTCTCGTCCAGCGAGTACACCTTCGACAGCGTCGGGTGGATCTTGCCCTTCGCGATGAGCCGGTTGGCCTCCCAGGCCTCGCGGTAGTTGGCGAAGTGCGAGCCGATGATCCGCTTCAGGGACATCCACAGGTAGCGGTTGTCGTACTCGTGGTTGTAGCCCGAAGTCGAGGCGCAGGTGACGATCGTGCCGCCCTTGCGGGTGACGTAGACCGAGGCGCCGAAGGTCTCGCGGCCGGGGTGCTCGAAGACGATGTCGACGTCCTCGCCGCCGGTCAGTTCGCGGATGCGCTTGCCGAAGCGCTTCCACTCCTTCGGGTCCTGGGTGTGCTCGTCCTTCCAGAACTTGTAGTCCTCGGCGGTGCGGTCGATGATCGCCTCGGCGCCCATCGAGCGGCAGATCTCCGCCTTGGCCGGCGAGGAGACGACACAGATGGGGTTGGCGCCGCCCGCGAGCGCGAACTGGGTCGCGTACGAGCCGAGGCCGCCGCTCGCGCCCCAGATCAGCACGTTGTCGCCCTGCTTCATCTGGGCGCCGTTGCGGGAGACGAGCTGCCGGTAGGCGGTGGAGTTGACCAGGCCCGGGGCGGCGGCCTCCTCCCAGCTGAGGTGGCCGGGCTTCGGCATCAGCTGGTTGGACTTGACGAGCGCGATCTCGGCGAGGCCGCCGAAGTTGGTCTCGAAGCCCCAGATCCGCTGCTCGGGGTCGAGCATCGTGTCGTTGTGGCCGTCGGAGGACTCCAGTTCCACCGAGAGGCAGTGCGCGACGACCTCGTCGCCCGGCTGCCAGGCGTTGACGCCGGGGCCGGTGCGCAGGACCACGCCCGCGAGGTCGGAGCCGATGATGTGGTACGGCAGGTCGTGGCGCTTGGTGAGCTCGGAGAGCTTGCCGTAGCGCTCCAGGAAGCCGAAGGTCGGCAGTGGCTCGAAGATCGAGGTCCACACCGAGTTGTAGTTGACCGAGGAGGCCATGACGGCCACCAGGGCCTCGCCCGGGCCGAGCTCGGGCAGCGGGACATCGTCCACGTGTATGGACTTGCGGGGGTCCTTGTCGCGGGTGGTGAGCCCGGCGAACATCTCCGTCTCGTCCTTGTGCACGGTCACCGCGCGGTACGACTCGGGGAGCGGGAGTGCGGCGAAGTCGGCGGACGTGGCCGTCCCCGACTGAATCGCGTCCAGGATGTCCTTCACGATGTTGCCTCCGGCGAATGGCGTCTTGAGGGGAGACGCTGAGGGATACGTCGGTGCTGCTGCTGGTGTGAGCGGTGTGCCGTCGGTTCGGCTCAGTGGTGCTGTGGCAGCGCTTTGTGGCGCGAGAAGTTGCCTGTGACGCAGGCGTCCGGGCGCGCTCGCCGAGGGAGGCTTGCGGGGACAGCCGGCGTACGAAAGGTCTCTGCACGCCGGCCGCCCGGACAAGACCAACGTATGGCACGGCGTGTCACCTCGCAAGGCACTGGGTGCCAGATATTGCTCTCAGATGAAATCTTTACGTGACAAATGAGCGATGATCGATCAAAGTTACTGACGAGTAGGGGCAAAAGGAACGGACCGGTGGTGGCATCGGATGCCGCCGCCGGTCCGTGGTGGGCGCCGAAGGGCTTTGTGAGGGCCGGGTACTGCTAGGAGTGTTCCTTGAGTGCCTGTTCGATGGTCCGCATGACCTCGTCGAGCGGCGCGTCGGTCCTGGCCACCGTCACCAGCACCTCGCCCTGTGTCGCCACGGCGGCCGGCGCGGTGCGCGGCGCAGTCCCGCGCCCGGCCCCGATCCCGGTGCCGAAGGTCCTGCGCACAATGGCGAAGGCGTGGTCGAGCTGGGTCTCCACGTCCCCCTGGCCGCCGGCCCGCAGCCAGCGCCGCAGGACGTGGTTGTGTGCGGTGACCACCGCCGACGCGGCGACCTCCGCCAGCAGCGGATCGTCGTTCGCGTCGTCGTCGTGCGCGTGCTCGTCGAAGTGGCCGAGCAGATAGCGGGTGAAGAGCCGCTCGTAGCGGGCGACCGAGGCGATCTCGGCCTCGCGCAGCGTCGGCACCTCCCGTGTCAGCTTGTAGCGCTGCACGGAGATCTCCGGCCGGGCCGCGTACATCTTCATGACTTCCTTGATGCCGCGGCACACGGTGTCCAGCGGGTGCTCGTGCGCCGGAGCGGCATTGAGTACCGCCTCGGCCCGCACCAGGGTGTCGTCGTGGTCCGGGAAGATCGCCTCTTCCTTGGAGCGGAAGTGGCGGAAGAAGGTGCGCCGGGCGACCCCGGCGGCCGCCGCGATCTCGTCGACGGTGGTCGCTTCGTACCCTTTCGTGGCGAACAGTTCCATCGCCGCGGCCGCCAGCTCCCGGCGCATCTTGAGCCGCTGGGCGGCGGCGCGACTGCCTGCGGCACTCTCCGGCACGTCGGGAGCAGCTGGTGTACGTGAGGACTTGGCGGGCTGGGACATGACCCGAACGTACTGCATGTGTGCAGGATGATGCGCACGTCCGGGGTCACCCCCGCCCTGTGCGGGCGGGGGGTCGCCGTTCGGATCGAGCAGTCCGCCCCAGTCGGCGCCGCCTCGGAACCAGTCGCCGGGCCGGTCAGCGCTTGGCATATTCACGGAAGCCACGGCCGGTCTTGCGGCCGAGGCAGCCCGCGGCCACCAGGTGTTCCAGGAGCGGAGCCGGGGCGAGGCCCGGGTCCCGGAACTCCCGGTGCAGCACCTTCTCGATGGCCAGCGAGACATCGAGGCCGACGACGTCGAGCAGTTCGAACGGGCCCATCGGGTAGCCGCCGCCCAGCTTCATCGCCGCGTCGATGTCGTCGAGGGACGCGTAGTGCTCCTGCACCATCTTGATCGCGTTGTTGAGGTACGGGAACAGCAGGGCGTTCACGATGAACCCGGCGCGGTCGCCGCAGTCGACCGGGTGCTTCTTGATCGAGGTGCACAGCTCGCGCACCGTCGCCTGCACATCGTCCGCGGTCAGCACGGTGCTGACCACCTCGACCAGCTTCATGGCCGGGGCCGGGTTGAAGAAGTGCATGCCGATCACGTCCTGCGGGCGCGAGGTGGCCCGGGCGCAGGCGACGACCGGCAGCGAGGAGGTGGTGGTGGCGAGGATCGCGCCAGGCTTGCAGACCTTGTCGAACGTGGCGAACAGCTGCCTCTTGATCTCCAGGTCCTCGGCGACCGCCTCCAGGGCCAGGTCGACGTCCGCGAAGTCGTCGTAGGAGCCCGTCGGCCGGATCCGGTCGAGCGTCTGGGCGGCCGCCTCGGAGGTCATCCGGCCCTTGTCGACCGAGCGAGCCAGCGACTTGCCGATCCGGGCCCGCGCGGCCTGGGCCTTCTCCTCGGTCCGGGCGGCGAGGACGACCTCGTACCCGGCCTTGGCGAAGACCTCGGCGATGCCGGAGGCCATGGTGCCCGAACCGGCGACACCGACCGAGGCGACGGGACGGCCCTGCATCAGGGAGGCACCGTCCAGCGGGGTCAGCGCGTCGCGGACGACGACCGGGCTGCCGGGAGCCTCGTACGTGTAGAAGCCGCGCCCCGACTTACGGCCCGTCAGACCCGCATCACTGAGCTGCCGGAGGATCGGCGCGGGAGCGTGCAGACGGTCGCGGGAGGCGGCGTACATGGCCTCCAGGACGGTGCGGGCCGTGTCGACGCCGATCAGGTCGAGCAGGGCGAGCGGGCCCATGGGAAGCCCGCAGCCCAGCTTCATCGCGGCGTCGATGTCCTCCCGCGAGGCGTACTTGGCCTCGTACATCGCGGCGGCCTGGTTGAGGTAGCCGAACAGCAGCCCGTCGGCGACGAATCCGGGCCGGTCGCCCACCGCCACGGGCTCCTTGCCCAGGTCGAGGGCGAGGTTGGTGACGGCGGTGACGGCGGCGGGCGCGGTGAGCACGGAGGAGACGACCTCGACCAGCCGCATCGCCGGCGCGGGGTTGAAGAAGTGGAGTCCGAGGACCCGCTCCGGATGGGCCGAGTCGGCCGCGAGACGGGTGACGGACAGGGCGTTGGTGCCGGTGGCGAGGACGGCGTCCGGGCGCACGATGCCGTCGAGGGCGCGCAGGACCTGCTGCTTGGTCTCGTACGACTCGGGCACCACTTCGATGACCAGATCGGCGTCGGCCGCGGCCCGCAGGTCGGTGAACGTCCGGAAACGGGCGAGGGCGTCGTCGCGTTCCTGCTCGGTCAGGCGACCTCGGCCGACCGCGCGGGCGGTGGCGGCCTCCAGGGCGGCGACGGCCTTGCCGGCCGCGATCTCACTGATGTCGATGCCGATGACCTCGCGGCCGGCCCGGGCCAGCACCTCGGCGATGCCGGTGCCCATGGTGCCGAGGCCGACGACGGCAATGGTCTTGAACGGGGACAGAGGGGTGTCGGACAGGGGAGTGGCCATCGCGGACTCCAAAAGAAGGTGACGACTGAGGAGTGCGCCTGGATCTGTCTACGGGCGCACACAGTGCGGTGGTTGCGGGTGTCTGCCGGGCTGACGAGCGCACACGCCCGGTGCCGTACACGGGCGTGCACACGCCCGTAGAAGTGATCCGACCGGCTCTGTCCCGGAGCCGGGTCGTACGAAGTACACGAAGTACCGAACCGACCAGCCTCACAGCGGCTGCGTCACCAGGCCGCTGCGAGTCGCGCGAGTGGGTAACTCGCTCGATTGAGCTTAACCCGCGAGTAACGAGCGCGCCAGCCCCGAGTTTGTGATGCAGGTCCCCGGCTCCTGCGAGGGCCCCTAGGCTCGGCGTCATGGACGAAGCGTCGCGATCCCTCACCGAGCGTGTCCGGACCGAGGCCGGCGGGTCCGCGGTGTACGAGCGGCTGATGGCGACCGACGACCCCGACGAGCTGGCCGCCGTGCTGACCGAGCCCGGCCGGCCGCTGTGGGCCCGGGAGGTGGCCGCCTTCCGGCTGGGCATGGCGGGGGACCGGCGGGCGTTCGAGGCGCTCGTCCTGTTGCTCAACCACCGTGATCCGGCGCGCTGCGCCTCGGCCGCCCATGCCCTGGCCCGCCTCGGCGATCCGCGCACCGCCCGTGCCGCGGCCGCCCTCGCCACGAACGAACTGCGCGTCGCCTACGCCTTGCACCCCGTACGGCTGCTGGTCGAGCTGCGCGCCCCCGAGGCCGTGCCCACGTTGATCACCACCCTGCGGCGCAGGCTGGGGCCGCACGATCCCTACCGGAGGGTGGCACTGGCCTGCGTGGAGGGACTCGGCGCGCTCGGCGACGACCGGGCCAGGCCGGTGCTGAACGAAGCCCTCGCGCACCCGGCGCTCGCGGAGGCCGCGGTGCACGCGCTGGCGCGCATTCCCCGGCCCGGATGAGCGCTCAGCCAGTCAGTCCTTATCGGGTTCCTCCGAGGATGCGCCGGCCTTCAGGCCAGGGAGGTATTGGACTCGTGTGGAGCAGGGCAGGGATGGCCGGATCGTCGTCGGGGCGGTCCGGTGTCCACCCCGTATGGCGGTGATGTCGCCCGCAATGATCAAGAGTTCCCAACTGTCAGTCCTCCCAGGTAGGTTCGGATGCATGACGGCAGAAGCGACCACGAAGGACACTGGGCATGCCCGGTACACCTTTCGTGTGCGCCTGTCGAACACGGCCAGGCGCCGGCTCGAAGCCGAGTGGGATCGCTGCCGCTGGATCTGGAACGAATGCGTGGCCAAGTCCAAGCAGGTCCACGTGCGGAGCAAAGCGGGCGGTGAGAAGCTGACGTGTGGTCCGGCTCAGCTCGACAAGATGCTGACCGAGGCCCGCAGGGGGATGCCGTGGCTGGTTGAGGGCGCGAGCGTGCCGCAGCAGCAGGTGATTCGCGACTTCGCCGCGTCCCGCGCCAAGGCGCTGAAGGACATCAAGGACCGGGTTGCGATGCACCGCCGGGCCGGGATGCCCAGGTGGAAGAAGAAGCGGGAGGCGCGGCCGAGCCTGAACTACACCCGGCGCGGCTTTCGCATCAAAGACGGTCGTCTGCACCTTGCGGGCGGGATCGTGGTGAGCGTGGTGTGGTCGCGGGAGCTTCCGGTCGACCCGTCGAGCGTGCGCGTGTACCAGGACACGCTCGGACATTGGTACGTGTCCTTCGTCGCCCCCGCGCCGAGCGAACCGCTCGCCCCCACGGGGCGCGTGCTCGGGGTGGACTGGGGTGTGAAGGAGACCGCTACCACCACTGACGACGCCTACGACCTCCCGCATGGCGAGCACGGCAAGCGGGCCGCGCAGCGGCTCGCGAAGTACCAGCGGATGATGGCCCGGCGTCGGCGTCCGAAGGGACAGCCCGCATCCGCGGGCTATCGGCAGGCGCAGGTGCAGGCGGCGAAGTTGCACAAGAAGATCGCGAGGCAGCGTGAGGACACCGGCCGCAAGTGGGCCAAGTCCGTGATGCGCGGTCATGACGGGGTTGCGGTGGAGGACTTCCGGCCGAAGTTCCTCGCGAAGACCACCATGGCCCGCAAGGCGGCCGATGCCGCGATCGCCGCGACGAAGCGCGCCCTGATTGAGATGGGCACTAAGCACGCACGAGACGTCCGTCTGGTGCACCCGGCGCACACCACGATGGACTGTGCGCAGTGCGGAGCGAGAACCAAGCACGCACTACCTCTCTCGATGAGAACGTATGCCTGCACCGTGTGCGCAGCCGTGTCCCCCAGGGACAAGAACTCCGCCCGCGTGATGCTGGTCCGGGCAGGTTGGAGCCCGGACGGTGTTGAGGGCGTAAGACCTCCTGGTCCGGTGGACCCAGAGGCCGCCTGAGCCGTAAATCCCCGCAGCCCTGGAGGGCGGACAATCCCCTCCCTTAAGGAAGGGGAGCCTTCAAATACCGCACCTCGGGCACGGCGACGCCGCCCGCCTCGTAGGGCTCCTCGGCGCCGTCGGCGTGGAACCCGGCCCGCTCGTAGAAACGCCGGGCGCGCGCGTTCTCCCTCAGGACCCACAGGAACATACGGGCATACGAGGGCGCGCACTGCCGTACCGACGTCTCCAGCAGCGCCCGCCCGATGCCGTTCCCGAGATGGGCGGGGTCGACATAGATCGCGTACAGCTCGGCATCGGCGGTGCGTATGTCGCCGTCCCGGTACGGGCCGTGCACCGCCCAGCCGACGATCTCGCCGTCCCGCTCGGCGACCAGGTTCACCACACCGTCGTGACCGTCGTCGCGGAAGCGGGCGCGCCTCTTCTCGGCGTCCGCGGTCACGCTCAGCGCGTCGAGATACGGCTGCGGCATGAGCCCCCGGTAGGCGGAGCGCCAGCCGCGGACGCGTATCTCGGAGACGCGATCGCAGTCGGCGAGGGTCATCGGTCGGATGCGTGGCGGCTGGTGGTCCATGGCCACACCCTATGGACAGGGGCGGCGGGGAAAGACGTCCGTACCGTCAGCCCGCCACCGCGTACGCCTCGATCTCCATGAGGAACTCCGGTCGCACCAGCGCCGCCACCTGCACCGCCGACGCGGCGGGCAGCCGGTCGTCCGGTATGTACGCGGCGCGGGCCGCGCGGATCGCCGGCATATGGGCCATGTCCGTGACGAAGAAGGTCAGTTTGACCACGTCGTCGAAGGTGGCCCCGGCGGCGGCCAGGCAGCGCCGCAGGTTCTCGAAGACCTGCCGTGCCTGGGCCGCCGGGTCGCCCTCGCCGACGAGTTCGCCGTGCTCGTCGAGCGGAAGCTGGCCGGAGATCGCGACGAATCGTCCGGTGCCGATCACGACGTGCGTGTACGCGGCGGCGGGGGCGACCCCGTCGGGGGCGGGAATCCTGGTCGGCTCACTCATGGGTCCATGGTGGACCAAGGGTCCGACAACGCCCCCGACGGGTCGGTCGGGCGGCTCAGCCGCGGAAACCGAGCAGGCCGTGCAGCGTCGAGCCGTGTTCGAGGGCGGAGGCCGCCTTCGTGCTCGTCGGCTCCGGATCGGGCAGCTTCTGGCAGACCGCGTCGATGTCCCCGGAGCCGCGCGGCACCGTGCCGTCCGTGAGGTAGTCCGCCAGGTACTGGTCCAGGCACGCGTTCCCGCTCAGCGCGATGCCGTGGTTCCCGCCGCCCTGCTCGACCACCAGGCTGGAACCGCGCAGCAGATGATGAACCGTCATACCACCCTGGAAGGGCGTCGCCGCGTCGTTGGTCGCCTGGAACAGCAGCGTCGGCGGCAGCGCGTCGTTGGCCACGTCCACCGGCCGCAGCGAGGACGTCCTCCAGAAGGCGCACGGCGCGTTGTACCAGGCGTTGTTCCAGGCCATGAAGGGCGCCTTGGCGTACACCGCCCAGGTGTCCTTGCGCCACTGCGCCCAGTCACGCGGCCAGGAGGCGTCACGGCACTGCACGGAGGTGTAGATGCTGTAGCCGTTTTCGCCCGCGGCGTCGATGGCGCCGATGCTCTTGTAGATCTTCACCAGCGGATCGGGGTTCTCGTCGTTCATGTACGCCGCGAACGCCGTGGCCAGACGGGGCCAGTAGCCGTTGTAGTAGCCGCCGGGCATGAAGGTGTCCTCCAGTTCGGAGGCGCCCACCGTGTTCTTGGCGGGGTTCTTGGCCAGCGCTGCCCGCATCGCGTACCACTTGGCCTCGACCTGGGCCGGATCGGTGCCGAGCCGGTACCTCGCGTCGTGCTTGGCGACCCATGCAAGGAACGCCAGGTGGCGGTCGTTGAACGCGTAGTCCTGCTGGATGTTGTCCTCGTACCAGACGCCCGTGGGGTCCACGATGGAGTCGAGTGCGAACCGGCGCACCCGCTGCGGGAACAGCTTCGCGTAGACGGCTCCCAGGTAGGTGCCGTACGAGTAGCCGAAGTAGTTGAGCTTCGGCGCGCCGAGCGCCTGCCGGATCGCGTCCATGTCGCGCACCGCGCTGACCGTGTCGAGGTACGGCAGCAGCCCCGCGTACTTGGTGGCGCACGCCTCGGCGAAGGAGGCGACCCGGGAGAGGTTGGCCCTCTCCAGGGACGGCAGGCGGGGCACCGAGTCCGGGCGGACCGGGTTGAAGTAGCCGGGCTTGCAGTTCAGCGCGGGCTTGCTGTTGCCCACGCCCCGGGGGTCGAAGCCGATCACGTCGTACTGCGCGGCCACCGCCTTGGGCAACGCGGACGCCACGTATCCGGCGAGCTTCAGACCGCTGCCGCCGGGGCCGCCGGGGTTGACCAGGAGCGGTCCCTGGTAGTCCTTCGCGGTGTGCGGGACCCGGGACAGGGCCAGGGTGATCTGCTGTCCCCTCGGGCGCGCGTAGTCGAGCGGGACCGTCACCGACGCGCACTGGAGCGCCGGATAGCTGGTGATGCCGCAGTTCTTCCAGGTGGGCTGCGCCGCTTGCGGCGCGTCCAGTGCGCGGGGTGCGCTCGCGTCGGCCGGGACGGCGGCGAGCGTCCCGGCCACCATGACGGCGGCGCCGCACAGCACGGCTGCGCGTGTTCTCATGTCAGGCCTCCCAGGGCGGAGGGGTTCGGACCACGAGTGTCTGGTCCTCGCCGCATGGTCCCGGGAGAGCCCGCCGGGAAAGGCGTGTTGGGGCCGTGGTTGACCCGATTGGGCCGCGGGAAGCGCTCGGATGCTCCTGAAGTGGCGTCAGGGATGCGCCGGGAGGGCGCCTGGAGGACGATCCCCCCGGCCAGGTCGCCGCCCGAGTGCCGCGCCCTGCACTTCGCCCACCTGCCCAGCGGGGCGCGTACCGCGCAACTCAACCGCGAAGTCACGTGGCCCAGTTGATGGAGCATTGCTCATATAAGCGGTCGAGATTGTTGGTTCGAGCCCCGTCGGCGTCGCCCATCGCCGGGTGCGCTCAATCACAGCTGAGCGTCACGGCCGCCGGCGCGGTGCGCCCGGTCAAGCGCCGTCGATGCGGTCGAGCAGCGTCCGGGCCTCGACGGTGCGGCGGTGGTCCGGACCGAAGGCGGCCCGACAGGCATCATGGGCGGCCGCGGCCCGGGTGTGGGCCTCGGTACCGCGGCCCAGCCCCAGGAGGGCGGTGGCCACGGCCAGTTCGACGGCGCCGGTCTCAGGGCGGCACTCCTCGTCGGGCAGGCCGCGGCGAAGCTCGTCGGCGCGCTCCGCCTCGGCGAGAGCCTCGTCGTGGCGGGCCTGGCCGTTGAGGCTGCGGGCCAGGCCGAGCCGGAGGACCAGGGTGAGCTGGTCCGGTATGCGATGGGCGGCGAGGGCCTCGCGGGCGAGCGCCTCGCCCTCCGTGTGACGGCCTTGTGCGGTGAGGGCGTAGACCTGTCCGTTGCGGGCGGCTGCCGCTATGAGCGGCATCTCCGGCGCCGTGCCGCGGGTCGCGGCACGGGCGACGGCAGCGCACTCCGCCTCGCATTCGGCGTGCCGGCTGAGCGCGCTCAGCGTCTGGGCGCGGTCCGAGCGCAGCTTCAGGGTCAGCGGGTGTTCGGCGCCGTAGATCCTGCCGAAGACCGGGAGCAGTGCGTCGTATCCGGCACAGGCCTCAGCGTGGCGTCCCTGCGCGCCCGTCGCGAGCGCGGCCATGCCCAGCGCCAGGGGCGCGAACACGTCGTCGCGCGGCCGGGACCTGGCCGCGGCCACGGCGCGGGCCTCGGCCTCCGCCTCGGCATGGCGCCCGGCCTTGTACAGGGCCGTGGCCTGGGCCAACGGGGATCTCGTGTTCTGCTCGGCGTCGTCTCGGCCGCGAGGCCGGAAGAGTCTCATGCCCGGAGCACACGGATGCTGCGCACGCCAGTTCGAGGAAGAGGTGAGTGCCGGTCGACGGGCCCACCGATCCGAGGGGACAGGCGGACAGCGTGAACTCTCACCGACACCGCGAGGCGGCCCACTGAAGCGCCGTCAGAGGGCGCCCGTAAGGCCTTCAGAGGAGCGACAGTTGGGTCGCGCCGGCCGCCGCCGGTTCCGGTGTCAGGGGTTCGGGCTGAAGGATCCGGCGCGGCATCCCCGGACGTGTGGGACCGATGCCGTACTCCTCGGCCAGTTCGTGCACCTGACGGGTGATCCGTCGCTGGTACCACTTCGGTGCGTAGGCGCCCTCCGCGTACAGCCGCTCGTAACGGCGCACGAGGTAGGGATGCCGTTGCTCCAGCCATGCCATGAACCACTCGCGGGCGCCCGGTCGCAGATGCAGGACGAGCGGTGTCACGGAGGTGGCCCCGGCGGCCGCGATCGCCCTTACGGTGGCACGCAGTTGGGCCGGGTGGTCGCCCAGGAACGGGATCACCGGCGCCATCAGCACACCGCAGCCGATGCCGTGCTCGCTCAGGGTGCGCACCACGTCCAGCCGGCGCTCCGGGGCGGGGGTGCCCGGTTCGACGGTGCGCCACAGCTCCTGGTCGACGAAACCGACGGAGACGGAGATGCCGACGTCGGTGACCTGTGAGGCCTGCTTCAGCAGTTCGAGGTCCCGCAGGATCAGGGTGCCCTTGGTCAGGATCGAGAACGGGTTCGCGCGGTCGCGCAGGGCCGCGAGGATGCCCGGCATGAGCCGGTAGCGGCCCTCGGCGCGCTGGTAGCAGTCGACGTTGGTGCCCATCGCGATGTGCTCGCCGTGCCAGCGCCGGGACCCGAGGTGGGACCGCAGCAACTCCGGTGCGTTGACCTTCACCACGATCTGGCTGTCGAAGCCGAGCCCTGTGTCGAGGTCCAGATAGCTGTGCGTCTTGCGCGCGAAGCAGTAGACGCACGCGTGTGTGCAGCCCCGATAGGGGTTGACCGTCCACTCGAACGGCATCCGGGAGGCGCCCGGTACCCGGTTCACGATCGAGCGGGCGCGGACCTCGTGGAACGTGATGCCCCGGAACTCCGGGGTGTCGAAGGTGCGGGTGGTCACCGCGTCCGCGTCGAACAGTGCGGCGTTGCGGGCCGGGGCGGGGTTCTCGGCCAGATGGTCCCAGCGCATGGGCGCCTCCTCGGTAGCACTGACCACAGAATAGAACAGATGTTCCCTTGATCGCGATGGGGATTCGAGTGATCGTTCGAATTAGTGAATGCTTGCCCCTGACCTGCGGTCTCGCGCTGCGTCTGCTCCGAGCGGCGTGCGGTGAGGGCGTCAGGGGTGGGCTGGTCACCGTCCGCTACCGTGGCTCTGCATGACTCACGTCGAGACCGAGATCACCGCTGAGCTCGTCCGGGATCTGCTGCACAGCCAGCACCCCGACCTGGCCGATCGTCCCGTGAGACTCGGCGCGCGCGGGTGGGACAACCAGCTGTGGCGGCTCGGCGACGACCTGGCCGTCCGGCTCCCCTGGGCGACGCAGGCTGCGGACCTGCTGCTGCGCAAGGAGCACGCGTGGCTGCCCTCCCTCGCCCCGCACCTTCCCCTGCCGGTCCCTGTCCCGCAGCGCCTCGGCGAGCCCTCCGAGCGGTTTCCCCGCCCCTGGATCGTCACCACCTGGGTGCCCGGCGCGCCCGCCGACCGCGCCCCCGCCACACGCGCCGCAGAGGCAGCCGAGGCCCTGGCCGCTTTCCTGACGGCTCTTCACCGACCTGCCCCCGACGACGCTCCCACCGGTGGCCACGGCCGTGGGGGGCCGCTGGCCGACCGTGCCGAGCAGTTCGCCTCGGCCACGGAGACGGGTCTCATCCCTGATCCGGACGCCGTCCGCTCGGTCTGGGATGACGCCGCCGCCGCGCCCGACTGGGCGGGTCCGGCGCTCTGGCTCCACGGTGACCTGCATCCGGCCAACATCCTCACCGCGGACGGCACCTTCTGCGGTGTGATCGACTTCGGCGACCTCTGTGCGGGCGATCCGGCCTGCGACCTCGCCGCCCCTTGGATCCTGCTGCCGGACGACGCCGGCGACCTCTTCCACAACGCCTATCAGCCGGCGGCGGACGCCGCGACGCTGCGCCGCGCCCGTGGCTGGGCGGTGCTGCGAGCCCTCGGCGGCATCCTCATCGGAGAGGCCGGTCTCCGCGGGCGCCCCGGCGGCAAGCCCACCTGGGGCCCACCCGCCCACGCCGCGCTGAGACGCCTTGTCGCAACGGCGCGCCGCTGAGAGCGAGCGACCCGGCCCGCGCGAACTTCGAGGGCACGCGGTCGAGGTCCGCTGCCGCAGGACAGCCGCGCCCCCTCTGCTCCGAGCGGCGTGCTCACGCGGCCGGAGGTCGGCGCGTCCGCCGTCATCTCGTCGGTGAATGCGACATAACGGATGTATGCAACGCACTGGAGTGGTGCCGCAGATGGCACCGTCGCCGACCCTGTCAGCGGGTGTCCGCCGGCTGACCCTGCAGGCCGCGGGCGTGACCCTGTCGTGTCTGCTGTCCGAGCCGCCGGACGGGCAGCCGAAGGCCACCGTCGTCGCCGTGCACGGCGGCGGCATGACAGCGGGCTACTTCGACGGGCAGGCCCATCCCGACCTGTCCCTGCTCACGCTCGGCGCGCGTCTCGGTTTCACGGTGCTGGCCGTGGACCGCCCCGGCTACGGCCTGTCGGCCGAGCAGCTGCCCCGCGGACAGACCCTCGCCGAGCAGGCCGAGGTGCTCGAGGCGGTCCTGGAGCGATTCGCCTCCCGGCACGCCACGGGAGCCGGATTCTTCCTGCTCGCCCATTCCTACGGCGGCAAACTCGCCCTGATGACGGCCGCGCGTGCCGCCGCTCTGCTCGCCCTGGACGTGTCGGGCTGCGGCCACCGCTACGATCTCGAGCCGGCCGACCTCGCCTGGGTCGGGCGTCGCGTCGACAGACGGCGCACCTGGGGCCCGCTGCGACTGTATCCACCGGACACCTTCCGTTCCCTCGGAGCCCTGGTGGCTCCCATGCCGGACCGCGAGGCGGACGAAGTCGCCCGCTGGTCCGCAATGTTCGAGGAACTGGCCCCGCGCATCCGCATCCCCGTGCGGCTGACCTTCGCCGAGCACGAGACGTGGTGGCTGCACGGCGAACGCGACATCGCCGACCTCTGCGCCAGACTGGCCGCGGCACCCCTCGTCCGCGTCGAGCACCAGCCGGACGCGGGCCACAACATCAGCCTGGGCTGGGCGGCGCGTGCGTACCATCTGCGCGCCCTCGCCTTCTTCGAGGAATGCCTCGCCGGACCGCCGGATCTCCGCAGGCGGTAGCGGCACGCGGCGTCGGCGCGACGGTCCCGAACCGATGTGCCGTCAGGCGCCGTCCCCCGAGTGTGATGGGATGGCGCACGCCCCCCACTCACACGTACAGGAAGAGGAAGTCATGGCGCAGGTCGAGGCCACGACGGAGCGGACCATCGCGGCGGACGCGGAGACGGTGTTCGACGCCCTCGCCGACTACAGCGGCACCCGCCCGAAACTGCTGCCCGAGCACTTCAGCGAATACGAGGTCCGCGAGGGCGGCGACGGCGAAGGCACCCTCGTGCACTGGAAGCTCCAGGCCACCAGCAAGCGCGTGCGTGACTGCCTCCTGGAGGTGACCGAGCCGACCGACGGCGAACTCGTCGAGAAGGACCGCAACTCCTCCATGGTCACCACCTGGCGGGTCACCCCGGCGGGCGAGGGCAGGTCCCGGGTCGTCGTGAGCAGCACCTGGCAGGGCGCGGGCGGCATCGGCGGCTTCTTCGAGAGGACCTTCGCGCCCAAGGGTCTCGGCCGTATCTACGACGCGGTGCTCGCCAGGCTGGCCTCCGAAGTGGAGAAGTGACACCCCGTACGCCACCGGGCGCGCACGGCGGAACCCCGTGTGCGCCGTCAGCGGTCCCGGCGCGGTCCGGGGGCGCGGATCCCACGTCCCGAGCCCCCGGAGCGCGTGCCGCCGGTCGACCCGCTGATTCCCGCGCTCACCGATTCGGGTGGTTTTCGTCTCGGCGCGGTTGTACGCCGTAGGGCTTCCGACCGGCGGATACCTTCACACGGTACGTCTCACGGGCGACTCGTCGCGCTTGATCCCAGTTGTCGTGGAATGCGAGAAATGGGCGGCGCAGACGCGACGAGGGGAGCGGTACGTGGGCGGGACGACTGCGGTGGACCTGGAGCTGGACCTGCCGGGCGAGCAGGCCGTACGGCCCGTGGTCCCGGACGCTCCCCGTGAGCCGGCCGGCGCCGCGCCCTCCACGGCGCTCAGCCCGAGCCGGGTGCGTCTGGTCTTCGTCGGGCTCATGCTCGCACTGCTGCTCGCCGCCCTCGACCAGATGATCGTGGCCACCGCGCTCCCGAAGATCGTCGGCGAGTTGCACGGCCTGGACCGGATGTCCTGGGCGATCACCGCGTATCTGCTGACCTCCACCGTGGGACTGCCGGTCTACGGCAAGGGCGGCGACCTCTTCGGCCGCAAGCGCGTCTTCCAGTTCGCGATCGCCGTCTTCGTCATCGGCTCCGCGCTCGCCGGACGGGCGCAGACCATGGACCAGTTGATCGCCTTCCGGGCCGTCCAGGGCGTCGGCGCCGGCGGGCTGATGATCGGTGTGCAGGCCATCATGGCCGACATCGTCCCGCCCCGCGAACGCGGCCGCTACATGGGCATCATCGGCGCCGCCTTCGGTCTCGCTTCCGTCGCAGGACCGCTCCTCGGCGGCTACTTCACGGACCACCTCTCCTGGCGCTGGTGCTTCTACGTCAACGTGCCCTTCGGACTGGTCACCCTGGCCGTCGTCACCGCGGTGCTCAGACTGCCCCGGCCCACCGTGAAGGCCCGGCTCGATGTGCTCGGCACCCTGCTGCTGGCCGCCGCGTCGACCTGCCTGGTGCTGCTGACCAGTTGGGGCGGCACCGAGTACGCCTGGAGCTCCCGGGTCATCCTGGGGCTGGGCGCCGGCGCGGTGCTCGCGAGCGTCCTCTTCCTGGTCGTCGAGCGGTTCGCCGTCGAACCCCTCATCCCGCTGCGGCTGTTCCGCGACTCCGTCTTCAACGTCAGCGCCCTCGTGGGGCTGGTCGTCGGCGTCGCGCTGTTCGGCGCCGCCAGCTATCTGCCCACCTTCCTGCAGATGGTCGACGGGGCGAGCGCCACCGAGTCCGGACTGCTGATGCTGCCGATGATGGCCGGGATCGTCGGCGCCTCGATCGTCGGCGGACAGCTCATCAGCCACACCGGCCGCTACAGGATTTTCCCCGTCCTCGGCAGCGCCCTGGCCGCCGTCGGCATGTGGCTGCTGTCCGGGCTGGACATGGACACATCGCGGTTGCAGTACAGCGTCTGGATGGCCGTCCTCGGCGCCGGCATCGGCATGGTGATGCCGGTCCTGGTCCTCGCCGTGCAGAACTCCGTGCGCCCGGCCGACCTCGGCACCGCGACCAGCGCCAACAACTACTTCCGGCAGATCGGCGGCAGCGTCGGCGCCGCCGTCTTCGGCACCCTGTTCGCGAACCGGCTCTCCGACGCCCTCCAGGAGCGCCTCCCCCCACGTGCCGGTGCCGGGCTGCCCGATCCCGAGTCGATCACCCCGCAGCTCGTGCACGCACTGCCGCCGGCCCTGCGCGACGCCTATGTCGCCGCGTACGCCGACGCCATGCCGAGGATCTTCCTCTACCTCGTGCCGGTCATCGTTCTCGGCCTGCTCATCGCCTTCTTCCTCAAGGAGAAACCACTGGTGTCCCACAACGCTTCCGCCGAGCACCCGCCGGCGGCCCAGGTACCGCAGGCACGTTCCCCCTACGTCGCGGGAGTGCCCGTCTGCGGCACGGTCCAGCACCCCGACGGCACCGTCGTGCCACGCGCCGCGCTCACCCTCATCGATGTCGGGGGAGTGCAGATCGGACGCGGTGCGAGCGGAGAGGACGGACGCTACGCGCTGTCCACGCCGGGAGCGGGTTCGTACGTCCTGATCGCCGCCGCCGGCGGGCACCAGCCGCAGGCCGTCTCCGTCACCGTCGGGGAGCGGCCCGTCGAACTGGACGTCGTCCTCGGCGGTGCCGGACGGCTGGCCGGCAGCGTGCTGACGGCGGACGGCACGCCGGTGCGCGACGCCGCCGTCACGCTGACGAATGTGCACGGAGAGGTGGTGGCCGGCACCCGCAGCGGACGCGAAGGGGGCTATGTCATCGCGGAGTTGGTGGCCGGCGAGTACACCCTCGCCGCCAGCGCGCCCGCGTTCCGCCCGGCGGCCCTGCCCGTCACCGTGCAGGCGTCGCGCGAGACCCGGCAGGACGTCGAACTCGCGGGCGGCGCGGTACTGCGCGGCACCGTGCGCGCGGGGGACGGCCGGCCGGTCGAGGACGCACGGGTGACACTGCTCGATGCCGCGGGCAACGTCGTCGACACCCTGACGACCGGGCCCGACGGAACATTCCGGTTCGTCGATCTGTCGTCCGGTGAGTACACCGTGATCGCCGCGGGGTACCCGCCGGTGGCCACGGTGCTCCAGGTCGCCGGAGGCGGCAGGACCGAGCGGGACCTGCAGCTGGGGCACGAGGACTGAGGGGCGGGGCCAGGCTCACGCCCGTCCGGTGGCCGCTCGCGGCCCGCCGTGGAACCGCGCATGTGGCGGTTCCGCGCCCCCTCGCGCGCGCCGGAGGCGCCCCTGAGTTCAATTCAGGCAATGCCGCACACCGCAACGGGGCCCCGCCGTACCGTGGTTGTGCGGTACAGATCTTGCGAACTCGGGAAAGAGGGCCTCGGCCATGGACCAAGGCACCGGGACGGGCGCGCTTCCCGGCCCCCCGGCCGGGAAGGCGGCGGAGCACACCGCGTCCGGCCGTGTCCCCCTGGCCGTGATCGTGGTGGACCGCGACGGCCTCGTCTCGCACTGGAGCCGCGGCGCCCGGCGGTTGTTCGGCATCCCCAGGGAGAAGGCGGTCGGGCAGTCCGCCGTCGATCTGCTGCCGGTCTCCGGTGCCCTGCCCGAGACCGACGAGGCCGGCCCGTACGGGGCGTACGCGCCCTTCGGCGGACTCGGCCCCGACCTGGAGTCCTCCCTCGACGGACGGCTCTCCTACCCGGCCGCGGGCCGCGCCCGCCTGACGGTACCGGACCGCGAGCCACGCGGGACGGAGGTCCTTCCGCTCGGAGAACCGGGCAGGACCGATGTGCTGTGGTGGGCGTACCCGCTGGTGGGACCGGGCCCGGAGCGGCTGCTGGTGCTCGCCGCCGACGCGGACGCGCTGCACCGGGGCGACGGGACGGCCGTCGAGCGCATCGCGCCCGGTTTCGCGCTGCACACCGACTTCCCCGGAGCCGAGGAACTCGCCCAGCGGCTGCCCGAGATCCTGCCCAGCATGAGCGTCGGCGAGAGCGCCCGGATCGTGGCGCAGGTTCTCGAACTGGGCTACCCCGTCATGGAGTACAGCCAGAACGACCGGGTGCCCGTGACCCCGGACTGGGGCGTGCCCCGGCGTGCGGAGCGCAAGGCGCGCCGACGGCTCGCGGCGCGCGCCGTGGTGACCGGGCTGCCGGTGCCGGAGGGCCTCCGGGACGAGGGCGAGGATCTCGAGTACGTCGCGGTGCGCGAGCGCCTGGAGTTCCTCAACGAGGTCAGCGGCAGGATCGGCACCTCGCTCGACCTGGCGCAGACGATCATCGAGGTCAGCAAGGCCGTCGTGCCGCGCTTCACGGACGTGGCGGGCACGTACCTGCGGGAACAGGTCCTGGCCGGTGAGGGATTTGCCGAAGGCGTCCCCGACACGACGACCATGTGGCACCGGGTCGCCCTCGAGCACACCGACGAGCCGGGCCGCTGGGACGACGTGGTGCCGGTCGGCGAGGCCATGCCGTTCCCGGCGCACACGCCCTTCTTCCAGTGCATGACCACCGGCGAGCCCGTCCTCGTGCCGCGCATCAGCGAGGAGTTGGGGCACGCGATCGCCTCCCAGTTCGACAAGCGCGACATCCGGCCCCTCATCACCCACCGCTCCATGCTGGTCGTGCCCCTGAAGGCACGCCACGTGGTGCTCGGGTTCATGATCCTGCTCCGCCATCCGGAGCGCACCGAGTTCAACGACATGGACCGGGTCACCGGCGCCGAACTGGCCGCCCGTGCGGCTCTGGTGCTCGACAACGCGCGCATGTACACGTACCAGGAGGCCGTCGCGGAGACGCTCCAGGACAGCATGCTGCCGCACATCGCGCCCCGGATGGCGGGCTGCGACATCGCCACCCGCTATCTGCCGGGCACCCTGCTCGGACGGGTCGGCGGCGACTGGTTCGACTCCGTCAAACTCCCCGGCGCCCGCACCGGGCTGGTCGTGGGCGATGTCATGGGCCACGGTCTGAACTCCGCGGCGATGATGGGCCAGCTGCGCACGGCCGTACAGACCATGGCCGCCCTCGACCTGCCGCCGGCCCAGCTGCTGCGCAATCTCGACGACCTCGCCCAGCGGCTGGGCGACGTCTACCTCGCGACCTGTCTGTACGCCGTCTACGACCCGATCGCGGGCGAACTGCACATCGCCAACGCCGGTCACATCCCACCGGTGGTCGTGCGCGCCGCCGACGGACGCAGCGAGCTGCTGGAGCTGCCCACGGGAGCGCCGATCGGCGTCGGTGGGGTGCCGTTCGAGTCGGTACGCGTACGGGTGGAGCCCGGCGACCGCCTGGTGATGTGCACCGACGGCCTGGTCGAGGTGCGCGGCGAGGACATCGGTGTCGGGCTCGCCACCCTGTGCGAGTCCGCGGCGCACCCCGCGGCCTCCATGGACGACGCCTGCGACACGATCATCCGCGCCCTCAACACCCGGGGCGGCCGCAAGGACGACGTGGCGCTGCTGATGGCCCGGCTGTCCGGCATAGCACCCGAGGACGTCGCCGTATGGCGGCTCGCCCCCGATCCGGCCGAGGCCGGCCGGAGCCGTGCGGCGGTGCGTGAACAGCTCCACCGGTGGGGGCTCGGGGTGCTCGCCGACAACGCGGAACTGATGGCGGGTGAGCTGGTCGCCAACGCCGTACGGCACGCCCGCAGCCGACGGATCGAACTGCGCCTGGTCCGCGGCGACACCCTGCTGTGCGAGGTGGACGACGACGATCCCACTCTGCCCACGCTGCTCAACGCGGGCCGCGGTGACGAGTTCGGCCGCGGGCTGCGCGTGGTGAGCACGCTGGCCCGCGAGTGGGGGACCAGTCGTACGAGCGCGGGCAAGACGGTGTGGTTCGAACTGACATTGCCACGAGGTTGATCCCCTTGGCGGGCGCTGGTGACGCGACGGGCACACCGAAGGCGTGCGAGGGCCGGACAAGCCGGTGCCGTGCTACGCGTCTCGAATGAGCCATGAAGGAATGGGCGAGGCGCTTGTCGCCCTGCCCCGGGCGCGATAGACCGAAGCCGCCCGTCCCCTCCGGCGGGCTGCCGTCGCACCCCGAGGAGTTGGGCATGAGCGTGACCGATCGGTACAGAGAGGCCTGGGAGGGCTTCTGGCGAGAGGCCCCCGACGAACCGGGAACCGTCTTCTGGGACGCGGAGCCGGCCTTGACCGTCGGCGTCCACCTCCCCCTGTTCGAACCGCTGTTGACGGTTCCGGACCTGCCCGTGGTCGACCTCGGCTGCGGCAACGGCACCCAGACCCGCTTCCTGGCCGGCCACTTCCGTCACGTCGTCGGCGCCGACCTGTCCTTCGCGGCGCTCGAGCACGCCCGCCGGGCCGACTCCACGGGCCGGGCCGGATACCGTCCGCTGGACGCCGCCGACAAGAGCGAGGCCGAAGCGCTGCACGCCGATCTGGGCGACGCCAACGTCTATATGCGGGGCGTGCTCCACCAGTGCGAGCCCGGCGACCGGCAGTCGCTCGTCGACGGCATCGCCACGCTGGCGGGGGAGCGCGGACGGGTCTTCCTCGTCGAACTCGCCGAGGCGGCGGGACTCGTCCTCAAGGGGCTCGCCCAGAGCGCAGAGGGTCCGCCGGCCAAGCTCGCCCCGGTCTTCCGGCACGGCATCGCCCCCGGCGAGGTGGCGGACGCCGCGGTGCCGGAGTACCTGAGCGCGGCGGGACTGACGGTCCTGGCGGCCGGGGAGCTGCCGCTGGTCACCACGGAGCGTACGGCGGACGGGACGCGGATCGAGCTGCCGTCGAAGTGGATCGTGGCCGGGCGTCAGGCCTGAGCGAGGGAACCCGTGACCGGCCGCGACCGGCTCCGGACGCGGCCGGGCTCCGCACGCGGTGCGTCGACTCGCCGCGGCGGATCAGGCCACGGCCTCTCCCCCTGGGGGCCCCGTCGTCCCCCGGACCTCCAACGACGGTGTCGTGAGCACGAGTTCCGCCGGGCGGCCGGGGTCGCCGATGCGGTCGAGGAGGCGCTGGGCGGCGCGCCGCCCGACATCGTGGCTGCCGTTGTCCACCGTGGTGAGCCACAGATGCCGCAGCCGGGAGAGGTACGTGTTGTCGTAGCCCACGAGGGAGAGGTCGCGTGGCACGCGCAACCCGCTCTCCTCGGCCGCCGAGAGGGCCCCGACGCAGGTCATGTCGTTGAACGCGAAGACGGCGGTCGGGCGTTCGCGGGCGCTCAGCAGGCGCACCGTGGCGCGGTAACCACCCTCCTCCGTCAGGTCGCCCTGTTCCACGCTCGCCGAGTCAGCGAGACCGTGTTCGCGCATGACGGACTCGAAGCCGCGCCGCCGCAGTGCGCCGACGACCCCCTGCCCGGCGATGTGGGCGATCCGGCGGTGCCCGAGGCCGATGAGATGCTCGGTGGCGAGGCGGGCACCGCGCTCGTCGTCGCCCGCGACGATGTCGACCGACGGCAGCTCCGGCTCGCGGGCCCCCGCGACGACGGTGGGGATCCTGACGGCCGCCGTGCGCAGCGCCTTTGAGGGCGGCAGTGTGCCCACGGCGATCAGCCCGTCGACCCGCAGGTCCGTGAAGGTGCGGGTGAGGTCCTCGCCGAGCCGCCGGTTGAGCCGGCCGTCGGCCAGCAGCATGTGCAGATCCGCCTCGTGCAGCCGGGAGTTGAGGCCGTCGAGGAGCTCCACGAACCAGGGGTTGCGCAGGTCGTTCAGCAGAACGCCGACCGTACGGGTGCGCCGCTCGCTCAGGCTGCGCGCGGCGGCGTTGGGCCGGTAGCCCAGCTCCTCGACGGCGGCCAGCACGGCCTGCCGTTTCTCGGGGCGCACCTGGTCGGAGCCGCGCAGCACCAAGGAGACCAGCGACTTGGAGACACCGGCCCGCTCGGCCACATCGCGTATGGTCGGCGGTCTCATGTCTGGACCGTTCCACAGGGCGAGCACGCCTGTCAAAGGGATTGACACATGGGGAAACGGCCCGCAGTGTGGGCCTCCGTAAGCTATGGAACGGTCCAAAGAAGGGCGGTCATGGTGAGCACACTCGGCGTCGCCGTCGTCGGATTCGGCTGGATGGGGCGGGTGCACACCCAGGCCTACGTCCGGGTGCCGCACCACTTCCCGCAGCTGTCCGTGCGGCCCGAACTGATCGCCGTGGCCGACGACGTGCCCGGCCGTGCCGAGGAGGCCGCCGACCGGTACGGCTTCGCCACCGCGGTCCGGGACTGGCGCGAGATCGCCGCCGACCCCCGGGTGGGGGCGGTGAGCATCGCGGCCCCCAACTTCCTGCACCGGGAGATCGGTGTCGCCATGGCGGAGGCGGGCAAGCACATCTGGATCGAGAAGCCCGTGGGCCTGACCGCCGACGACGCCCGCGCGGTCGCGGACGCCGTTGCCAAGGCCGGTGTCCAGGGCACGGTCGGCTTCAACTACCGCAACGCACCGGCCGTCGCGGCCGCCCGCGACCTGATCGCCTCCGGCGACATCGGCACCGTCACCCATGTCCGCATCCGCCTCTTCAGTGACTATGCCGCCCACCCCGAGGGCGCCCTGACCTGGCGGTACGAGCGCGAGCGCGGCGGCAGCGGCGTCCTTGGGGACCTGGCCTCGCACGGGGTGGACCTGGCCCGTTTCCTGCTCGGCGAGATCGAGTCGCTGGTCGCCGACACCGCCGTCTTCATCCCCGAGCGGGCCCGCCCCAGCGGTGCCACCGCCGGACACGCCCGGGCCACGGGCGGAGAGCCCGGCGCCGTGGAGAACGAGGACTACGTGAACTGCCTGCTGCGCTTCACCTCGGGCGCCCGCGGCGTCCTCGAGGCCTGCCGGGTCTCCGTCGGCGAGCAGAACAACTACGGCTTCGAGGTCCACGGCACCAAGGGCGCGGTCCTGTGGGACTTCCGGCGCATGGGCGAACTCCGCGTCAGCCGCGGCACGGTCTACCAGGACCAGCCCGTCAGCACCCTGTACGTCGGCCCGGGCCATGGCGAGTTCGCCGCCTTCCAGCCGGGCGCCGCCAATGCCATGGGCTACGACGATCTGAAGGTCATCGAGGCGTACCACTTCCTGCGCTCGGTCGCGGAGGGAACCGCGTACGGCCCGACGCTCGACGACGCCGTGCACAGCGCGGCGGCGCTGGACGCCATGAGCCGCTCGGCCGAGCGGCGCGCGTGGGTGAGCCCGGCCTGAGCGGACGGCGGCCCGGTACGCAGTCGTGACCGGTCTCGGCGACGCAGCCCCGCCGCCCGCTGCTCCGGCGGGCGGTGGCGCGCCCGCCGGTGGGTACGCTCGTCCGTCATGACGAGGCTGGAGCTGCTCCGGGCCGACCACGCGCCCGCCCTGCTGGACTTCGAGCGGGAGAACCGGGAGTACTTCGCGCGGTCGGTGTCGGACCGCGGGGACGCGTACTTCGCCGAGTTCGCCTCCCGGCACCGTGCCCTGCTCGCCGAGCAGGAGGCCGGTCTGTGCCACTTCCACGTCGTCCTGGACGACAGTGGTGCGGTGATAGGGCGCGTCAACCTCGTGGACGTCCTGGCAGGGGGCGCCGAACTCGGCTACCGGATCGGAGAGCGCGCCACGGGACGTGGGGTCGCGACGGCCGCGGTCCGGGAAGTCTGCCGTCGTGCCGGGGCCGACTACGCCCTCCTGGAACTCACCGCCGTGGTCGCGCTCGACAACCCGGCGTCCAAGGCCGTGCTCATGCACAACGAGTTCACCGCCGTGTCCGACACCAGGGTCCAGGGGCGACCCGCGGTGCGCTACCGGCGCCGGCTGACGGCCGGGCACTAGACGCCGAGACGGCTGCCGGTCCGCGGGCAGCGCCGCACGGACCGGCAGCCGTTCTGCGCCGACCCGGCCGCCGTGGGCCGGCGCGGGCGAGGGGCCCTTCGCCGGCGGTGGGAGTCAGAGGTGGCGACGGCGGCCGACGACGTTCCGGTCGTACCTCTCGCGGGCGGCCACGGCGGCCTCACGCGAGGCGACCTCGGCCACGGGCACGTCCCACCAGGCCTCGGCGGGCGGGGCGGTCGGTGCCGGGTCGGTCTCGACGTACACGCAGGTGGGCCGGTCCGAGGCGCGCGCGGCGGCCAGGGCGTCGCGCAGTTCCCGTACGGTCTTGGCGCTGATGACCTCCATGCCGAGGCTCGCGGCGTTGGCGGCCAGGTCCACCGGGAGCGGGGCACCGGTGAAGGTGCCGTCGGCGGCCCGGTGACGATAGGCGGTGCCGTAGCGCTCGCCGCCGATCTCCTCGGACAGGCCGCCGATGGAGGCGTAGCCGTGGTTCTGGATCAGGACCAGATTGACCGGCAGACCCTCCTGCACCGCCGTGACGATCTCGGTGGGCATCATCAGGTAGGTGCCGTCACCGACCAGCGACCACACCGGTGTGCCGGGGGCTGCCTGCTGGACGCCGATGCCGGCCGGGATCTCGTAGCCCATGCAGGAGTAGCCGTACTCCAGGTGGTACTGGCGCGGAGAGCGGGCCCGCCACAGCTTGTGCAGATCGCCGGGGAGCGAGCCGGCCGCGTTGATCACCACGTCGTCGTCGCCGACGACGGAGTCGAGGGCGCCCAGAACCTGGGTCTGGGTCGGCGCGGAGTTCTCGTCGTCCGCGCGGTAGGCGGCCTCGACCACCTGCTCCCAACGCTCCTTGCCCGCACGGTACTCGGCCTCGTACGCCTCGCTCACCCGGTGACCGTCCAGGCCCTCGGTGAGTGCCGCGAGGCCTGTCCGTGCGTCGGCCACCAGGGTGCGGGCCGCGAGCTTGTGGGCGTCGAAGGCGGTGATGTTGAGGTTGACGAACCGCACGCCGGGGTTCTGGAACAGGGTGCTGGAGGCGGTGGTGAAGTCGCTGTAGCGGGTGCCGACGCCGATGACCAGGTCGGCTGTGCGGGCGATGTCGTCGCAGACGGCGGTGCCGGTGTGGCCGATGCCTCCGAGATCCGCGGGGTGGTCGTGGCGCAGCGAGCCCTTGCCCGCCTGGGTGGAGGCGACCGGGATCCCGGTGGCATCGGCCAGCGCCTTCAGCGCCTCCTCGGCCTCGCTGTGGTGGACCCCGCCTCCCGCCACGATCAAGGGCCGCTCGGCGGCCCGGATCGCGCGCACCGCCTCCGCGAACTCGACCGGGTCGGGCGCGGGACGGCGTACCCGCCAGACCCGCTCGGCGAAGAACTCCTCGGGCCAGTCGTACGCCTCCGCCTGCACGTCCTGCGGCAGCGCGAGAGTGACCGCGCCCGTCTCGACGGGGTCGGTCAGGACCCGCATGGCGTTGAGCGCGGACGGGATCAGCATCTCGGGCCGGGTGATCCGGTCGAAGGAGCGGGAGACCGGGCGGAGGGTGTCGTTGACGGACACGTCGGCCTCGACGGGGTGTTCCAGTTGCTGCAGCAGCGGGTCGGCGGGGCGGGTGGCGAAGTAGTCACCGGGCAGCAGCAGCACCGGGAGGCGGTTGATCGTGGCGAGTGCGGCGCCGGTGACGAGGTTGGTGGCACCGGGGCCGATGGAGGTGGTGACCGCCTGGGTGGACAGGCGATTCGACTGGCGGGCGTAGCCGACGGCGGCGTGCACCATGGCCTGCTCGTTGCGGCCCTGGTGGAAGGGCATGGTGTCCTCGCCGGCCTCGAGCAGCGCCTGGCCGATCCCGGCGACATTGCCGTGGCCGAAGATGCCCCAGGTGCCGGCGATGAGCCGGTGCCGTACGCCGTCGCGCTCGCTGTACTGCACGGACAGGAACCGCACCAGAGCCTGGGCGACGGTCAGACGACGTGTTGACGGACTTGACTGACTGCTCATCAGGACCTCACGGGGGCGGTGTGGAGCGGAAGGCGGGCGCTGGCCGGCTGCGCGGGCCGGATGTCGCGGATCCACGCGCAGGCTGGAGCAGTCCCATACTCCGCCTCCGGGGTGACATCGACGGTGCAGGCGGCGGTGGTGGCGTTGCGCGCGGGACTGCGGTGGGCGCTCATGGGGCACTTCTCAGCGGGGCGGACGGGTTCACAGCAGGCTCACCGCCGTGTCCACCGCGGTCTCGACGCTGCCTTCGGCGGGGTAGAGCAGGGACCGGCCGACCACCATGCCCTGCACGGTCGGCAGGCGCAGGGCCTTGCGCCACTTCTCGTACGCGCCCTCCTGGTCCTTGCCGACCTCGCCGCCGAGCAGCACGGCGGGCAGCGTGGACGCCTCCAGCGCCTCGGCCATGGCGTCGGGGTCGTCGGTGACCGGGAGCTTGAGCCAGGTGTAGGCGGATGTGCCGCCGAGGCCCGAGGCGATGGCGATGGACCGGGTGACGGCCTCGGCGCTCAGGTCGTTGCGCACCCTGCCGTCGACGCGGCGCGATATGAACGGTTCGACGAACAGCGGCAGTTCGCGCGCGGCCATCTCGTCCACGGTCCTGGCCGCGGACTCCAGGGTCCGCAGGGAGCCGGGGTCGTCGTAGTCGATCCGCAGCAGCAGTTTCCCGGCGTCGAAGCGGAGCCGTTCGATGTCCTCGGGGCGGTGGCCGGTGAAGCGGTCGTCCATCTCGAAGCTGGCACCCGCGAGCCCGCCCCGGTTCATCGACCCCATGACAACCTTGTCGTCCAGGACACCGAGGAGCAGCAGATCCTCCAGGATGTCCGCGGTGGCCAGCACCCCGTCCACGCCGGGCCGGGACAGCGCCACGCACAGGCGCTCCAGCAGATCGGCGCGGTTGG
Organism: Streptomyces sp. NPDC046900; assembly: GCF_040644975.1. NCBI lineage: Bacteria > Bacillati > Actinomycetota > Actinomycetes > Kitasatosporales > Streptomycetaceae > Streptomyces > Streptomyces sp. NPDC046900. The sequence goes on along the minus strand of NZ_JBEYXD010000016.1, from coordinate 16,654 downwards.
CCATGGCCAGACGGTGGTCGCCGACGCCGAGGGCGCCGCGGGCCGGGTGGTCGGCGGCCACGATCATGAGCCGGCCGTTGTCGCCGATCAGGGGGCGGCGGACCCGGCGGGCGGCGGCTTCGGCGATGGCCTCCGGGTGGCGGGCGCGCACCGTGGCGAGGTCGGGGATGCTGATGCTCAACAAAGGCTCCGTTCAGGGTGGCGGCGGTCGGCCGGGTGCGCGGCGGGGTGGTGGCGGTCGGCCGGGTGCGCGGGGTCGTGACGCGAGGGTCAGGCGCCGGCGAGGAGGTCGGCGACCTCCTGCTCGGTCGGCATCGCGGAGGAGCAGGCGAGCCGGGAGGCGACGAGCGCTCCGGCCGCGTTCGCGTACCGCATGGTCTCCTCCAGCGGCCGGCCGGAGAGCAGTCCGTGGCAGAGCGAGCCGCCGAACGCGTCCCCGGCGCCGAGCCCGTTGACGACCTCTACCGGCACGGGGGGCACCTCGGCCGTCGTCCCGTCCCGGTGCACGGCGAGGACGCCCTTGGGGCCCTGCTTGACGACCGCGAGCTCCACGCCCGCGTCCAGCAGCGCCTCGGCGCAGGCCTGCGGTTCGCGTACGCCGGTGGCGATCTCGCACTCGTCGAGGTTGCCGACGGCCACGGTGGCATGGCGCAGTGCCTCGGCGTAGTACGGCCGCGCCGCTTCGGGGTCGCTCCAGAACATGGGGCGCCAGTCGAGGTCGAAGACCGTGGTGCCGGCCTTGTTCCGGGCCTCGAGTGCGGCGAGCGTGGCCGAGCGGCTGGGCTCCTCGCTCAGACCGGTGCCGGTGATCCAGAAGATGCGGGCCGAGCGGATGGCCCGGAAGTCCAGCTCGTCGGTGCGGATCTCGAGGTCGGGCGCCTTGGGCCGGCGGTAGAAGTAGAGCGGGAAGTCGTCCGGCGGGAAGATCTCGCAGAACGTGATCGGGGTCGGATATGCGGCCACGGGTGTGACGAACCGGTCGTCGACGCCGAACTCCTTGAGCTGCTGGTGCAGATAGGTGCCGAAGGGGTCGTCGCCGGTGCGGGTGATGACCGCGGTGGTGCGGCCGAGCCGCGCCGCGGCCACCGCGACGTTGGCCGCCGAGCCGCCGAGGAATTTTCCGAACGACTTGACCTCGGGAAGGGGCACACCGGTCTGGAGCGGGTAGAGATCGACCCCGATGCGTCCCATGGTGATGAGATCGAAACAGCCGGCGGGCTCGGACATGCGTGTCGCTCCTCGTGCGGGATGTGCGGGGAGCCGGACGCCCGGAAGGCTCGACGTCCGGGCCCGGATGCCTCACAGGTGTAGGCTGCCCGGCGATCCTCTGTCAAGACTTTGTTCTTACATTCGGACCTGCTTCTGAAATGATGTCTTAACAAAGTATTGACAGGCGGGTGTTGCAGGGGTTTGTATCCCGTCCCAACGAAACCGCCGCTTCACCGGCACATCGACCCGGGCACCCGCCCGGGCCGCACGGGCATCCCGCCCGGCGCCGTCCCTCCTCGTTCCCTTTCCCCCCGGTCGCACAGTGAGGTGCAGGAAAGATGGATCGCACGATTCGCTCCCGCCGCTCCCGCAGGGTCGTCCCGCTCGTCGCGCTGGCCGCGGCCTCGGCGCTGCTCGTCGCCGGCTGCTCCAGCAGCTCAGGCGGCAAGAAGGCGGAGGAGAGCAGCTCCGGCGCCGCCGCGGGCAAGGCCACCACTCCCCGAATGACCGTCGCGCTGGTCACCCACCAGGCGCCCGGTGACACCTTCTGGGACATCGTCCGCAAGGGGGCCGAGGCGGCCGCGGCCAAGGACAACATCAAGCTCGTCTACTCCGCCGACCCCAACGCCGGCAACCAGGCGAACCTGGTCCAGAACGCGATCGACCAGAAGGTCGACGGCATAGCGATCACCCTGGCCAAGCCGGACGCCATGAAGGACGTCGTCGGCAAGGCAAAGTCCGCGGGTATCCCGGTGGTGGGCCTCAACTCCGGCGTGAGCGACTGGCAGAAGCTCGGCCTGATGGAGTTCTTCGGGCAGGACGAGGGCGTGGCGGGAGAGGCGCTCGGCAAGCGGCTGAACGAGGAGGGCGCCAAGAACGCCGTCTGCGTGATCCAGGAGCAGGGCAACATCGGGCTCACCCAGCGCTGCGACGGTGTGAAGAAGACGTTCAGCGGCAAGACGCAGGTCCTCTATGTCAACGGCACCGACATGCCGTCGGTGAAGTCGACGATCACCGCCAAGCTCAAGCAGGACAGCTCGATCGACTACGTCGTCACCCTCGGTGCGCCGTTCGCGCTGACGGCGGTGCAGTCGCTGTCCGACGCGGGCAGCAAGGCGAAGGTCGCCACCTTCGACCTCAACAAGGACCTGACCAGCGCCATCAAGAAGGGCGACATCCAGTTCGCCGTCGACCAGCAGCCCTACCTGCAGGGCTACCTCGCGGTCGACTCCCTGTGGCTCTACAAGAACAACGGCAACTACAGCGGCGGCGGTGAGCAGCCGGTGCTGACCGGCCCGGCCTTCGTCGACAAGTCCAACGTCGACACCATCGCCACCTTCGCCGCGATGGGCACGAGGTGATCCCTATGAGCCAGCAGGCTGTGCCGGCGGTGACCTCACCGCCGGCCTCCGGCCCCCGGCAGAGCGACGGGCGGACGGCGCAGCGCTCCTTCGTCCTCCGGCTGCTCGCCCGGCCGGAGGTCGGCGTCTTCCTCGGCGCCGTCGCGGTGTTCGTCTTCTTCTTCGCCGCGGCGCCGACGTTCCGCACGGGCAGCGCGATGGCCACCGTCCTCTACCAGTCGTCCACCATCGGGATCATGGCACTGCCCGTGGCCCTGCTGATGATCGGCGGAGAGTTCGACCTGTCGGCCGGTGTCGCGGTGATCACCTCGGCGCTGACCGCCAGCATGGTCAGTTTCCAACTGACCATGAACGTCTGGGTGGGCGTGATCGTCGCGCTCGTGGTCTCGCTCGCCATCGGGGCGTTCAACGGCTGGATGATGGTCCGCACGGGACTGCCCAGCTTCCTGGTCACCCTCGGCACCTTCCTCGGACTGCAGGGCATCAACCTCGCGGTCACCAAGCTGATCACCGGTAATGTCGCGACCGACGACATCAGCAACATGGACGGTTTCGACCAGGCCAAGGCGGTCTTCTCGTCGTCGTTCTCCGTCGGCGGCGTCCAGCTCAAGATCACCGTGCTGTGGTGGCTGCTCTTCGCGGCCCTGGCGACCTGGGTGCTGCTGCGCACCAAGTACGGCAACTGGATCTTTGCCGTCGGCGGCAACAAGGACAGCGCGCGAGCCGTCGGTGTGCCGGTGAAGTTCACCAAGATCTCGCTGTTCATGCTGGTCGGCTTCGGGGCCTGGTTCGTCGGCATGCACCAGCTGTTCTCCTTCAACACCGTGCAGTCCGGCGAGGGCGTCGGCCAGGAGCTGATCTACATCGCCGCCGCCGTGATCGGCGGCTGTCTGCTGACCGGCGGCTACGGCTCGGCGATCGGCCCGGTCTTCGGTGCCTTCATGTTCGGCATGGTGAGCCAGGGCATCGTCTACGCGGGCTGGAACCCCGACTGGTTCAAGGCATTCCTCGGCGTGATGCTCCTCGGCGCCACCCTCATCAATCTGTGGGTCCAGAAGTCCGCGACCCGGAGGTGACCACCCCATGACGACCGCTGACATCGGCAAGAACACCGCCAAGGCCGCCCCGGACGACCAGGCCCCCGTCGTCGAACTGCGCGGCACAGGCAAGTCGTACGGCAACATCCGCGCCCTGCACGGCGTCGACCTCGCCGTCCACCCCGGCAAGGTCACCTGCGTCCTGGGCGACAACGGCGCCGGCAAGTCCACACTGATCAAAATCATTTCGGGGCTGCACCAGCACACCGAGGGCGAGGTCCTCGTCGACGGCGAGCCCGTGCGCTTCACCACCCCCCGCGAGGCACTCGACCGGGGTATCGCCACCGTCTACCAGGACCTGGCCACCGTGCCGCTCATGCCGGTGTGGCGGAACTTCTTCCTGGGCTCCGAGATGACCAAGGGCCCCTGGCCGTTCCGCCGTCTCGACATCGCCCGGATGAAGCGGACCGCGGACGAAGAACTGCGGAACATGGGCATCGTCCTGGACGACCTCGAGCAGCCCATCGGCACCCTGTCCGGCGGCCAGCGCCAGTGCGTCGCCATCGCCCGCGCCGTCTACTTCGGCGCCCGCGTCCTCATCCTGGACGAGCCCACCGCCGCGCTCGGCGTCAAGCAGTCCGGTGTGGTCCTCAAGTACATCGCCGCCGCCCGCGAGCGCGGCCTCGGCGTCATCTTCATCACCCACAATCCGCACCACGCCTATATGGTCGGCGACCACTTCAGCGTGCTGCGCCTGGGCACCCTCGAGCTCAGCGCGGACCGTTCGCAGGTCAGCCTCGAGGAACTGACCAACCACATGGCCGGCGGCGCCGAACTCGCCGCCCTCAAGCACGAGCTGGCACAGGTCGGCGGCGTGGACGTCGAGGGGCTCCCCGAAGCGGAGGACCTCCAGGCACCTGTGACGGCATCTCCCGAAGGGACCCTGTGACATGACCACTGCCCTGGACCGCATCCGGGTCGGCTCGGCCCCGGACTCCTGGGGCGTCTGGTTCCCGGACGACCCGCGGCAGGTGCCCTGGGAACGGTTCCTGGACGAGGTCAGCGAGGCCGGCTACTCCTGGATCGAGCTCGGCCCCTACGGCTATCTGCCGACCGATCCGGCGCGCCTGACCGACGAGGTGAACAAGCGGGACCTGAAGGTGTCGGCCGGCACGGTCTTCACCTCGCTGCACCGCGGACCGGCCGTGTGGGAGTCCACCTGGGAGCACGTCGGCCAGGTCGCCGCGCTCACCCAGGCGATGGGCGCGAAGCACCTCGTGGTCATCCCGTCCTTCTGGCGGGACGACAAGACGGCCGAGATCATCGAGCCCTCGGAGCTCACCGCCGAGCAGTGGGCGCACCTGACCAAGGGCATGGAGCGGCTCGGCCACGAGGTCAAGGAGACCTACGGCCTCGACATCGTCGTCCACCCGCACGCCGACACGCACATCGACACCGAGGCGCACGTCGAGCGCTTCCTGGACTCGACGGACTCCGACCTCGTCAACCTCTGCCTGGACACCGGGCACTACGCCTACTGCGGCGGCGACAGCGTCAAGCTCATCGAGACCTATGGCGAGCGCATCGGCTATCTGCATCTCAAGCAGGTCGACCCGGAGATCCTCGCCGACGTCGTGGAGAACGGCGTTCCGTTCGGGCCCGCCGTGCAGCGCGGTGTGATGTGCGAACCCCCGGCGGGCGTGCCCGAGCTGGAGCCGGTCCTCGTCGCCGCCCAGAAGCTCGGCGTCGAGCTGTTCGCCATCGTCGAGCAGGACATGTACCCCTGCGAGCCGGACAGGCCGCTGCCCATCGCCGTACGCACCCGCAAGTTCCTCCGCTCCTGCGGCGCCTGACCATCCGAAGGGACGACCGACCACCATGACTCAGCGCGGAACGCTCCGAGTCGCCGTCATCGGGACGGGACGGATGGGCGCCGACCATGTGCGCCGTATCGACGAGGTGATCAGCGGGGCGCGGGTGTCCGCCGTCGTGGACGTCGACGCCGAGCGGGCCAAGAGCGTCGCGGCCGGTGTCGAGGGCTGCACCGCCTACACCGAACCGGCCGCCGCGATGGCCGCCGCGGACGTCGACGCGGTACTGATCGCCTCTCCCGGCCCCGCCCACGAAGCGGCGCTGCTCGCGGCCTTCGAGCGCGACCTGCCGGTGCTGTGCGAGAAGCCCCTCACGCCCGACGCGGCCTCCGCGCTCCGGATCCTGCAGGCCGAGCAGAAACTGGGTCACCGGCGCGTCCAGGTCGGTTTCATGCGGCGCTACGACGCCGAGTACCTCAGGCTCAAGGAGCTGCTGGACGGCGGCCGGCTGGGCCGCCCGCTGATGCTGCACAACCGGCACCGCAACGCGGCCAGCCCGCCCGGCTTCACCGACGCCATGCTCATCAACGACTCGGTCGTGCACGAGATGGACGTGACGCGCTGGCTGCTCGGCCAGGAGATCACGGCGGTGACGGTGCTGCGCCCGGCACCGTCGGGCAACGCCCCGACAGGCCTTTCGGACCCGCAGCTCGTCGTCTTCGAGACCGATGGGGGCGCCCTCGTCGACGTCGAGATCTTCGTCAACTGCGGCTTCGGCTACCAGGTACAGGCCGAGGTGGTGTGCGAACAGGGAAGCGCCAGGATCGGCGACGGGCACGCCATGGTCACCCAGGAGGCGGGCCGCTGGGGCGGCGGCATCGCCCAGGACTTCGTGGAGCGCTTCGCGGAGGCGTACGACCGCGAGGTGCAGGCCTGGGTCGACGCCACTCGGCGCGGTGAGGTCACCGGGCCGAGCGTCTGGGACGGCTATGCCGCGGCAGCGGTCTGCGAGGCGGGCGTGCGCGCCCAGTCGGAGGGCCGCCGCGTCGAGGTCGAGCTGGTCGAGCGGCCTGCGCTGTATCGCTGACGCCGGGTGCCGGGTGCCGGGTGCCGGGTGCCGGGTGCCGGGTGCCGGAGCGTCGGGTGCCGGGGCGTCAGGTCCGGGGCCGATCGGCCCGGCCGGCCCGCGCTCCACGGCCGGCAGGCCGGCCGCTCGCAGGCGCCCTGACCGCGTGACCGCTCCTGACCGGTCACGCGGTCAGGGGGTGTGCCGTCGAAGGCGGCCACCACGGCGGGACACTTTTCCACAGGGCTGGTCACGCAACGTCACGAGCGCGTAGGTTTCCTGCCATGAAGATCCTCATCAGCGCCGACATGGAAGGCGCCACGGGTGTGACCTGGCCGGCCGACGTGCTGCCCGGGACGCCGGAGTGGGAGCGGTGCCGTGGGATGTTCACCTCGGACGTGAACGCCGCGGTGCTCGGTCTCCTCGACGGCGGCGCCGACGAGGTGCTGATCAACGAGGCCCACTGGTCCATGCGGAACCTCCTCCTCGAGCGTCTGGACGAGCGGGCGCAGATGCTCACCGGCCGGCACAAGTCCCTCTCCATGGTCGAAGGCGTGCAGCACGGGGACGTGGACGGCGTCGCGTTCGTGGGCTATCACGCCGGCGCCGGTATGGAGGGCGTCCTCGCGCACACCTACCTCGCCAACTCGATCACCGGAGTGTGGCTGAATGACACGCGCGCCAGTGAGGGCCTGCTGAACGCACACGTGGTCGCGGAGTACGGCGTGCCCGTCATCCTTGTCACCGGGGACGACGTGGCCTGCGAGGACGCGCTCGGGTACGCGCCCGAGGCGCTCAAGGTCGCCGTGAAGGACCACGTCTCCCGGTACGCCGCGGTGTGCCGCACACCCGCCAGGACCGCGGCCGACATCCGCGCGGCGGCCAAGGACGCGGTGTCCCTGGCGGTCCGTCACGAGCCGGTGAGCGGGGGGCCGTTCACGATCGCGTTGGAGTTCGACGCCGAGCACCTGGCGATGTCCGCCACCGTGGTGCCGGGCGTGGACCGCGTCGGGGAGCGGAAGGTGGCGTACACGAGCGAGCGCATGTATGAGGCGATCCGTACCTTCAAGGCGGTCACCACGATCGTCTCGGCCGCGGTGGAGGAGCAGTATGGCTGACCAGCAGGCACTCGACGAGGTGGTCCGGTTCACCTCGGACCTCATCCGCATCGACACGACGAACCGCGGCGGCGGCGACTGCCGGGAGCGGCCCGCCGCCGAGTACGCGGCGGAGCTGCTTTCCGAGGCGGGCCTGGAACCCGCCCTGCTGGAGCGCACCGAGGGCCGGACGAACGTCGTCGCCCGCATAGAGGGCACCGATCCCTCCGCCGGTGCGCTGCTCGTCCACGGCCATCTCGACGTGGTGCCGGCCGAGGCCGCCGACTGGAGCGTGCACCCGTTCTCCGGTGAGGTGCGCGACGGAGTCGTCTGGGGCCGGGGCGCCGTCGACATGAAGAACATGGACGCGATGATCCTCGCGGTGGTGCGGGAGTGGGCACGCTCGGGGGTACGACCGCGACGCGACCTCGTCCTCGCGTTCACCGCCGACGAGGAGGCGACCGCCGAGGACGGCTCCGGCTTCCTCGCCGACCGGCATGCCGGACTCTTCGAGGGGTGCACAGAGGGCATCAGCGAGTCCGGGGCGTTCACGTTCCACGACGGCGACGGCCGGCAGCTCTACCCGATCGCGGCGGGCGAGCGCGGTACCGGCTGGCTCAAGCTCACCGCGCGCGGCCGGGCGGGCCATGGCTCCAAGGTCAACCCCGACAACGCGGTCACCCGGCTCGCCGCCGCCGTCGCCCGTATCGGCGCCCATGAGTGGCCGCTCAGACTGACCCCGACGGTGCGCGCGGCGCTCACCGAACTCGCCGCGGTCTACGGCATCGACGGCGGCCTCGACGATGTGGACGGCCTGCTGGACAAGCTCGGCCCGGCCGCCTCGCTCGTCCGGCCGACCGTGCGCAACAGCGCCAACCCCACGATGCTGAGCGCCGGTTACAAGATCAATGTGATCCCGGGCGAGGCCGTCGCGTACATCGACGGACGCTATCTGCCGGGCGGCGAGGAGGAGTTCCGCACCACCCTGGACGAGCTCACCGGGTCGGACGTGGAGTGGGAGTTCGACCACCACGAGGTCGCTCTCCAGGCGCCGGTGGACTCGCCGACCTACGCCCGGATGCGTGCCGCCGTCGAGGAGTTCGCGCCGGAGGGCCACGTGGTGCCGTACTGCATGTCGGGCGGTACGGACGCCAAGCAGTTCTCCCGGCTCGGCATCACCGGCTACGGCTTCGCGCCCCTGAAGCTCCCGGAGGGCTTCGACTACCAGGCGCTGTTCCACGGTGTCGACGAGCGGGTCCCGGTGGAGGCGCTGCATTTCGGAGTCCGGGTACTCGACCGCTTCCTGCGCGCGGCGTAGGGGAGAGAGGGGGAGATGGTGCAGACACTTCCGTATGGGGAATGGTCCTCGCCCATCGACGCGGCGCTCGCCGCCGCGCACGACGGGCATCCGGAGTCGGTGGACTTCGTCGGCGAGGAGGCGTGGTGGACCGAACCGCGCCCCGCCGAGGGCGGCCGCCGCACGCTCGTGCGCCGCACGACGGACGGCACCGAGGAGTCGGTGCTGCCCCCGCCGTGGAACGTGCGCAGCCGGGTCATGGAGTACGGCGGCCGGCCCTGGACCGGGGTGATGCGCTCCGAAGGGCCCCTGGTGGTGTTCGTGAACTTCGCGGACCAGAGGCTGTACGCGTACGAGCCCGCGGCGCCCGGTGCCGGACCGCGCCCGCTGACCCCGCTGTCCCCGGTGGGCGGCGGACTGCGCTGGGTCGACCCGACAGTGCACGTCGAGCGCGGTGAAGTCTGGTGCGTGCTCGAGGAGTTCACCGGCGACGGAGCCGGGGACGTACGGCGGGTGGCCGCCGCCGTGCCGCTGGACGGTTCGGCGGCACGGGACCGGGACGCCGTGCGCGAACTGACCGACGGGCGCCACCGGTTCGTCACCGGGCCCCGCCTCTCGCCGGACGGGCGGCGCGCCGCCTGGCTCGTCTGGGACCATCCGCGCATGCCCTGGGACGGCACCGAGCTGATCGTCGCGGACGTGACCGAAGACGGCGCGTTCCTGGAGCCGCGCACCCTCGCCGGCGGACCGGACGAGTCCATCGCCCAGGCCGAGTGGGCGTCCGACGGATCCCTGCTCTACGCCAGTGACCGCACCGGCTGGTGGAACCTGTACCGGGACGGTGAGCCGCTGTGTTCCCGCGAGGAGGAGTTCGCGGGGCCGTTGTGGAAGGTCGGGCAGCGCTGGTTCGCGCCCCTGGACGGCGGGCTGATCGCCGTCGTCCACGGCAGAGGCGCCGCAGCGCTCGGCATCCTCGACCCGGACAGTGGAGAGGTGGTCGACGCGGCCGGGCCCTGGACCGAGTTCGCCGCGACGCTCGCCGCGCACGGCAGCCGGGTCGTCGCCGTCGGCGCCAGCCCGCGCAGCGCCGGCGAGGTCGTCGAGCTGGACTCCCGGACCGGGCGCACCCGGGTCATCGGGGCCGCGCACGAGGACCCGGTGGACCCCGCGTACTACCCCGAGCCGCAGATCCGCACCTTCACCGGCCCCGGGGGCCGTGACATCCACGCCCACATCTACCCTCCGCACCACCCCGGCCACATCGCGCCCGCCCATGAGCTGCCGCCGTATGTGGTGTGGGCGCACGGCGGGCCCACCGGCCGCGCCTCACTGGTCCTCGATCTGGAGATCGCCTACTTCACCTCGCGCGGCATCGGAGTCGCCGTGGTGAACTACGGCGGCTCGACCGGCTACGGGCGTGAGTACCGCGACCGGCTGCGCGAGCAGTGGGGTGTCGTCGACGTCGAGGACTGCGCCGGTGTCGCGCTCGCCCTGGCGGAGGAGGGCACGGCCGACCGCGGCCGGCTCGCCGTGCGCGGCGGCAGCGCCGGGGGCTGGACGACGGCCGTGTCCTTGACGACGACCGACGTGTACGCCTGCGGCACGATCCTGTACCCCGTCCTGGACCTGGTGAGCTGGGGCTCCGGGGAGACCCATGACTTCGAGTCGCGGTATCTGGAGTCCCTCGTCGGGTCCTACGCCGAAGTGCCCGGCCGGTACACCGAGCGGTCGCCCGTCGAGCACGCGGACCGCATCACCGTGCCCTTCCTGCTGCTGCAGGGCCTGGACGACGTCATCTGCCCGCCCGCGCAGTGCGAGCGGTTCCTGGCCCGGCTCGAAGGGCGCCGGATACCGCACGCCTACATCGCCTTCGAGGGCGAGGGGCACGGCTTCCGGCGGGCTGAGACGATGGTGCGCGCCCTGGAGGCCGAGCTGTCGCTGTACGCGCAGGTCTTCGGGCTGAACCCGCCCGGCATCCCCACCCTGGAGCTCAGCAAGTGACACCCCTCGTACGACCGCCCCGACTCGTCCGGGGTGCCCGTGTCGCCGTCGTCGCGCCCAGCGGACCCGTGCGGGAGGAGCGGCTCGCCGCCGGGCTCGACATCCTGCGAGCCTGGGACCTCGACCCCGTCGTCGCCCCGCACGTCCTCGACCGGCACCCCGACTTCCCCTACCTCGCGGGCACGGACGCCGACCGGGCCGCCGACTTCCAGGCCGCGTGGTGCGACCCGGAGGTGTCCGCGGTGCTCTGTGCCCGCGGCGGGTACGGGGCACAGCGCATGGTGGACCTCCTGGACTGGGACGCCCTGCGCGCCGCCGGGCCGAAGGTGCTGGCCGGCTACAGCGACATCACGGCGCTGCACGAGGTGTTCGCGGCGCGTCTCGGACTCGTCACGCTGCACGGCCCGATGGTGTCGGCCGTCGACTTCCTGAAGAACACGCGGTCCCAGGAGCATCTGCGCGCGACGCTGTTCGAGCCGGAGTCCGTACGGACCATCGCGTCGTCCGGCACCGCGCTCGTCCCCGGCCGAGCCCGAGGCGTCACCCTGGGTGGCTGTCTGAGCATGCTCGCCTCCGAACTGGGCGCTCCGCGCTCCCGGCCGGGAGCGCGCGGCGGCCTGCTGCTGATCGAGGACGTCGGCGAGGAGGCGTACCGGATCGACCGCATCCTCACCCAGCTGCTGCGTTCCGGATGGCTCGACGGCGTCGCGGGGATCGCGCTCGGGTCCTGGGAGCGATGCGGGCCCTACGAACTGCTACGCACCGTCCTCATGGACCGGCTCGGCGGGCTCGGGGTGCCGATCGTGGAGGAGTTCGGATTCGGCCACGGAGAGTGCGCCCTGACGCTGCCGCTGGGAGTCGGCGCCGAACTGGACGCCGAGGCGGGAACGCTGACGCTGGACGCACCGGCGCTGGCCTAGCCGGTGCGCGGCTGTGCGGCCGGGGGTTCTCCCCGGCCGGCGGCCGGCCCGCGAGACCCGTCACCCGTCCCTCGCAGAGGCGTCGTCCGGCCCTGATCAGGCTGGGGCCGGTCCGCGTGGCCGAAAGCGTTTCGGAGGCACCCGTAAGACCGGGATCACGCCGCAGACCGGGATCATGCCGCTCGTGCCCCTGGTGACCATGCCGCCGGGCACCGGTGTGGTCGGGGCTGCTGACGGGTCGGCACGGGTGACGCCCTGCACGTACTGTGGCGAGGTGCCGAAGACCCGTGGATACCTCGCCGAAGGCCCCCGCGTGGGCATACGCCACTTCACCTACGAGGACGAGGCCGAGTTCACCGCCCGGGCGCGGGAGAGCAAGGATCTGCATCACCCGTGGCTGTACCCGCCGACCAGCGCGGAGGCCTACGTCGGCTACGCCGGACGGCTGATCCAGGACCCCACGCGGGCGGGGTTCCTGGTGTGCGAGAAGGAGAGCGGGGGCATCGCCGGGTTCATCAACATCAACAACATCGTCGAGGGCGGCTTCATGTGCGGTGCCCTCGGCTACGGCGCCTTCGCACATGCCGCCGGGCGCGGGCTGATGGCGGAGGGGCTCGGCCTGGTGGTGCGGTACGCCTTCGGACCCATGAGGCTGCACCGCCTCGAGATCAATGTGCAGCCGGGCAACGCGGCCTCGATCGCCCTCGCCCGGCGCTGCGGCTTCCGCCTCGAGGGCTTCTCCCCGGACATGATCTACGTCGACGGGGCCTGGCGGGACCACGAGCGCTGGGCCATCACCGTCGAGATGGTCGGCAGGTGAGCCGGACGCGTACGCGCGTCGCCCCGGACGTTCCCACCGACCCGGACCTGCGTCCACCGGCCCCCGCACCGCCTGCCTTCCCATGGCGCGCCGGCCTCCAGAACATCGTCCAGGACCCCGATCCGCGCCTGGAGAGCGCGGACGGGACGCTCCTCGTGCAGGGAGCTGTGTCCTCCTTTGCGGAATCCTGACCGGCACGCACCCTGGTCGGCTCGGCGGCGGGCGGGTTCCATGGTGACGGTGACGACCATCCGACGGGACGCAATGACGCTGCCCGCCGCGGCGCTGGGGCCGGACAATCCGCTGCCCCCGCTGCGGCCGCTCGACGAGATGCACCGCATCGAGGACCGCGACAGAGAGGACCTGCCCGGCGACATGGCCCGGCAGATCGGCTACGCGCCGCTGCACAGCCTGCTGCCCGTGCGGGTCAGGGACGGTTACGGCAGAGCGCGGGAGTCCCAGGACCTGGACACCCTCGTGATCGAGAACGACCGGTTGCGCGTCACCGTCCTCCCTGGTCTCGGCGGGCGGATCGCGTCGCTGTTCCACAAGCCGACCGGCCGTGAACTCCTCTACCGCAACCCGGTGTTCCAGCCCGCGTGCTTCGCGCTCAACGGCGCCTGGTTCTCCGGCGGCATCGAGTGGAACATCGGTGCCACGGGGCACACGGCCCTCTCCTGCTCACCCCTGCACGCGGCCCGGGTCACCGCGCCGGACGGCGGCCCCATGCTGCGCCTGTGGGAGTGGGAACGCCTGCGCGACCTGCCCTTCCAGGTCGACCTGTGGCTGCCGGAGGGGTCCGACTTCCTGTACATCGGCGTCCGCATCCGCAATCCGCACGACAAACCCGCGCCCGTGTACTGGTGGTCCAACATCGCGGTCCCGGAGGAGTGCCGGGTCCTGGCCCCGGCGGACGAGGCGTGGCACTTCGGGTACACCCGCCGGCTGAGTCGGGTCCCGATGCCCGTGTACGACGGTGTGGACCGCACCTACCCCACGAACAGCGTCCACCCCGCCGACTACTTCTACGAGGTGCCCGACGGACGGCGCCGCTGGATCGCCGCGCTCGGCGAGGACGGCAGCGGACTGGTGCAGACGTCCACCGACGTGCTGCGCGGGCGGAAGCTGTTCGTGTGGGGCACGGGCACCGGCGGGCGTCGCTGGCAGGAATGGCTCACCGAACCGGGCACCGGCGGTTACTGCGAGATCCAGGCCGGTCTCGCCCGCACCCAACTGGAGCACGTACGGCTCGACGCCGGGAGCGAGGTGTCGTGGCTGGAGGCGTACGGGCCGTTGAGCACGGCGCGGGAGGGGGAGTGGGCCGCCGTTCTGGAGGGGGCCGAGGCCGGGCTCGAGGCCGCGTTGCCGCGTGCCGCGGTCGAGGCGGCGTACGAGCAGTGGCGGCCCTGCGCCGACGCCGAACCCGGCGAGGTGCTCGCGGTCGGGTCCGGCTGGGGCGCGCTGGAAGTGCTGCGCACCGGCGACAAACTGCCGGGCACACCGTTCGATGAGCAGACCCTCGGCGACGCGCAGGCTCCGTGGCGGGAGCTGCTGCGGACGGGTTCCTTCCCCGAGCCGCGACGGGTCGGTCCGCCCGGGGAGACACTGGTGGCGCCGCACTGGCGGGACATGCTGGAGACCGCGCCCGCCCGGCCGCTGACGGAGTACCACCTGGGGGTCGCGCAGTGGCATGCGGGCGATCGGGCGCAGGCCGTGCGCAGTTGGGAGCGCGCGCTCGAACTCGCGCCGTCCCTGTGGCCGTTGCTGCGCTGCCTCGCCGTCGCGGACAAGGAGGCCGACGACCGGCAGCGGGCCGCCGACCGCTGGGCGGAGGCTTTCGACGACCTGTGCCAGGAGCGACGCGACGACGGGGAGAGCTGGACGGCCGCCACGGCGGCGCTCGGCCGCGAGACGATCGAGGCGCTGCTGGCCGTGGGGCGGGTGGCCGACGCGCGCGCCGTGTGGCACCGTCTGCATCCCGCGACGCGCGAGCGCGGCCGCTTCCGGCTGACCGGCGCGGTGCTGCTGCTCGCCGAGGGCGATCCAGAAGGCGCGCGGGCCGTCTTCGACGCCGGGTTCGAGGTGGCGGATCTGCGGGAGGGCGCGGAGACGATCAGCGAGCTGTGGGCCCGGGTCACGGACGACCCGCTGCCGGCACGGTACGACTTCCGGATGCGGCCCGAGGAGGGGGACCGGCCGGTGTGACAGGGCCGGCCGCCAGGTCGCCCGCACGGATACTCCGATCCCGTTCGGACGGGGGCACCCCCGGCGTGGCTCGGGAATCTCCCTGCACACGAGTCTGGTTGGAACGGCCCGGGCAGGAGATCGCCGCGGATGTGTCCCGGGCTGCGAGGGGCGGGGTGAGCCCGCCTCCGAGGCGTTAGGCATGTCCCGGCCCGGGTACCCGGCGGGCATGAACCGCTTGGATCATCTGGAACATCTGGACAAGGACCTGGTCGACGAGCTGGCACAGGTGGCCCGTGAGGCCGTGCGCGACGAGCTGCGCGAGCAGACGCGCAAGCAGCGCCGCACGGCAGCGCTGTACGCCGCCTCCGGTGCCGTCGGCCTGTACGCGGGCGCCGCGGTGGCGCTCGCCGTGGGCCTCGCGCTCTCCCTCGGTCTGCCCGCGTGGGCCGCGGCGCTGATCACGGCGGCGGTGCTGGGCGTGGCGGCATATCTGCTGCGCGGTGCGGCCCGCGCCGGCGGTCACCACCACGGGCCCGCCACGACGGGTGCCGACGGCAGGACCCTCGGCGCCACGGCGCCCGGCGCACCGTCGAGCGGGGCCGGCCTGCCCTACCCGCCGGTTCCGCCCTCCGCACCCGGTGCTCCGGGGACGGCTGGGCCGGGTCCGCAGCCCGAAGCCCCGCACCACCGGGCCCGGTGAGCGATGACCGGGGCGTGGTCGGGAGCCCTGCCGAGGCACCGCAAAACGGTCGTGGTGACCGGGGCCAGCGGAGGCGTGGGCCGGGCCACGGCTCTGGCCTTCGCCGCCCGTGGCGACCGGGTAGCCCTGCTGGCCCGGGGCCGCGAGGGCCTCGCCGCGGCCGCGGACGAGGTGAGGGGCGCCGGCGGTGAGGCGCTCGTCGTCCCCGTCGACGTCGCCGACGCGCGGGCGGTCGAGGACGCGGCGCAGCAGATCGTGGACGCGTTCGGGCGCATCGACGTCTGGGTCAACAACGCCTTCGCCGGTGTCTTCGCACCGTTCACACAGGTAGCGCCGGACGAGTTCCGTCGGGTCACCGAAGTGACGTACCTCGGCTGTGTGTTCGGTACGCGGGCCGCGCTGCGGCACATGCTGCCCGCGGACCACGGCACGATCGTCCAGGTCGGGTCGGCGCTGGCGTACCGGGGGATCCCGCTGCAGTCGGCGTACTGCGGTGCCAAGCACGCGATCCAGGGCTTCAACGAGTCGCTGCGGTGCGAGCTGCTGCACGACGGGTCCCGGGTGCGGACGACGATGGTGCAGCTGCCCGCCCTCAACACCCCGCAGTTCGACTGGGTGCTGAACCGGATGCCCGGCCGGGCGCGACCGGTCGCGCCGGTCTACCAGCCCGAGGTCGCCGCACGCGCGATCGTCCACGCGGCCGGGCACCCGCGGCGCCGGGAGTACTGGGTGGGTGGCTCGACGGCGGCCACACTGATCGCCAACGCCATGGCCCCGGGGCTGCTGGACCGCTATCTCGCCCGCACGGGGTACGACGCGCAGCAGGACAAGGGTGAGCACGAGAGCACGGGAAACCTCTGGTCGCCCGCCGACGGTCCGCACGGCCGGGACTTCGGGGCGCACGGCCGGTTCGACGGCCAGGCCCTGTACGGCAGCCCGGAGGAATGGCTGTCCCGGAACCGGGCCAGGATCGGCGCGGGGCTGCTCGTGGGCGGCCTGGCCACCGTGGTGACCGCTGGTCTCCGCCGCCGTGGCTGACGTATCGGTCCCGGAGGGCTGACCACCGCAGATCGGCCGTCGGGCCGCGGAGGCCGAAAACGGCAGGCGACCGGTGTCAGCCGGGGCCGACGGCGCCGTCGGCCCCGGCT